>ONDB01000124.1 GCA_900316485.1 uncultured Eubacteriales bacterium
AGCAAAGGACTCGACGATGCTTACGCCGTAATCAGCGTTAGCGGACAAACGGTTGGTAACCTCGTCTTTGCTTGTGAACCATGCGAAGGATGATGCAGCTATTATCAGAGCTGCAAGAATGCATGATGCGCCGAGAACCCGGCGTCTTCTCTTGGATTTGCTAGCCATTTTTCATTTCTCCTTTATTTTGAATTTTTCAGCATGCTTTCATATCTGTTTTTGATTATCCGTTTCATGCTGAAATTAAGCGCTGGAGTATATTATTTTTTTCCGGACTCGTCCTCTTTCTTTTTTTTATCTTTGGAAGAAGCTTTGTCCATTTCTTTGTTATCAGCTCCCTGCTCAGCGTTCACCGGCGTTTCGCCGCCCCCTTCAGCAGGATTATCATTTTCCTTATATTTCCCGGTTTCTTGCCCGGATGTTTCTTTGACTTTATCGTCCTCATCATCACCAATAAGGAAATATCTTTTCAGAAGCTGGAAGAAAATACCTATCATTACCACTATCGGCAGTATTATGTACCATCTAAGCTGTACAAAACGTACCGCATATCCTATCCACGGTATTCCGAAATTCACAGTGCCTATGACTCTTTCACCATCAATAAGAAAGCTGTCCTGTACATCGTTCGCATCACCCTGAGTCCTGAAGCAAATAACGCCTGAGCCCTCATAATTTTCTATTTTCTCCGTAACACGGTGAGTGAGGTATGCGTCGCTGTCCTTAGAGGGATTGAACGTAATTACATCTCCGACATTAATGTCAGCAGGATCCTTTAACTGTACAAAAATCATATCCCCTACATTATAGGTCGGTGACATTGAACCTGTCAGTACTGTGTAGTATCTGTACCCGAAAAGCGCCTTATCCGGAGATGTGCTGAATGAAAACAACAGCGCTCCTACCAGTATTGCAGCCGCAAGCAGGTATACAAAAATAGTAAATACCGTATCGAATACCTTTGCGCCCGCCGGCATCTTTTTGGTTTCTTCCGTGACCTCTGCTTCTTTCTTTCTCTTTATAGCAGATCACTCCTCTCGGTTTTTAAGCTTTCTCTGCTTCAGCTTCTTCATCGTCGTCCTGCTCTGACGCTCTGTGCATTCTGAGTATCAGTGCAATTCCCACAACCCCGAACAGTAATACTCCAGTCATTATCCTACCGAAGGTTGTATTGAGTATCAGCACAAGATATCCTGCAAAAGGTACCCCGAGCCAAACTCTTCCGACTACGTTTTCAAAGCTTACTGCTGAGCTGTCGGCAACATTGTTATTGTCGCCCTTTGTAGCAAGCTGTTTTGTCTGACTGTCAACTGAAACAACCCTGTGGGTCACAGTGACTCCTCCGGAAACGAAGGTTATCACATCCCCCTGGTCAAGCTGTTCAAATTCAACAGGCTCCACAATGATCAGTGTGCCTACGGGGTATGTTGGAGACATACTTCCCGTTTCTATACAATACAGCTTCATGCCAAACACAAATACAAGTGCAAGCAAAGCAAGTATCAAAAATGTAAGTAAATAAAGAACCGCAGAAAAAATTCCTTTTACAATTGAGATTTTTTTCATACCTTCTCCTCAGTTCTTTGATATCGGTGCCTACAAATCATTTTTGCTTTGTCAAAACACATTATTGGCTTTATTTTCCAGAGTTTCCGTATCATCGTACAAAACCCCTTATTATATTGATTGTACATTAAAATCGTGATTATGTCAATAGTTTATATCCAACTTTCACATAATCTGCATTTTCTGATCATTTTTTACAGTCTGCCTCGCCATAGGATCGTCACCGGGTAAAAACCCAACTCCCGACCACGTATCTTATTATGGCGTAACCCTCAAAAAACTTTTCCAAGCCGCAAGCCAGTCGGAATCATTGTATTCCGTACCGTCAAGCTCAGTGGTCTGTACAGTTTCGCTGTATACAATAATATCGAAGCTCTGTATCTTATCAATATTACTGTCAGCAGCCCCATCCCTGTAATCTGTCTTTACTGCTTTTATCAGAGATGAGGTAGACTCACCTGCCGGAAGTTTTTTTGTATAGTAGAAATATCCGCCGATTTTTGTGTCGTCATTTGCTACGAATTTCCAGTCGGGGGATATTGTGTTTGTTGATTTGGCAAGCTCTTCTTTAAAAGCCGCCCATAAGTAATAATCTGTGAAATTGGTGACCTTGGCCTTATCTGCGACCCTGCTGTCGGAAAATTCAGCATATACCCTTACAAAGCAGGGAACGCTGCCGGTATTGGTCACTTTTACTTCTTTTTGTGTCGTATTCTGCATAGACTGCTGTTCAGGCTCGCTCCACTGCTCGGTAATGCTTACATCTCCGTATCCCACGGTGATTTTATTATCCTTGCTGCTTTGTGTTCCAAGATAGGCAAGAGTAAGACCGGTGGCAGCCAGAAGCACTGCAGCACCTGTGCAGATAATGATAAGCTTTTTCTTATTCTTCATATCATATTACCTGCTTTCTCTCAACTATTTCGAACACCTTTCCCACCTGGGTATCATTCAGGTTGCCTCTGAAGCTGTCATTCAGCCCATCAATATTAAGCTCGTCAGCCTGTATTCCGTAAGCCTTTATGCCTACGTCAACCGTAACATCCTTAAGCTGTTCATCAATGAAGCTTTTGAGCTGTATCTTATCAAACAGTGTTACAGACTCAGCCTTTGCAGCATCGCTGCCTGAGATAAGTCTTTTATTGTAGCCAAAATAATAAGTATCGAACTCCTTGCCGCCTTCGGTGAGAGTATCCTTTTTCAGATATACCCAGCCGTCTGCGGAGGTGCTGCCCTTATTGTAGCTGAACACTACATCCGGAGGATCATTATCTGAAATATCAGTCTTGTTGCTGCCGTCTGCAATAACCTTGAATATCTCTGTGATTTTAGGATAACCGTCAATCTTTTCGCCTGTCTTATGAGTTCCTTCATTCTGTTCATAAAGCAGGGTAACATTCTTTTTAGGTACTGCGACGCGCATGAATACAAATTCATCACGGCTGCCGGTGTTGATGATTTTCGGTGCCTTCGGCAGAACTCCTCCGGCTGCAATCACCTTGCTGTCCTCAAACGCACCCTCATCCAGCTTCAGATTAACATTTCCGATGGTAATAATATTATCAGCCACTTCAACATCTGTCAGAAACGACATTGTAAGTCCGAGAGAGACAAGAACCATAACTGTCAGCAGACCCACTGCAGCCAGAAGTATTTTTTTGTGTTTTTTCATTCCTATCATCTCTCTTCCTGTTTTTTTGTAAGAACCCGATATATCCGGTTCTCTGTCAGCTGTTTAGTATGTTCCAGACCTGCTGCGGGTCGTCAGTCGTCTGATTATCAGGCATAAGGAAATTAGCCTGTATACCGTATGCCTTTACCCTGACGCTGTAATCTCTTGTGCTGTAATAGCTTTCATTAAAATTCACAAGCTTTATCTTATTGAACAGTGCTTTGCCTGTTGTCACTCCTCCTCCGAGGGGTGAAAGCTTATTCGTCTGATCTTCCCTGACATGGGCATATAAATATGTATATGTCTTGTCTGTGGTATTCTGTTCCGGTGTTCCCAGAAGCATCCATCCGCTGTTGATATTCTGAGCAGTTGTCAGGGTACTGTCCATATGGTCGTTTTCATCAATAAACTTATACATGGGAACAGGGTTTGTACCGTTTGCAACAACACTGCCCTTATCCGCATCTGTATTGCCTTCAATAACCATATTGTCATAGGGAACCTTCACTTCAAGAAAGACATAAACTGCATTATGCTCATTATTAGTGATTTTCGGGTCTTTGTCGAGGACTGTTTCCGGAACGATATTATGCGCCTTTTCCGGTTTCCAGTTCTCCTCAGTCAGAATAATATCTACCCTGCCGCTGTCAAATACATTTGTAACCTCATCAAAGGAGGTCAGAAATGCAAGGGTAAGCATAAGCACAATCAGCAGCACCACAAGGACTATCGCCGCCACCATAGCAGGAGAACGTTTTTTCTTTTTCTTTTTTATTTTTTCAGCATCTGCCGTCATATTATCCGCTCTCCTTTCTTTTTACTCATCAACCCGGGGGGCTGAATCAGCTTATTAATTCAAGGCTGGGTTTTGTGCCGGCTCAGCGGCACAAAACCTTCGCCGTTTTACATTTGCGTTTTTCTATGGTGTGGTAATGTCTCCTATCTGTGCTGTGTAGGTAATCGTATCTGCAGAACTGCTGAGTACAGCACCAGCAAGAGCACTATAGGTCATATTCGCAGCCTGTACTGTGCTGCCGTCATTCCAGCCCGCAAGCTCCTTGGAAGCTATATAAGCTTCATTAATATTGAATACCATTGAATTATAAGTGCTTTCCGGATCATCGAGCTTTGTACCGTTATGACGAACCTCAGTAACCGCATTTGTTGTGTTATCAATAACAAATGTAAAGCTGTACTGTGAGATTCTGGTTCCGCCTTCCACAAAGTAAGAGTAATTATCAGCATCTGCTTTGAATACGACTGTTCTTTCAGTCTTTGTAGTATTGCTGTTTGCATCAAAGGTAATACTGAAGGTGGTTTCAAAGCCCTTGTATCTTGCCGTAAGAACGTAGGTCTGATCGGCAAACAGGTTTGCATTATTTACAGTGAATTTGCTGCCGTTATCCGTAACGGTGAATCTTGTATCATCTCCGGTGCGGGCAGTATAGCTTATAGTCAGCTGTGTTTTATCAGGCATTGCTCTCTTCTCGCCGTCACTGTTGATAATAAATGCTGTAAGGGCTGTTTTATTGATCTCAGCAGAGGTATTGGCTGAGGATACAAGTGTATTGTATTCAACCTTGATACCCTTGTCGCCTGCGAATTTATTCTTCTCGGCGCTGACCTGAGTAAATTTGTCATAATACGAAAGCTTGTTGTCGAAGGTCACTTCAGCAGTATCATTTGCATGAACTGTTACGGTTGCCTTCTTATCGTTTGTTCCGGCTGCTGAACCGTTTACTGTCCAGCTGACGTTTGTAAGATCATATCTTGCAACGCCTATCTCGCTCACTTCATAAATACCCGGTTCAATACTGATAGTATCACTGGTCCTGGTCAGTCCGCTTCCTGTGAACGTCATGCTGATCAGCTGTTCACGGATCTTTGCCGCAGGAACCTGCTGGGTTGTACCGTCTGTATACAGTTTATGAGTCTGGCGCAGCTTGAATATGAAGGTGGGATCGCCCCAGGCATCTGTGCGTGCATCAATATTCTTTTTAATGCTGATGTTGGCGTAAAGCGCTTCATCCGTACAGGTCAGTTGCTGATCGGTTGCACAGTTATTTCTGCCGACTGTAAAGTAAACCCTGTTAGGAGCATTGGTGTCGGAATCATTTGCCGAGAAACCTGCAGGTGCTGTTTTCTCCACCAGAACGTAGCGTCCCCAGGCAAGTGTATCAATATGGATCTGACCATTACTGTCTGTTGTCAGATCAGCGGTGCCGCTTGCAGCCAGGCTGTAATTTCCGGTACCGTTATCTGTGACATAGCATGGGGTTTCCGTTCCGTTTTCATCAATGCTGTGCAGATTGAATACAGCATTCGGAACTGCACTTCCTGTTCCGAATTCACCGGTGCTTTGTTTAGCGGTCTTATTAAGTGTGACCGTACCGGTTTTTCGTGTATTGCCTGCATTGATTACATTGACAGTCTTATCAGCCTGTTCTGCACCAATAGCAAATATATCCAGGAAAGTATTATCCGCAGTGTAGCCTGTGGGAGCCTTTGTTTCCTTGAAGTAGTATGTGCCCCAGTTCTTTACAACGATTTTATTGTTTACAACTTCTACATAGCTGCTGTCAAAGAATGTAACTTCTCTGGTAAGACCGTCGTCGCCGGTTTTCAGTGTTGCAACACAGATGTCGCCGTCCTGATAGGTATTTCCGCCTGACGGCACGGGCTGATTATCTGATACAGGCACATAGGTTACATGACTCTGGACTGCAAATTCAGGATGCAGCCTATTCAGAGTATAGACATTTCCTGAGACAGGAGCGTCTGATAATTGAACTATCATGTTTGAGAGGGTATAATCATTATCGGTTCTCGGGGTTATAAGGTGTGATTCAGTATAATCCGGAGGATTGATCTTCGGCGGATCAGTATACTCATAGGTGTAGTTTGTTACAGGATTATACCGCACCGGTCTGTACCAAAGCTCGAATTCTGCGCCGTTAAGGGGGTTGTCGAATTCGTCAAGCTTAAGGATATCCACCTTTGCCTTCTTGCGGGGATCCTGATGCACGAATGCAGCATTCTGAAGCTGTTGACTCGTCTCCTTAGGTTCAAGTCCGCTGCTCAGACTGTTATCAAGCTCATAACCTACAGGTGCCTGCACCTCAAGGAAGGTATATGTGCCGAACATCTGATTGACAAAGGCATTTATCGTGCCGTCCGTCTTTGTGGTTCTGGTACCCACGTTAACCCAGTAATCAGCCACCGCACTGCTGTAGCTGCCGCCGCTGTGTATGACAGCATCCTTAGCAGCTTCAAGATAATCACCGGGGCTGCCTTCGCTGGTAACTTTGACCTCAAAGGGGATAAGCCTCAGCAGATAGTAGGTTGCACCCTCCAGCTTTTTACTGTTATCCTCAGCGTCAACCTTTGTCAGGTTAATAGTTCTGGGGATTTCCTCATTGCCTATACCGTGGATGCCGCTGCCTTTGAAATTGCTGTCATAGGTAGTTGCTGATTCCGAGCTGACCGTAAAGGAATACTCTGTTACGGTATCCTTTACAAATCCGGAAGGAGCATCGTATCCGTCGTCCTCCCTCAGATAGTAGGTATTCAGCGGAAGTCCTGTTATCCTGATTACGCCTTTTTCTCCGGACACTGTAGCTGATACAACACAGTTGCAGTCCGCATTTGCCCTGTCGTCATAACTATATTTATATGTACCGTCTGACTGAAGAGCTACAGGCACTTTGACTTCATTTCCGTTATCCTTGATATAAAGTCTGAAATGTGCGTCATCAATACGGATATCGCTGTAATTCGGATTATTATGATATGCATCATAATAAGATCCGTCGATCTTCACTACCTTTACCTCACCTATGATCTGAGTATTGATAATGTCAATAGTCTGGGGAGAACTGTTGTTATTGTTAACGGCATACACATAATTCTGCTCAACATTTCCTACCTTATAGGTGGTGGTAAAACCGGCAATATTATCTTCAGTAACAGAATATTTGTACTGTCTGTTATTCTGATTATATACCAGGAGCGGAGTATATGTGCTTGTCTGACTATCATAATAGATTATATCCTCCATTGCAGCAGAAAGAGCTATCTGTCTGCTCACGTTTATGCTGTCATTATTGAAGGAATTATCAGGTGTTTCTGTACCGTTTACTGATACGCTCCTTGTAAGGTTATAGCTTATACTGCTCTTCGGATAACTGTGGAATTCTGTATCAGTTTTCCAGTCCTTTCTTACCCGGAGATAGGTAACGGGAAGCTTGTTTTTGAAAATATACTTTGTCACACAGGAATCAGATACTCCTGCAGGCGTTGTAGATACCTGCTGCGGGTAATTGCTCACAAGCTCATATCCATATGCCTTACCTTTTTCTGATGCGGTATACGATATTACATCTCCGTTTTTGTCATAAACCGGAACATTATGGATTGTAATTGTTTCCACAGCGTCGTTGGGTTTTGTTGTATCTGCTGTCAGTGTTCCTGTATATTCAAGCTTTTGGGGAACATAAATATTTGCCCCGGTATCTGCTTCACGGGTAAGGGTGAAGTCAATGTTATAATGCAGGCTTGCTGCATTGGGGTAGCCGCTGTCATCCCACTGCTTTTCAATTTCAACATCCCTTGTTATCAGGGTGTTGGTAATTCCAAGAGCAGCACGGTTTGTAGTGCTGTCGGGCTTAGTGGGTGCTGACTGGGTATATGTTGTGGAATATGCCTTTACCGCTGTTTCTTCGACCTTGAAATAATAGGGGTTGTTGTTCTGGTCATTTTTCAGAAGGTCAGTGAAGGTATGGGACCATGCAGCTGAATTGCTGGTTCCGTTTACTGTTTCATCTGTTCCCACCTGCTCCCATCCGGTAGATGCATCTCCTGTAACAGATCCATTTCTCGCAAGATTTGAGACTGTTGTGCGGAACAGGGACAGGGTGATACTATCCGGACGGAGAGAATTTGTATTATTATCATCGGTCCATGTTTTTGTCACATTGACAGTTGTAAGCGGAAGCTTATTGCTGAAGGTAACAGAATTTGCCTGATTTTCATTCAGAATAATATCAGTAAATTTCCCTGTTATCGCTTCATAGCCGTACTGCATATTGGGGCTGCCGCCCACAACATTCAGCTCCTCAATTGTATATTTCGCATTTGTTCCGTCCTTCTTATAGATGGGAACTCCTGTTATTTCGGTATAATCTGCCGGAGGATTGCTGCTGCTGCCGCATCCCGTTGGGGTAATTGTAAATGTCTTGTCATTCAGATAGGTATTATCTGACGATGTAATCTTTCCTGTAATGGTGAAATGGCTGTAATCTGTTCCGGTATAATCGCCGGAATTATCCAACTTTTTATCATCCCACTCTTTATAAATCTTTATGCTGGTTGTCTTCAGAGTGTTTGTTACAGTAAGCTTATTATCATCTCCAAGAGTAATTGCAGACGAATAAGTATCTGTATATCCGTAGCTGTTTACCTCTTCAATGAAATATGTCACATCCTCTGAGTTGCCGGGATCTGTAGGTGAACCAGTAAGATTGATCTTCTTGGGCAGATTGTTTATGATCTTGCTCCAGGTTTTTCCGCTGTCACTGTTTGTTGTGCTGTCGATCTCAATCTCATCCTGATAAGCTGGCGGAAGCCCCAGTCTTTCCTTCTCTGTAGCGTTAAGCTGCGAATAACACTTGAACTCACCGCTGCCTATCTTGATCTTCAGCCTTACCTTTATAGCAGCAGGTCTTGTCCATGAGGAATAATCCACCTGTGTAGTGGTTCCGTTTATGGTTGTACCTACTGTATCCACCCATTTTTTCTCAAGAGTAACATTCTTTTTCACCGGGGTGTAGCTGTTTGTAAAGGTATCC
>ONDB01000126.1 GCA_900316485.1 uncultured Eubacteriales bacterium
ACACCTGTCCGGCTGCTCCGAAGAGTGAGGGATAATAGAGATATTTCACCTGTGAAGTGCAATATGCAGTTTGCAGGTGATCATTTGTTATATGTGAGTATTAACATTTCTCAGTACAAAAACTAATAATACTATCTTGACGAGGAGGGTTGTTGACATTCTTTCCTCTGGCGCGAAACGTCAATTTTAGTATGTGTCATAGGCAGGCTCTCTCCCCGAGGGAACTGTCAGCGCAGCTGAGTGAGGGAGTAAAAGGTTAAAAGCAACCCAAGCAATTACAGCAGCACCGCGGGCAGGCAATCAGTCAGGCGCATTAAGAGCGTAACGTAGTGAAGCGATACCATCGCGTTGCGGGTCCAGCGTCACGCTGGCCATCGCGTTGCGGGTCCAGCGTCACGCTGGCCATCGCGTTACGGCACCGGCGGCTCGCCGGCGCGTTACGGGTCCGGCGGTGGGGAATTTGTGCTTGCTATTTTGACAAAAATATTATATAATAATATTTGGAAATTTGTTATTATGGCGTAATGTGGTGAAAAACCGTGTAAATTGCATTACAGACATGAATAAGCCCGTAATGAGAGCACCGGAATTGATACCATACGTGCCGATATATATTGAGGAGGAAAAAATGATGAGTGTTCAGTCAAAAATTGACGCTCTGCAGACAGCCCGCGGGGAAATAAGCTCTACAAAAGCTTATGAAAGACTTGCAAAGCTGTTTGATGACGGAGTATTTACAGAGATCGACTCTTTTGCAAGGTCATCCTCTGGCTATGCCGAGGTTGTTGCAGGAAGAGGAAATATAGGCGGCATAGGTGTTTTTGCGTATGCTCAGAATCCTGATGTTTCCGGAGGAGCAATGTCAAAGGCTCAGGCAGCAAAGATCAGAAAGGTTTATGATCTTGCCCTCAAGACCGGAGAACCGGTGGTAAGCATTTTTGATTCCATCGGCGGTAGAATAGACCAGGGCAGCGATCTTCTCGGAGCATACGGAGATGTTCTCAGATATAGCTCAAATCTTTCGGGCGTTGTGCCTCAGATATCCCTTGTTCTTGGCAGCTGCTGCGGAACACAGGCTCTTATTGCAGTAAGCGGAGATATAGTTGTTATGTCTGAAAAGGCAGGACTTACCCTGAATACAGACGGTTCAGATTCTGATGCTAAAACAAATGCATCACACGGTATAGCTCATCTTGTGGCTGAGGACGATGACAAGGCTATTGCAAAAGTAAGAAAGCTTGTTTCAATGCTTCCTTCAAATAACCTTGACTATGCAGGTACGGTTGAATTCGATGATGCGGAATCATCCTCTGATGATGTTGTCAAAACCGTTATCGACGGTGACAGCGGTATTGAGCTTCAGAGTGAATTCGGCAAAAGCATCAGAACAGTTCTTGCAACTGTTGAGGGTGCAACGGTTGGCGTTGTTGCAACTAATGATAAGGTTCTTGACGGCAAGGGCACTGCCAAGGCTGCAAGATTTATCCGTTTCTGTGATGCATTTGGCATTCCTGTTGTAACACTTCTTGACGCTGAAAAATTTGCCTGCATAAAATCAGCAGCAAAGCTTTCGGGTGCATATGCGGAAGCTACAACTGCTAAAATCACTGTTATTACCGGTGATGCATTCGGCGCTGTTTATATTGCAGCAGCAGGCACCGGCGCCGCTGCGGATGTTACCTATGCATGGGCCGGCGCAAGCATAAGCGCGCTTTCTCCTGAAGCTGCGGCAATAGTAGAGCTTGGGGACGATTTCGGCGGAAAGCTCAGGGGCGCTGCTGATCCTAAGGCTGAGAGAGCAAATGTTGTTGCTCAGTTCAAGGAAGAAAATCTGGGAGCAGATAGAGCAGCAGCTGACGGTTATGTTCAGGATATTATACTGCCCGAAGAAACAAGGGCAAAGGTAGTTGCTGCACTTGATATGCTTGCTGATAAGAGAGTATCTACACTTCCGAAAAAGCATAACAATACATATATATGATAAACCGGGATTAATTACTGATCCGGCAGTGTGAGGGTAAAAACCGGTGTAAGGCTGCAGGATCTCATAAATAACAGATAATGAAAGGATTTTTATTATGAAACATTTAAAGATCACCGTAAACGGTGTTGCATATGACGTTCAGGTTGAAGAGGCAGACGGTTCTGTTGCTGCCGCTGCTCCGGCTGCTGCACCGGCTGCTGCAGCTCTCAAGGCTGCTCCGGCTCCAAAGGCTGCCGCTGCTTCCGGCGGTGACCCGATCAATTCCCCTATGCCCGGAACAATCGTTGACGTGCCTGTAAAGGCTGGTCAGGCTGTCAAGGCAGGAGATGTACTTGTGGTACTGGAAGCAATGAAGATGGAAAATGAAATAAAGGCTCCCAAGGACGGCACAGTAACAGCTGTAAATGTAACTAAGGGAGAATCAGTAAATACAGGTACCTGTCTTGTAA
This sequence comes from uncultured Eubacteriales bacterium, assembly GCA_900316485.1. Taxonomy (GTDB): domain Bacteria; phylum Bacillota; class Clostridia; order Oscillospirales; family Acutalibacteraceae; genus UBA1213. Next base: position 2,434 of record ONDB01000126.1, read on the forward strand.
ATCTCGGCTAAGGAAAAACTGGTTGATAAACAGACCGGCAATATGGCTCTGCCCGTGTTCCGGTTTTGTACAGTGTATTCATAGTATTTAAGTAAAGGCTATTTTGGAAAGGGGAAGGCCTGATGGCTAATAAAAATATTCAGACTGAAAAGAAAAAAATACAGATCACGGAAACGGTTCTTCGTGATGCCCACCAGTCGCTGATCGCAACGAGAATGCCCCTGGGGGATATGCTTCCTATACTTGAAAAGCTTGATAAAGTTGGTTTTTATTCTCTCGAATGCTGGGGCGGAGCTACCTTTGATTCCTGCATACGTTTCCTTGATGAGGATCCGTGGGAAAGACTGCGTACCCTTCGCAAGCACTGCCCGAATACAAAGCTTCAGATGCTTTTCAGAGGACAGAATATGCTGGGATACCGTCATTATGCAGATGATGTGCTTGAATATTTCGTTCAGCGCTCTGTAGCAAACGGTATTGATATAATCAGGATTTTTGATGCGCTGAACGATATCAAAAATCTGAAAACTGCTATTAAGGCTGCAACAGCTGCCAAAAAGGAAAATCCCAGAGTAGAGGCTCAGGTGGCTATCAGCTATACAACCGGCGATGTTTTCACAACAGATTATTATGTTGACTATGCAAAGAGAATACAGGAGGCAGGCGCAGATTCAATCTGTATCAAGGATATGGCAGCACTGCTCACACCTTATTATACTGCAGAGCTTGTAGGAGCTATCAAGGAAGCAGTTGATATTCCTGTTCAGCTTCATACACATTATACATCAGGACTTGCGTCCATGTGCCTTCTCAAGGGTATTGAAGCAGGCTGTGACAGAATTGATACTGCTATGTCACCGCTTGCAAACGGTACATCCCATGCGCCTACAGAATCAATGGTAGCTGCACTTCAGGGTACGCCCTATGATACAGGTCTTGACCTTGTTCAGCTTGCTGAAATCAGGGAATATTTCATGGGTCTGCGTGAAAAGTATATCAAGAGCGGTCTTCTTGACCCGAAGATGCTTGCAACAGATGCAAAGGCACTTATCTATCAGGTGCCGGGCGGTATGCTTTCAAACCTTCTCAGCCAGCTCAAACAGGCAGGCAAGGAGGATCAGCTTACCCAGGTTCTCGAGGAGGTTCCGAGAGTGCGCAAGGACGCAGGTTTTCCCCCCCTTGTTACACCTACCTCACAGATTGTAGGTACTCAGGCAGTGTTCAATGTAGTGCTTGGTGAGCGTTACAAGATGTGCAACGAGCGTTTCAAGGATCTTGTTGCCGGCAAGTACGGCACAACACCTGTTCCGATAGATCCTGAATTCCGCAAGAAGATTATCGGAGATCAGAAGCCAGTTGAATGCCGTCCGGCAGATCTTCTTGAGCCAGAGCTTGAAAAGCTTCGTGCAGAGATACCCGAGTGGATCGAGCAGGAAGAGGATGTGCTTACATATGCACAGTTCCCCGAGGTTGCACCTAAATTCTTTAAAAAGCGCAGAGATAAAAAGATCGGCATTAATGAAAATGCTGATATCAAGAACAAGATACATCCGGTATAACATTCAGAATAATAAATCAAAAAGTCGATGAACTCGTTACGAATTCATCGACTTTTTCGCATTTAACGGACAGCAGTTACACGGTCCTTATCAGCTTCATTGTTTCCTCATAGATACGGGCACAATTGCTCTTATCCTGTTTTCCAAAAAAGCTGTCACGTCTCTTTTTGTATTTTTCAGTGCGTGAGAAATTATTCTCCATTCCGCGGATAAGTCGGTCGCACAGGTCTTCTTTTTCAAAAATAACCTCACCGAAGCCGTTTCTGGTTATTCCCTCGCCTTTATGCTCCGAATTTATCGGCAGTCCCTGAGGGAAGAAGTACAATACGCTTTTTCCGAGATATGCAAAGCGGTACTGCAGATCCGAGTAATCCGTTACAAGAGCCGAAGCTCTTGTAAGCAGTGCGGTTTCGGTCTGCTCTGTCAGAGGATAGATCTTTACCGAGGAATCTTCAGGGAAGAGTGAAGAATATTTCTCAATGGATCTGGGCATAAGCACTGCAATATGCCAGCCGTACAGCCTGCATGCTCCAAGAAGCTCCTTGTCTGACAGAAGGTCGTTGTATGCCTTGAAAAAGGAGCTTTCAGTAAAGCGGTAATAGCTGGAATTTTCGTAGATCTTGAAAAGCTTCCTTTTGCCCGGAGAAATAAGGATTATTTTCTCTTTCTTTCTGCTGACCGCATCAAGAAGGGCACTTCCGGTAACCTTTATCATTGTTTCATCATAATCATATATGGGCAGAAGAAGATTTTCCTTTTCTTTTTCTGATGCACAGAACACCAGCTGTGTATTATCTCTGAGCCTGTTGTTGTACTGTGCAGTTTCGTAGGTCATGAAATAATTCTTGACAGAAATAGTCATGGCTGTCATCATATCACGCAGGTAAAGCTTATCCTTTTCGTCAAAGCCCAGTGAATCATATGGGTCGCAGTCCTCAGCAAAGAGGAAATCCGCAGCAAGCGCAAGTGATTTTGCCTTCTGGGAGCCTTTTTCAATAACATTGTCATAGCCCTTGTCCAGAAGAAAATCATATTCCGGCGAATCCCTCTTTACGCAGATATACGGTTCAAATTCGTGAGTCCTGTGCTTATAGAAATACCGAAACAGCAGACTGCCGTTGTAATTGATTCCCTTTTCTTCGTAAAAGAGAAGTATTTTCTTTTTTTCGCTGTTTTTAGCAGTAACCCTTGCTTTTTTTCTTAGCTGACTGTAATACAGACTTGCTCTGAATCCCGAGCTTTTTCGGATCTCTCCCGTAAGCCTTGACTCTGAAATTGCAACAAGGCTTTCAGTCGCCCGCTTTATTACAAGAGTTTTGCTTTTTTTATCGTAGGTAAGAACCCTGTCACCGAAATGGGCAAAGGAATGATGAAGATCGTCCGAAAGCTTTGAATATGTTCCCGGGAAGGAAAGCATCATCCTGAAGCTCAGATTCCTGTATCTGAAATTAAGGCTTGCGGTATCTATTTTTGTACCGCCCCGTACAGGTATGAAAAACCTGAATGAAAAACGTTTAAGGAAGGACTGACCGAAATACTTTTTAAGCGTGTAAACCTGTGACGTAATAACAGGACGCCTTTCTCCGTTGCATACGGAATAAATGCTGTAATCATTTTCATCCAGGCAAGAGCATCCTGTAAGCATTGCATCAACATAAATGCCCTCGCTGTCGAAATTAAGGGTCAGAATCTTTGCAGTAATATTCTTTGACCTTGCAAGCAGAACACCGTCAATATGACAGACGAATTCTCCGCAAAGAGGCAGGGCGGCAATTCTGTTCTCAGAAACTCTGTATTTGCCCACAACATTTTCGTCCGGCGTAACCAGATCCACCTCCGGCATAAGCTCCGGATTCTTCCGCTTCATACGGATAAAGCGAAACGGCAGTTCTTTATCAATACCGCTCATTTCAGACAGCCGGCGGTTGAGAATCACCGTATCGTCAATATACTGCAAAGCCTCGGAGCAGGCGTCGAAAAACTCCTGTACATGGCTTCCTATAAGAACTTTTTTGTAGTTATCGTCAGCATTGAGGGCGAATTTGACCTCAATGAGGTACATCATTATGTAATTAACAAAGCTTTCCTCACGGTACTTTTTCAGCATTGGCAGAATAAAGCCGGTTATTGCTTTTGTATAGAATACCGCTGAATACTGAGGCTCATATCTTCTGATATCAAGCTCGCAGGGGCAGCAGGATGTATAGCTGTATTTATCCGAATAAACATAATTCATAGGGCGAAGCAGCGCATCTATAAGGAATTTTACATCATAGTGAAAACGCTGGCGCTTGTCAAAGGAGAGCTTAAGTGCTATTTTTTTATGAAAGAAATAAGCCCCGAGAAAAAGAACAAATTTATCAGGTGTGTCCCGCAGGTGAACAGTACCGCTTGCCATAGTGTCAAGATAAGGTATATCCTCCGAAAGGGGAACGGAACGCATGGGGCGTATGCAGAGTACAGGAACCACACCGCTTTTTATAAGACTGTAAACTCCGCTGAGAGCCTTTGGGGAATAGGTACCGTAATTATCTGTATATGCGATATACGTACCTACAGAAAGAGGAGCAGCATGGTTATACGCCTGAGCCGGCTTTTCGCCTTCTGCGTCAATGAAAAATACATTGTCAGGATAACGGCTGCTGTATTCAGAGCAGACTTCTGCAGACAGCTTGCTGCCCACACTGTCGATAAGAACCAGCTGGACATTCTGCCTGAAAAAATGTTCATCGCCGATTACAGAATTAATAGCATTATTTATATTTGTATCGCTTCGGATAAGCATATTGATAGTAAAAAAATAATGTTTAGGCATAGATGTCTCCTGAGCTTTCCCAATTTTATGTGTTAAATGTCCCCTCCCAAAGGACACAGCCTTGAAATGGGAGGGTCAATATATGTATAAATTACCATATCTATTATATTACAACCCAAGGCAGCTTGTCAACAAACCCGAAACCCGTGAAACGCTGATAAAATCAGGCGTTGTAGACTCACGGAAAAAAGCCGGCAATAATTTCGGCAACTTGCACAAAAGAGCTTCAGGCTTCTCCGGAATGCTGCCGTGCATGAATGAGATATAGTTTTATTCATGTAAATTATTATTGAAGTCCACATTATCACGAAATCCGCATGATAAGAAAACCGTCATTTTTCATTCATCATATCACAGGGAGAGGTGAAGGAAATAACTCAGTCAGAAGTGATTGTATTTTTTCGGCAAATAGATTGCAGAAAAAGACAGCAACAGGAATAAAGAATGCATTTTTCGGCCAGTATTTATTCTGCACAGGCAAAAAACATACTGCTGCGGAAAAAATATGGTATAATTATAAAAATTTCGTAATGAAATTTTGATAAAACTGTTGCATTTTTGATTAAATTTGTGTAAAATGTATATAGGAAGAAAGATACTGCGGCATTTTGCACAATTGAAGCAGTTCTTTATAGCGACGTGACTCAGTATAACAATTATTTTATTACTATAACAAAGTGAGGGAACAAAAAATGTCTAACAGATTGTTTCAGGGTGTAATCCATCAGATGAAGGATGCTATCGACAGAACCATAGGCGTTATTGACGAAACCTCTGTGGTTATCGCCTGCAGCGAGCTTGGAAAGATCGGTGAGGTCAATGAGCATATCACATCAGAAATGCTTACTTCAGCTGCACCCTTCGTTCTCAACGGCTATACATATAAATCCTTCGGCAGCAAGCCGAGAAGTGAATATGCCGTTTTTGTTGCCGGAAATGACTATGCTGCTCAGAAATATGCAGCAATACTTTCTATTTCCCTTGGCAGCATCAAGCAGTATTATGATGAAAAATATGACAGGGGTAATTTTATCAAGAACGTAATACTTGATAATATCCTTCCCGGTGACATATATCTCAAATCCAGGGAGCTTAAATTCAATTCAGATGTTACCAGGGTATGTATGCTTATAAAGATTTCCGCAAAAACTGATATTTCTGCATATGATGTTATCCAGAATCTTTTCCCGGATAAGGCAAAGGATTTTGTTATCAATATCAATGAAACGGATATCGCACTTGTAAAGGAGATAAAGCAGGATATTGAATCCAAGGATCTTGAAAAGCTGGCAAGCTCTATTGTGGATACCCTGTCCGGCGAATTCTATACCCACTGCGTAATCGGTATAGGTACGCCTGTTACAGGAATCAAGGATCTGGCGCGTTCCTTTAAGGAAGCTCAGGTAGCTCTTGAAGTAGGCAAGGTATTCGATACCGAAAGAGCAATAGTAAGCTATGATAAGCTTGGTATCGCAAGACTTATCTATCAGCTTCCTACAACACTATGCGATATGTTCCTCAAGGAAGTATTCAAAAGAGGATCTATCGAATCCCTGGATCAGGAAACACTCTTTACAATACAGCGTTTCTTTGAAAATAACCTGAATGTATCCGAGACCTCCAGAAAGCTTTTCGTACACAGAAATACTCTTGTATACAGACTTGAAAAGATCAAGAAGCTTACAGGTCTTGACCTGAGAGAATTTGAGGATGCTATTATATTTAAGGTAGCGCTCATGGTAAAGAAATACCTTTCCTCAAATCCTATTAAGTACTGATGATAGGACTCTCTTTTTATATAAGGCGCTCGCTCTCCGGGGCGGGCGTTTTCGTTTTGATAAGCTATGAAGCTGCTGCTTTGTACAATGTAGTATTACCCGGCGGAAAGATTGTGCCGAAAACTGTTTAATTCATTGAATTTGCTGTTTTTATTTGACGAAACGGAGATATTATTATATAATTGAAAGAGGATCCGTTTTATCCGAAATGAAATAATACGGGAGTGATCCTGACGGGATCGGCATAATAACAGCCTTTCAGGGCTGAGGGAATGATATATAAATAACCGTTGGACAGTGGGATTTCTGTCCGGCGTCAAAAAGAAAACAAAGGAAGCGTTTTTATATGATCCATCTGAAAAATGTTTCAAAGGTCTATTCAAACGGCACTGAGGCATTGAAGAACGTCAGCCTTGATATTGAACAGGGTGAGTTCGTATTTATTGTCGGCTCCTCTGGAGCCGGAAAAAGTACCTTTCTTAAGCTGGTTATGCGTGAGGAAAAGGCTACCTTCGGAAAGATAAATGTAAACGGCTATGATCTTATGAAAATCCGCCCCGGAAAGATACCATATCTTCGCCGGACTATGGGAATAGTTTTCCAGGATTTCAGACTCATAGAAAAAATGAATGTTTATGATAATATAGCTTTTGCAATGAGAGCTATAGGCACTCCTGAAAGAGCTATTCGCAAGCGTGTGAATTATGTTATTTCAGTTGTAGGGCTTAAGGGCAAGGAAAAACGCCGTCCGGGAGAGCTTTCAGGCGGTGAGCAGCAGCGTGTAAGCCTTGCAAGGGCACTTGTGAATAATCCGGGAATGATTATTGCCGATGAGCCTACAGGCAATATAGACCCTAAAATGTCTTTTGAGATAATGAAGCGTCTGGTGGCTATCAATAAGGCAGGTACTACTGTAATTATCGTAACACATGAGCATGAGCTGGTGCGTTCCTTCGGCGGCCGTGTAATCATTATCGACGGCGGAGAAGTCAAGGAAGACAAGCTTATTCCTGCAGCAGAAGAATATGAGTATACTGATATTTCAGGAGCTCAGGATGGTTCTCTCCGGGCGGACGTCGAGGCTGATAAAAATGAAAGCAGGGAGGCGGACGGCGAATGAAATTCAACAGCAGCGGATACCTTGTAAAGGAAGGCCTTAAAAATATCTGGACAAACAGAATGATGTCCCTTGCTTCTGTCATAGTGCTTGTATCATGTCTGATAATAACTGGTGCGGCGATACTTGTTTCCGTGAATGTAACCAGCCTTATTTCAAGCATAGGAGATGACAATCAGGTCAATGTCTTTCTTGAATATGATATGTCAGATATTGATGCAATAAAGCTGGGAACCACAATAAAGAAAATTGACAATGTGGAGGATTGTCAGTATTACTCCAAGGACGAAGCAATCAAGGAATATAAAGATAAGCTGGGAAATCTTTATGAAAGCCTTCAGGGTGAGGATAATCCCCTTGGAAATGTCTATAAGGTTCGCCTGGCAGACCTTTCAAATTATAAGCAGACCATTAAAGAAATAGAAGCCATAGACGGGGTTGCTTCTGTCAGTGACAGAGGAGATATTGCAAGAACGCTTACAAAGCTTAATTACTTTGTTACAATTGTCGGATTCTGGATAGTAATGATTCTGGGCGTGGTAACACTGTTCATTATTTCTAATACAATTAAGATGACAATGTATTCACGGCGCTATGAAATCAGCATAATGAAATCGGTGGGAGCTACAAATACATTTGTGCGTATCCCGTTTATCATTGAAGCAATGGCCATCGGACTTATTTCAGGTCTTATTGCGTCAGTGGCACTTATCGCAATTTATAATCCCATAAGGGAAACAGCCGGCAGGATGATTACACTTATCGGTACCTCAACTATTCCTATAAGTGATATCTGGCTCAATATACTTCTCGGCTTCTCCGGAGCAGGAATATTAATTGGTGCCCTGGGGGGTTCGATTTCAATTTCAAAATATCTACGCAAGGAAGGAGGAGATATCCTTGGCTGGTAAAAAAATCAGATTAAAAAGATGTCTTTGCATTTTTACGGCGTTGCTTGCTGTTTCAATGATGATCATGCCTACGGCACTTGCTCTTGATGAGGAAGAAACTCAGGCACAGCATTCACAGCTTGAACAGGAAAACAAAAAAATGCAGAACGAACTGCAGAAAACAAATATGAGCCTGAAGGAAAAGCAGGATTACAGCAAAAAGCTGCAGTCCCAGATATCCGGCTATTCAGAAAAAATAAAGGCAAGCAATGAAAAGATAAAAAAGCTCAATAAGCAGATAGATGAAAAGCAGGTTCTGATTGATGATAAGCTTTTACTGATAAAGGACAGACTCGATGTTCTTAAAAGAAGGCTCCGTACTATATATACCGCAGGAGATATCTCTTCTCTTGAAATAATACTGCAGGCAAAGGATTTCGGCGATTATGTTGATAAAATGGAGCTTGTGCAGAGTATTTCTGAATACGATAATAAGCTGATAAAGGAACTGCAGGATGAAATGGCTGTTATCAGTGACGATCAGCAGAAGCTGAAGGACGCCAAAAAGAAGGTCGAGGATGAAAAAAAGCAGCTTGAGGATAATAAGAAAAAGGTAAATGATCTTTCAAAGGAAAACGAAAAGATCATAAAAGAGCTTATTGCATCAAAGGAGAAAACAGAGAAATCTATTGATGAAAATGAGGCAAGACAAAAGCTGCTTGAGGATGCCCTCGCTTCATATAATGAGGAAAAGGCGGCTCAGCTAAAGGCTCAGAGAGCATCACAGGAAGCCGCTCGAAAAGCTCAGCAAAGCAGAACAAACAATAATTCCACTTCCGGCAGTAATAACAGCAGCAGAAACAATAACAGCAGCAGAAACAATAACAGCAGCAGAAACAATAACAGCAGCGGTAACAATAATAACTCCGGCGGAAATAACGATTCCGGAAACAGCGGAGGAGGAAGCGGCTCAAGCGGTCATGATTCAGATTCATTCGTATGGCCCTGCCCGGGACATACATATCTGACCTCAACCTTTGATGAATGGAGAGGTTCAAATAACCACGGCGCACTTGATATAGCAGACGGCAGCGTGTACGGTGCAGAAGTAGTTGCCTGCTGGTATGGTACAGTTTTTGCAACGAATTCATCATGCGTACACGATTACGGAAAATTTGAGAGCTGCGGCTGCGGCGGCGGTTACGGTAATTACGTAATGATAGACCACGGCGGCGGAAAGGTGTCTATTTACGGACATCTGAGCGCAGTTGTGGCAGAGCCGGGTCAGACCGTAAAGCCCGGACAGCTGATAGGTTATGTTGGTTCAACAGGCTATTCAACCGGACCTCATCTTCACTTTGAGATGCAGCAGGACGGAGTACGCTACGACCCCCTCAGCGAGTATTGATAAATAATGATTTATTATGGAGAAAAGTTGATGGTTTTAGCCCATTGACTTTTCTCCGCTGTTTTTTTCAATTCCTTTATCAATCGCCAGAGACTGAGACTGACATTGAAAAGCTCTCCAAAAAGGATAACTGCGGCTGCTCCGATTGTGCCAAGCAGCGGTACCAGTGTAAGCGCCATGATAATCCGGAGCAGCGCCTCTGCTGCATTGATACGGAAATAGCTCTTCTGACAGTCAAGCCCCTTCAGCATACCGTCAACAGCACTGTCAAGGAAGGAAAGGGGAATAAGCGGTGCAAGTACACGCATGAAAAAACCTGCTTTCGGCGGGTATCCGAGAAGAGAGGCAATACTGTGGGGAAAGATAATAAAAGGAAGCATTGCAATAAGTGAATAGATGACTACCCAGAAAAGCAGCTTTCCTGACATATGGATAATGCCATTTTTCTGCCCCAGTGTTTTTGCTGCCGAAAGCTCAGGTATGATAAGCTGTGAAGCAGGAATAATAAAAACCGAGGGGAACAATACGCACGGAAGAGCCATTCCGCACATAATTCCGTAATCCTCCATCGCTTCGGTGTGAGCGCCGCAGTAGAGAATCAGGCCGTGGGATATAAGACAGTTTTCTGCAAGTGAAAGGGCGCTCCTCAGTCCTGAACTTGCAGTGCAGGGCAGATAGATTGGAAATGCTTTACTAAACATTTTTTCTGTTTTTTTAGGCTGAGGAGTCCGCCGCCGGTCTGATAATAATAATAGGGCGCTGTAAAGAAAAGAAATAACTTCAGCCGCCACAGTTGCGATTGCTGCGCAAAGCAGGGGAGAAAAGCCTATACCGTCCAGTCTTTCACAGGCTATAATAAATACAATCAGCTCCGTAAGCTGTTCGATAAATTGTTCGGCAGCGTTGCGGAGATTTTTCTTTCTTGCAGAAAAATATCCACGCACTGCAGAGGAGAATCCGGCAAATGGCAGCGATACAGCAAGCAGTCTTACTGCATTTGCGGAACCGCTGCCGAATAGCTCACACGGAAGAAAAAACGATGAGCAAATCATTAGCAGACCCAGTGCTGCGCCGGCAACAGAGGACATCGCTGCAGCTCTGTCACGCACAAAACAGGCGCAGGATTCTCTTTTCTGTGCAATCAGGTCACCTGCAATTCTTGTTACGGTAATGCTTACCCCTGAGGTAGCAGCAAGCACGAAAAAAGCATATACTCCCATGGTAAGCCGATAACGTCCGAGAAGTCCGGCTCCCATAACATCGGCAGCCTTCACAGCAAAAACCATACCAATTCCTCTGATTACAAGCGCAGAGAAAGACATTATCAGCATATTTTTAACAAACAGCTTTTTTCTCATTGTTACCTCCTTGGAACTCAGGGACGAGTAATATTCAGCTTTTCAGAAACCATTTTTCTTAACTCACCCCTTCGTGGGGCGCATTTAAACGCTTTACTCTGTTGCTGAACGTCAAATGTAGTTTTTGTTCGTGAGACAGTTTCTGACTCCCTATTCTGACTAGCAGCGTAAATTTAAGTAACCCAAGCAATTACAGCAGCACCGCGGGCAGCAAGATAGTCAGGCGCATTCAGAGCGTAACGTAGTGAAGCGATGCCATCGCGTTATGGCACCGTCGGCCGCACGGCCGCCGGGCGGTTGACGAAATGGAGGATTTGTTGTAGAATTAGAGGTAGGATAATGACTGTATTGTAAGGGTGAAAATAGTGTTTTTATGACGAAAATACTGGTGCTGTACATAAAAAATACAGTGCCGGAAAGGAATAATAATGTTCAGATTAAGACGGTTTTTAAAAGATTATATAGTCCTGCTGATAGTGGGACCGCTGTGTAAGCTGACTGAGGCAGTTCTTGAATTGTTTATTCCGCTTGTTACAGCTGATATCATTAATAACGGAGTTTTGAAAAATGACGCTTCCTATGTTCTCAGCCATGGAGCACTGATGGTTCTGATGGGAGCACTGGGTCTTGGATTTGCCCTTGTATGCCAGAAATCGGCGTCAATAGCGTCTCAGGGCTTCGGAACAAAGCTGCGTAATGCTATGTTCAGACATATCAGTACCCTTTCTCATGCGGAGCTTGATAAAATCGGTACACCGTCACTGATAACAAGAATGACAAGTGATATAAATCAGCTGCAGCTTGCTGTGGCAATGCTGATAAGATTGGTTATCCGTGCACCCTTCCTTGTTATCGGTGCACTTATAATGGCTTGTACAATAGACCTGAAAATGTCAATAATCTTTTTCATTGCTTCTCCTCTTATTGCATTTGTTCTGTATACGGTTATGCATAAATCTGTGCCGTTTTTTAAGGATATGCAGGGGAAGCTTGACAGGGTGTCTTTGCTTTCAAGAGAAAACCTTTCGGGCAACCGGGTAATCAGGGCTTTCAATAAACAGGACGAGGATGCACATGCCTTTGAACGTGCAAATTCTGAGCTTGCCCATACAAGCGTTCGTGTGGGAAGAATTTCAGCACTTCTCAGCCCGGTTACCTATATCATTGCCCAACTGGCAATAATTGCTATAGTATGGTTTGGCTCGGTAAATGTAAATGCAGGTTCTCTGCAGACCGGTGATATCATAGCCCTTGTCAATTATATGACACAGATACTGCTTGCTATGATAGTAGTATCAAATCTTGTGGTTATTTTTACAAAGGCTTTTGCAGGAGCTGCACGGGTAAATGAAGTATTCGATACCATGCCCTCTGTTCAGGAAAAGAATCACCAGGATATCGAAACAGACAGCAGCGCTCCTGCAGTTGAATTCAGAAATGTTTCCTTCGGCTACGGGGACGGCGGCGATGCGCTCAGAGGTATAACCTTTACAGCCGGAAGAGGAAGTACAATAGGTATTATCGGAGGTACAGGTTCAGGCAAATCAACCCTTGTCAGCCTTATTCCCAGATTCTATGATACCCGTGACGGTGAGGTACTGGTATACGGCAGGAATGTAGTGGAATATCCCTTTGCACAGCTGAGAAGAGTTATGGGAATAGTACCTCAGAAGGCTGTGCTGCAAAGCGGAACCATACGCTCGAATATGCTTTGGGGAAACAGCAGCGCAGATGATGAAGAAATAGAAAGGGCACTCAGAACTGCCCAGGCATATGAATTTGTCAGCAAGCTGCCCGACGGCATTGACAGCGAGGTAAGCGCAGGCGGCAGCAATTATTCCGGCGGTCAGCGTCAGCGCCTTACCATAGCCCGTGCAATAATGAAAAAACCTGAGATACTTATACTCGACGACAGCGCAAGCGCACTTGATATGGCTACTGATGCAGCACTGAGAGCAGAGCTTGCCGGTATGAAGGGCATGACGGTATTTATCATTTCCCAGAGAGTTGCTGCAGTAAAGGGCTGCGACAAGATACTGGTGCTTGATAATGCCTGCCTTGTGGGTCAGGGAACACATGAGGAGCTGCTTGAGAACTGCAGTCTGTACAGGGAAATATGCTCGTCTCAGGGAATGGAATAAATGTTATTTTATTGAAAAGGGGGCTGAAACTTGAAAAAAGCAAAAAAAAGAGTCAAGCCGGTGGAAAAGACACTTCCCAGGCTTCTGAGATATTGTAAGCCATACAGCGGAAAAATACTGTGGGCGCTGGTATTTGCAGTGCTCTATGTTGTACTGAGCCTGACTGCGCCCATACTCGTAGGTTATGCTATAGATAATGCAATAGAAACCGGAAAAGTCAATTTTGCCGCAATAGGTACACTTCTTCTGGGTGTAGCGGTAACAGCTATCTGCTCGGGAGTTTTCCAGTGGCTGATGAATATGTGTACAAACTCAGTGGTATACCTTACTGTCCGTGATATCAGACGAATGATATATAAGAAATGGGGCAGTGTTCCGCTTTCTGTAATAGACAGAACTCCCCACGGCGACCTTATCAGCAGGATAATCAATGACGCTGAAAACATAGGCGACGGTCTTATGCAGGGGATAACTCAGCTGTTTTCAGGTATCGTTATGATTATCTGCACGCTTTGCTTTATGATATTCATAAATGTGTATATAGCCCTTGCGGTGGTTATTATTACCCCGCTTTCAATGTTTGTTGCTGCATTCATCACTAAGATATCAAGAAAGCAGTTTGTCCGCCAGTCGGAGCTTCAGGGAGAAATAAGCTCCTATATTGATGAATATGTGGGTCAGCAGAAGCTTGTTAAAGCCTTTGGATATGAACAGCAGTCAATGAATGATTTTGCAGAGATAAACGAAAGACTCAGGGTCTGCGGTCAGAAATCACAGTTCTATTCATCTCTTGCAAATCCTTCAACACGATTTGTAAACAGTCTTGTTACCTCGGCAGTGACCATACTGGGTTCTCTGAGCGTTATAGGCGGAACAATGTCTGTGGGCAGTATTGCTACATTCATTACTTATGCAAACCAGTATACAAAGCCCTTCAATGAGGTTACCGGGGTTATTCCCCAGATACAGGCAGCCCTTGCCGGAGCAGCAAGAATATTTGAATTCCTGGACAGTGAGGATATGAGCGAAGAACCTGAGGACGATCCTGCAAACAGAGAGCTTAAAGGTAATATTGATATATCCCATGTAAACTTTTCATACACCCCCGCTAGAAAGCTGATAACGGATTTTAACCTTCATGTCAGCTCAGGTCAGAGGATTGCTATAGTAGGTCCAACCGGATGCGGAAAGACAACGCTTATTAACCTGCTTATGCGCTTTTATGATATCAACAGCGGTTCCATAACCATTGACGGAAAAAGCATTTATGATATGTCCCGCAGCGACCTGAGAAGCAATTATGGAATGGTTCTGCAGGAAAGCTGGCTTTATAATGCAAGCGTGCGTGACAATATAGCCTACGGCAGACCGGATGCAACAGAAGGGGAAATAATCGCAGCAGCAAAGAAAGCGCATATACACAGCTTTATCAGCAGACTTCCGAAGGGCTACGATACTATGGTAACGGAAGAAGGAGCAAATCTTTCACAGGGACAAAGACAGCTTATCTGTATAGCCAGAGTAATGCTGTGCAATCCCCCTATGCTGATACTTGACGAAGCCACCAGCTCCATAGATACACGAACAGAAATAATAGTGCAGCGGGCATTTGCAAAAATGATGAAGGGCAGGACAAGCTTTATTGTTGCCCACAGGCTTTCGACAATAAAGGAAGCTGATGTAATACTTGTAATGAAGGACGGCAATATAATCGAGCAGGGCAGTCATAATGAACTGCTGAAGCTCGGGGGTTTTTACAGTACCCTGTATAACAGCCAGTTTGCAGCTCAGCACAGCTGACATTTCAATATTATTGTGAATGGTACGAATACGGAAATAATTGCTCAAGCAAGTCTGCAAAGGAAAGAGCAGAATTTAACAGAATACAGCAGAAAATGAAGCTTACGAAGGGGGAACTGATAATATGAAGGTAAGGACAACGGTATATGCAGGAACCTACAAAAAAATCAGGACCGGGAGCGGCGGAGGCCCTGCTGAAGTGATAATATCAATAGTCCTGATTCTTGCAGCAGTTTTTTTGATTTGGATAGGATATGATAATCTTAATAAAAGGTCATATTATTCAGAAACCACCGGATATATTGAAGAAATCACTGTTACGCACCGCAGCGGCGGTCATGTTTCTCATAAAGTAATTGTATCCTATTCGGTAGAAGGGGAACAGTATCGTGAAACCCTTGGCGAATATCAGTCCGGCTTCCGTGAGGGACAACAGATAGGTATTCTTTATGATCCTGCGAATCCGAGAAGAATAATCTATGCCGGTATGGGCGTAATGGCTATTTTCTTCGGACTGGGCGTGGCATTTGCTGTTGCAGGCATTTTCCTGTTTATTCATGGCATCAGAGGTATAAAGCGAAAACCGCTGCCTGAACAGTATGTATCTAATGATGCTTTACCCTATGACAATGGTGATGATTACAGTTCACGGGATTATGGCTCGTCAGATAACAGCAGCAACAGCTGGGGCTCACAGAATTATGGCTCCCCATATGACAGCAATAATGAATACGGTGTGCATGGAAACAATGATCCGTATGACGATATGAACCGCTATTGATGAAGTAAGGATATCTTCAGAAGGATAAGGAGGTAATGACGATGCACAAGGTGCCTGAGGAAATAATTCTGGCGGCACAGAAGGGGGACAAAGATGCCTGTGATATGATCGTTTCCTCTTTGAGGGGCGATGTATATGCTGCTGCCCTGATAATGCTGCATAACCGTGAAGATGCCGAAGATGCTTCACAGGAAATATTTATCAGGGTGTTCCGGAATATTCATAATCTGAAAGACCCCGATGCCTTTGACAAATGGCTCCGGACTATTTGTCTGAATACCTGCCGCAGCTATTATAAGGAAAATAAAAATGATAACTCAAATGTGGTTCCTGATAATCTGGACGACCTGATTACAACCAACGACGGAGAACACAGCGGCATAGTACCTCATGAATTTGTGGATAATGATGAAAACAACAGGATAATCTATAAGCTTATTTCAACTCTTCCGGAAAAGCTTTCGCAGATACTTCTTCTCAGATTTTACAGCGACCTTTCCTACCAGGAAATTGCAAATGAACTGGGAATAAGCATAGGGACTGTAAAAAGCAGGATAAGCAGCGCAAAGGGTCAGCTGCTTAAAAAAATCAGACAGTATGAAAAGAAACACGGAATAACCCTTCATTCTGCAGGTCTGCCTGAGGGAATTCCTGCAATAATAGAATCAGCATCACATTTTCTTACTATTCCTGCATCCATAGGCAGCAATTCCGGAGCATATACCGCCGCAGCGGCAAATATCAATGCTGCCGCTTCAGCAGCTGCTGCAGCAGGTAATACGGTTACCAATATCGCAGCAACCACCGTAAGTACTTCTGTAAGTACAACTATTTCCAATTCACTTGCAGCTAAGATTTCAGCGGCTACTGCAGCAGTTTCTGTTGCTGCCTGTATAGGAATAGTTTCCATAAGCAATAATATTTCTGCTGATATACCGCCTGAAAGCAAAAGCTATGGGGAAAGCACACAGGCTGATGCTTCCGCAGCGGAAAGCATTCCTTTTGAGCAGACGGGAGATTCAGAGAATGGACAGGAAACCGTTATTCAGTCTGAAGCGGGATATGAACAGCGGAACGAAGCATCGGAAATATATATTGACAGACCTTATACTGTACATGATGTCAGTGTTGTTCATGAGCATGATGTAAGCACGGTGGTGGAGTACCGGGACAGGATAGTGTATGTGGATTCCGGCAGCAAGGTCATTGATTATAATTCATTTGCAGATATAACAACGGATGACGACAGATTTGTTTTCAGGATATATCCGGAAAGCATGGAGGCTACGCTTATATGCATTACTGTTGATACCGGGGAAAGCGAGCTTGTATTCCCTTCGTATGTCAGCTACAACGGAAATGATATTCCTGTTGTCCGTCTTGCAAGGGGCTGCTGCTATGGCAATACCGAGGATTTTGAATGTGTCAGCAGGGTTGTGCTTCCTGAAAGGCTGCAGGAAATACCGGAGAATACTTTCGCACCCTTCTGCAGTCTTAAGGATATGGCTCCGAATGAAAATGTAACAAGGATAGGAAGCTATGCTTTTTCGGCACTTGACCTTGATGTAATGGACCTTTCCACAGTTTTTCCTAATCTTCTGGAGATCGAATCAAATGCATTCGATGACTGTGATATAGGAAAGCTGATTCTGCCCAGAGGCTACACATATATGGCTGAAAATGCCTTTACCAACAGAATTGACGAAATATCAGTAGTTTATGACCAGCAGGGGCTTTTCAATAAGAGCTACAGTTTTGATACAGATCGGCTGAATATTATATTCCCCGGCAGTGAAATAATTCTGACGGGAGCAAATATCAGATCTGAAAATTTAAAGGAGCTGCACCTGGAATTTGAAGAAAAGGATGCAGCACTGCAGGAAAACCAGAGCTTTGGTGAACTGCTGAGATATCTGAGGGCAGAGAAGCTTTATCTGCCTGAAGGGATGACCTTTGCACAGTCCTATCTTCTGGATAATTACGATACAGACACAGACCCGACA
Source organism: uncultured Eubacteriales bacterium (assembly GCA_900316485.1). GTDB lineage: Bacteria > Bacillota > Clostridia > Oscillospirales > Acutalibacteraceae > UBA1213. The sequence continues at coordinate 20,084 of ONDB01000126.1, forward strand.
GATGAGCCGCTGGAAAACCCATACGGTAATTATATAGAAAATGTTTACATACCATCAACACTGACGGATATGGAAGCTGCTGCCTTTGATACACAATATAATACAGTAGGCAGGCTGATACTTCCGAAATCGGGAAAAAGCGAAGAAGTTCTTAGCAATATTGAATCAAAAATACTATCCACCGGAAAATACATCTGTTCCGGAGAGAACAGGGAAAACAAATATTTCAGTTCCCGTGGTTAAAAGGGGAACGGCGCACACGAAATGGGGTTCGTGTGCGCCGTTTTTATGGGAAAGATAACTTGTACGCATGAATAGCTTTAACAAACAAAAATTTTAAAGCATAAAAGTGCTTTTTAACCATCTAAAAATATAGACTGAAGAAAAACACAGTTTGTTCGGAAAAATAAAAAATTTTTTGAATTTAATTTGCAATTACATTTTATAAAAGTCAAATCACCCAATATCAAAGTGTACAAGTTACGGCACCGGCGGCTCGCCGGACGTCATGCTGGCGGGGTTGATATTGTTGAAAGAATGTGTTAGAATAGGAAAGAGATACTGCTGACTGCAGACGAAAGTGAATCGGAT
>ONDB01000145.1 GCA_900316485.1 uncultured Eubacteriales bacterium
ATAGGGATATGCTCCGCTTTCAAGCATACGCACATCATGATTTGATTCTATCACTACTGTATCACAGCCGGCTATTGAATCTGACATTTCCGCTGTAATATACCCTGTGTCAGTGGCGAAGGCAGTCCTTCTGCCGTCACTGCATTCAACTACATAGCCGTAGCCCTCTGCACAGTCATGGGAGGTGTGAAAAGGAATTACCTTCATTTCGTCAGCTTCTATTCCCTCAAGTCCCAATGGTGAAATATTTACCCTGCCATTTATCAGGTTTTTCTGTTCAAGGGCATTGAGGGTTCCGGCTGAGGAATAAACCTCTATGCCGTATCTTCCTGCAAAAACACGAAGTCCCTGAATATGATCGCTGTGCTCATGAGTAATGAAAATTGCACGAACATTCCCGGGATCAAGTTCGTTTTCCCTGAGTGCATTTTCCATCTGCTTCGCACTTCTGCCGATATCAATAAGAATACCGCTTTCTCGAGTACCGATATAATAGCTGTTGCCGCTGCTGCCGCTGAACAGTGGATATAATCTGGTCATTTTCCTTCTCCCTTTCGGTTTTGCATAAGCTTGACATAACACCTGAGTTCTGAACATCCGGAATTACGATAAAAAACATACATTAATATAACAACTGCCAAAGAAAAAAGCCGGTGAACCAAAATTCATCGGCTTTTCTGCATTGTATTCATTGATCTTACACACTCATCCAGTGTACCAGTCAGTGTATAATTGTTAATTTCCTTGTATCCTGTTACGCTGTCTTTACGGTAGGATCATCAGTTCTGACTTTTTTAATATCAGCTCCGATAGCTGCGAACTTTTCTACAACATCCTCGTAGCCTCTTTCGATATGTCTGATATCTTCTATCTGAGTAGTACCCTTTGCACCAAGTGCCGCAATTATCATTGCTGCACCGGCTCTGAGGTCGGTAGCCTTTACAGGTGCTCCCTTAAGCTGCTCCACGCCCTCGATAACAGCAAGCTTACCGTCAACGGATATTTCTGCGCCCATTCTTCTGAGCTCCTCAACATAACGGAAGCGATTATCCCAGACTGCCTCATTTACAATGCTTGTACCGTCTGCCATGGTAAGTATTGCGGCAATCTGCGGCTGCATATCAGTGGGGAATCCCGGGTGAGGCATAGTCTTGACATTGCATCTTCTCAGCCGTTTATTTTTTATTACCCTGACGGAATCATCATATTCCTCGATGGTAACGCCCATTTCACGCAGCTTTGCTGTAATGGATTCAAGGTGCTTGGGAATGACATTATTTATCATGACATCTCCGCCTGCACAGGCAACAGCTGCCATATATGTTCCTGCCTCTATCTGGTCAGGGATAATAGAATAAGATGTGCCGTTAAGCTTCTTTACACCGTTTACCTTGATAACATCGGTTCCGGCTCCCCTTACATCTGCGCCCATCGAATTCAGGAAATTCGCAAGGTCAACAATATGGGGTTCCTTTGCTGCATTTTCTATTGTGGTTCTTCCTTCAGCCTTGACGGCTGCAAGCATAATATTCACAGTAGCTCCTACAGACACTACATCAAGATATACATGACCGCCTACAAGCTTATCGGCCTTTACCTTTATCATACCGCTTTCAACAACGTGATTCGCGCCCAGCACGGTAAAGCCCTTAAGGTGCTGATCCACAGGACGTACACCAAAATCGCATCCTCCGGGAAGTGCAACCTCAGCACGGTTGAATTTACCCAGAAGCGCACCCATAAGATAGCTTGACGCCCTCATATGTCTGACAAGGTCATAGGTTGCCACAGGCTCCCTGATACCCTTAGGATCAATTTCAAGAGTAGATTTATCTATTCTCCTGACGCTTGCGCCCATTTCAAAGAGAATACGGGCTATCAGATTAACATCCTGAATATCGGGCACATTTTCAATACGACATACCCCGTCAGACAGGATGACCGCAGGAATAATAGCTACAGCAGCGTTTTTTGCCCCGCTGATCTTTACATGACCGTGAAGCTCTTTACCGCCGCTTATAATAATTTTCTCCAAACCTCAACACTCCCAAATAAGACTCAGGCTCATACCTGAAAAAGAGTTAATATCATCAATAAACAATCAGAAATCAATAACTGTTCGCTGAATATACAAGGGTTATTATTTCATTTTTTACCGCTTTTATGCAGCTGACTTCTGTAAAAGGCGTACAAATAAGCGCACCTTCCCCCTTAAGTCATTCTTGAGTTATAATAATACAAATATCCTGGATTGTCAATAGATAAATTCCATAAAAAGCCGTTTCCTGAGAATTTATGACATTATTTTCAAAAGAACCCGGTCAATGCGTCAATAAATCAGTTATTCCGCTTTCTGCTTACCGGCATACTTTATTTTGCCATATAGAATTCATACAATGCTCTGTATGTCATATATACATCAAGCTTTGATACAACTTCCATTGGTGCATGCATCGAAAGAACAGGTACACCCAGGTCAACAACATCTGCATTATAATTTGCCACGAATTTTGCGATTGTTCCGCCGCCGCCGCCGTCAACCTTTCCCAGCTCTCCTGTCTGCCAGAGAACTCCGGCATCGTCAAGGATCTTTCTGACCTTTGCCATATATTCTGCTGAGGCATCCGAGGTGGAATATTTTCCGCCGCTGCCAGTATATTTTGTAATGACAGCGCCGTTATTGATATAGCTTGAGTTATTTGCTTCAAATGCACCTGCATAGGTAGGATCGAAAGCTGCATTTACATCAGCTGAAAGGCAGGTTGTCTTTGCCATAACATGTCTTGTTTCTTCCCCGTCCGCCTTTGCAAGATCAGCAATAAAATCAATAAGGTATGTTGATTTCATACCTGTATTGCCGTCACTGCCTATTTCTTCCCTGTCGGTAAGAACTGTGATTATTGTGCTCTCAGGAAGCTCTGTATCAAGTGCTGCCATAAGTGCAGGATATGCACATACCTTATCATCATGGCCGTAGGCGCCTATCATGCTTCTGTCAAAGCCAAGATCCCTGGCTTTGAACGCAGGAACCATATGAAGATCAGCAGAAAGAAAATCCTCCTCAGTAATTCCATATTTGTCAAAGAGAATAGATAGCACCATAAGCTTCACGCTTTCACTTTCCTCATCCTCATTAAAGGGTCTGCTGCCAACAAGAACATTGAGATGCTCTCCGTTAAATGCCTTTGTCATAACCTGGGACATCTGGTCAACAGCAAGGTGAGGAAGAAGATCTGTAACACAGAAACAGGGCTCGCTTTCATCCTCGCCGATTTCTATTTTGACGCTGCTGCCGTCCTTGAGCGCTACCACTCCGTGAAGTGCAAGGGGAACAGTCGGCCACTGATATTTTTTTATACCGCCGTAATAATGGGTCTTGAAAAGAGCAAGATCATTTGATTCATAAAGAGGGTTGGGTTTAAGATCAAGACGAGGTGAATCAATATGCGCAATGCCCAGCCTTACTCCGTTATGTGTACCGTTTTTTCCGATAACAGCAAGCATCAGTGCCTTTCCCCTGTTATTTACATATACTTTATCACCGGCGGAATATGACTTATTATAATCAAATTCTTCAAAACCTGCATTTTTTGCAGCTTCTATAGAATAGATAACTGCCTCTCTTTCAATTTTTGCATGATCCAGGAAATTTTTGTATTCCTCGCAGAATTCGTCAGCCTTGACCATATCCTCACTGTTTACCTTGCGGCAACCATTTTTTCTGTTAAGAAACAGCTTTTCCTTAAGGCTTGCTGCCTTGCTTTTTTCATTAGCGACATTTTCCATTTTTAATTCTTCCTTTCATATGTTATACCAGAACAGCCTTATCAGCGGCTGATTTCATTCACTGGCCGACGTGTGGGATTTTTCCTCATAATCCGCCGGGTCTATTTCAGCCGGATCCTTTACTTCTATGCCGTTTTCAGCATCCTCATAAAGCTTTTTGAAGATATTCTTGTTCTGGGCTACTCTTTTTCGGTACTCTTCTGTTTCGGCTACGGGAACATATTTAAAGGTCTTTCCGTCATCGGAATATTCCTTGTTTTCAAGCCAGCCGTCCACATTTCCGGGACCTGCATTATATGCACAGACTGCCGTATCCTCTACATTTTCGTATCTTTCAAGCATCAGCGAAAGAAGGTGTGTACCGTAATCAATATTGATCTCGGCATTTACAAGATCTCCTACCGTATAGTCCTTATATGCATCGTCAACATAATATGTCTGCAGCCATTCAAAGCTTTCCGGCATAAGCTGCATCAGTCCGACAGCCCCGGCAGCAGATACTGCTGTAGGATCAAAATTGCTTTCGGTCTTTATTACTCCGTAGATCAGATATTTGTCAACTCCATACTTTTTCGCTGCCTGTTCTACCTCTGCCTGATATTTCAGCGGATAGCTGCTGTATACATATTTTTCATGAGCGGTTTTCAGTCCTAGTGCCGCTCCGAATACTCCCAGAAAAAGCAGACAAAGACAAAGCGATACCATAAATACCTTTCTTGCCTTGCTTTGTTTTCTCGGAACCTTGTGCTGACTTATAGGAATTGTCTTTGCTTTTTTACTACCCACGCTGTCGCCTCCTTTGATTATGCATTACTCTTCAAAGCCCTGCGAGCATCTGTCTGACTGATTCCTGAACTTTTTCAGGCTCCCGGGCTCCGTCTATAATATAATCGCTGTGCTCTATAAAAAACTTTTCATCATGCTGGGCCGAATTTCTGAGTTCCGCTTCCCCGCGGCTTATATTATCACGCTTCATTATCCGCTGTATGCGAACCTCCTCCGGGGCCGTGACTGTAGCCACCTTGTCGCACAAGCTATCCCCACCGCTTTCAAATAGCTGGGGAGCATCATATATTATAATCCTGATGCCTTCTTTTTTCAGCTTTTCAATATAAGCCTTTGCTCTTGCAGTGATAAACGGATGTGAAATGCTGTTAAGCAGCTCTGTTTTTTCTTTATCAGAAAAAGCTCTTTTTGCAAGCAGCTTTCTTTTTAAACTACCGTCCTCCTGAAGAATATCCTTTCCGAAGACCTTTGCAAGTTCCTCAAGACAAGGGCTTCCCGGCTGCATAACCTCTCTTGCAACGCAGTCCGCATTGACAACCGCAGCTCCCAGTTTTTCTGCAAAGCTGCATACTGTACTTTTTCCGGCTCCGGTCTGACCGGTCAGACCAATAACAATATGCCTCTGCGTAACGATCACCTCCGGGCAAAGAATCACTGCAGGCTTATTATCTTGAATCCTGCCGCTCTTATAACCCTGTTATAGACTGCAAGACCCACCCCATCCTTGCGCGGACAATGGGCATATACTTTTGTGCAGCCCATTTCATCAGCCTTTCTCAGTGAAGCAAACAAATTATGCGCATATGCGTTATAATCGTCCTTCTCGCCTATTGCTATACATATGCACGAAAGCCTTTCCTGCTGACCATTATAACATAATGCAGCAGTTTTGTCATCCATTACTTCATTTATATATTTTTCAAAGGCTTCATCGTCTCCGTCAAGAAGAATGACATCTGCCTTTGGAGAATAATGCTTATATTTCATTCCGGGGCTTGCTGCCTTCTGTCCCTCTGCAAGTGGTTTTATTACAGCAGGGTCTATTTCTATATCCCCGATAACTTCTCTGATCTGCTCGGCAGTTATTCCGCCGGGACGAAGTATTCTGGGGATCGGGCAGGCAAGGGTAATTACAGTGGATTCAACGCCTACCTCACAGTCTCCTCCGTCTATCACTGCGTCAATTCTTCCGTCCATATCACTCATAACATGAGCCGCTGTAGTAGGACTGGGACTGCCCGAGAGATTGGCAGACGGCGCTGCAAGGGGACAGGATGCACTGATAAGCTGCTGAGCTACCGGATGTGACGGATAACGGACTGCAACCGTATCCAGTCCTGCACTGACCTCCGGAGGAATACTATCCGATCTGGGAAGAATTATTGTAAGCGGTCCGGGCCAGAATCGGTCTGCAAGAGCCTTTGCCTTTTCCGGAAATTCACGGACTATCCTGTCCATCTGGGACAGAGATGAAATATGTACTATCAGCGGATTATCCATAGGTCTACCCTTTGCCCTGAAAATATCAGCAACTGCCTGTCCGTTAAAGGCATCGGCAGCCAGGCCGTATACAGTTTCGGTAGGCATGGCTACAAGTCCGCCTCTTTTTATTATTTCAGCCGCCTTATCTGTCTGGTCGGCTGTAAGCAGCAATGTTTTCATTCTTTAATCTTCCTTAATACTTTTTTGTAAGGCTGTCTTCTTCAAATGTAGACTCAGATTTTCTCTGGCTGTCAACATAGAAATTGCCCTCTTCATTCACAGCCCCGCTGTAAAACAGCGGTTCATCATTTTCATTCCTGTTCATAGCAGGATCATCATTAGACGATGGAAGCTGTCTTTTATCAGCTGTGCTGTCATTTTTATTGACGCCATAATCCCTGATATTGTATTCGGTATTTACAAAGAAATCCTCTCCGTATTCTTCATTGCCCTGGTAGTTACCCTCCATCTCGAAGGTGATATCATCCTTTGTGACCTTCAGTTCGGGCTTGAAATGACCTTTTTCAGCAGCAATGGAAATAATCGCATTCTTGATAAGCTTAAATAAAACCAGAAATGCCAGCAGCACCATCAGCCCGGCACCTACAAATGTTGCAATAATTGCCTTCTGAGAATAACCGGAATCATAGGGTGATGCATCTATCATATAATCAAGAAGTACTTCCTTTGCACTGCCTTCAAATTTGTATTTCTTTGAAAGCTTTCCATATCCAAGATTCTGCCTTATTGCAGCGTGGTATGCGGCTGTCATCTTCTTGACCTTGCCCTTATACATAACCGATTCAGTTTTTCCGCTGAAAAGATCTGAAAGCTTACTGTCCATCTCGCTGCCCGGCATAGCACGAAAAGTCATTATATGTCCGCTGTCAGTAAATGCAAAATACAGGTCAAGCGGTTCCTCTCCATTTTCCTTATCAAGGTACATAGTGGCAAAAAGCTCTTTCAGCTCCCCTTGTACAACCTGATCGTATTTAAGCATATCAAAATCATGGACAGTAATATCAGGCATTTCCTTATTGTCATTTATCATTTTCATGCCTTCGATCACCTGAAAAACTGCAATAACAATACATATCGTTGCTATTATCAGTCTTGCGATAGATCTTCTTGTACCTGTGAAATTACTTTTAAACATTATTATGCTCCTTATTAACAATATGCCCTCAGCCGCATGAAGACATCACTCTGTATCATCCTTCATTCTCTCCGCTCTGTCAGCTGCTGTCAGAGCATCTATTATTTCGTCAAGCTGACCATTCAGAATATCATCTATTTTATAAAGTGTAAGACCTATCCTGTGATCTGTTACTCTGCCCTGAGGGTAATTATATGTCCTTATTCTTTCACTTCGGTCACCTGTTCCTACCTGAGATCGCCTTTCCTGGGCAACCTTGCCCTGCTGCCTTTCCCTTTCGGCTTCAAGCAGTCTTGAACGAAGCACCTTCATTGCCTTGTCTTTATTTTTATACTGACTTCTTTCATCCTGACATTCAACCACAAGGCCTGTAGGCAGGTGTGTTATTCTTATTGCTGATTCAGTCTTATTGATATGCTGACCTCCTGCACCGCTTGAACGGAATGTATCTATCCTAAGATCAGCAGGATTTATCTCGATTTCAACATCCTCAGCCTCAGGAAGAACAGCCACTGTAACTGTTGAAGTATGTATACGTCCCTGGGTTTCCGTATCCGGAACTCTCTGCACACGATGGACTCCGCTTTCAAACTTAAGTCTTGAATATGCTCCGGAACCGTTTACCATAAAGCTGACTTCCTTGAATCCTCCAAGCTCAGTTTCATTTGCTCCCACAAGCTCACAGCTCCAGCCCTGTTTGGCAGCATACATTAAATACATACGATACAGCACAGCAGCAAAAAGAGCAGCCTCCTCGCCGCCGGCGCCGCCTCGTATTTCTACAATAACATTTCTGTCGTCATTAGGATCCTTAGGCACCAGAAGCAGTTTAAGCTGATCGGTTATATCATGCAGTTTTTCTTCAAGCTCTTTTATTTCATCATCTATCATAGCGGACAATTCGATGTCCTTTTCTTCTCTCTGCATCTGAACGGCATCTTCCAGTTCCTGCCTGCAGTTTTTATATTCACGGTATTTCAGCGCAACAGCTTCAACCTCACGCAGTTCCTTCATTGTCTGGGTGTACTTTTCAGCCGATGAAGCAATTTCCGGGTCGCAAAGTCTTGCGGACAGCTCCTCGTATTTATTTTCAAACACTTCAAGTTTATCAAACATATTATTCTCCTGAAACAGCTTTTTTCACGGATACTCCTGCACCCATAATATTTCTGCTTATTATTGCTGTACAACTATTCGCTTCTGTTTATCCTGCGGATGTTTTTCTCTGCCTTTTTCCTGGGAATCATAAATTCATGTCCGCAGCCGCAGCAACGCAGTCTGAAATCCATTCCCACTCTCAGTACAAGAAAAGATTTACTGTTTTCCTTACCGCAGGGATGTGCTTTTTTCATCTCAAGTACATCATCAAGTCTTATCTCCATACCCAAGACCTCCTGAATATCCCTTTTCCCAGTCTATTATATCACTATTTTACCAATATTACAAACATTATCTTCCGCCGCCAGCGTGACGCTGGACCCTTAACGCGCCGGCGAGCCAGCGTGACGCTGGACCCTAAACGCGATGGTGTCGCTTCACTACGTTACGCTCTTAATGCGTCTGACTATTCTGCTGCCCGCGGTGCTGCTGTAATTGCCTGGTTTACTTAAATTTACGCTGCTAGTCAGAACAGGGAATCAGTAATTGTCTCACGAACTATAAACCACAGTTGACGTTTAGCACCAGAAAAAAGCGTTCAGCAACCGCCCCACGAAAACAAACTACAATTGACGTTCAGCAACAGAGTAAAGCGTTCAGCAGCCGAAGCGAGGGGGATAGTTAAGGAAAAGGGATTTGAAAAAGGGAAAACCAAAACAGAGCAGGTGACTGAGCCAACTCTATTTTGGTTTTTTGTGTCCTGGTTTTACATCACCAATTCCCTACACTCAACTCTTACAAAACCTCTCTGTACGCAGTTTAATGTTTGAAGATAACCTCGTTTGCTATAGCAAATATCTCCCTGGTCACAAGATGTGCTGTAAGATATCCGGCTGTATCTGCACTTACTGCTCCGCAGGAATAGCCCTGGCGTCTGCATATCAGACCTGCCCGGAATTCATGATACCAGTCAGTAGCGATTGCAAGCCGGGGATCAAGTCCGTTTTTCTTTATAATCTCTTCGGAAAATCTTATATTTTCGTTTGTTGTTGTGGATTTGTCCTCTATGTATAAACGGTCAGGTGATATTCCCTTTTCTGTCAGGTAATTGTACATACACTGCGCCTCGCTTATTTCCTCATGATCTCCCTTTCCTCCGGACAAAACGGCTTTTGCCCGGGGATTTTCATTCAGGTATCTGCAGGCTGCTTCAAGCCTTAGTCTCAAAGTATGACTTGGCTCCTTTCCCCTTACCTGGCAGCCAAGCACTACCAGGGTAGCACCCTCTTCCGGAGGATTATTCGCTCCGTAAAGCATGAGTCCTATAGCAGCAGCACAGTATATACAGAACAGAACTATCATCACAAGAAGAATATTGGTTATCATTTTACCCGCCTTTTTCTTTCTGATTTTTCCGAGCAGCTCCTTTACTGGAGTAAAAAAAGCTGCAATTATTCCGATTGCTGCAAATATCATTATTCCCACCACATTGCCAAAAGCAATATAACCTGATATCGCATACCAGTATATCATGCAAAGGGAAATAAGCACAACAGCTATTCTTATGATTATTTCTGCTATCTTTTTGATATTATTGGTTTTCTCCGTCATTACGGATTCCTCCTTTTTCAACGTCATCTATTTTCTGTTCTTTCTTCAGCATTACCAGGCATATGCTATGAACTGCACTATTTAAGTAATAATCCTCCAGATCATAAAAAGTTACATATTCCATAAATTTTTTTATTGCTTTTGCTGAATTATTTTTATATGATAATTTTCTGACATCATTTTCAGACAAAATTTAATTTTTTTCTTTTCAGGTCTTGACTTACAGGATATTACAGAATGTAATAAAATAGTAACAAATGTTACAATTTTTTCATATGTTGAAAACCTTTCAACTTAATCAACAACCCAGAAAACGGCTATTTATCAACTTTTCCACAGAGTTTTCAACAGTAATAAACTGAGTTTTCCCCTCTTTCAACTGAGTTTTCAACATTTACACATTGTATAATGCTAATAAGAAATTTTTTACTGAAAAAATAAACACAAAAGGTTACAAATCTTAAACCCTGATGAAAACAGGCTTTTCGGCAATTATAACAGAAAATCAAAAATATTTACGTTCTCCTCAAATATTAACCAGTCCGGAGGGTAAAAGGTGAGTCCGATAAGAAGAAAGAGCATACAAAGCACAGAAACAAGAAGCGGAACTGCAAATACTTCCACTCTGATAGTGGAATCATTAATACTATAAGACACTGTCTGGGCGGCTGACACAGAGATTATACCGACGATCAGAAATTTCATTCCGCAGAATTGTTCCTGCACATTGCCCAGAAGCACACCTGCAGCAAGCGCACTGGCACAGAGAACATACATTCCTATAACCCTTGCACCAAGGTAATGAGCAAGTGAGGGACGCAGAACGGAAAGCTCGATGATTGTAAAGAAAATATATACAATTCCCAACGGTTTATAAAGCTCCCAGGCGCTGTTATTATAACTTGAAACAATAAGACTCCAGGCAGCACAGCCGGACAGGGATAACGAATAATACAGCACAGCAGCACAGCATAGCATAATGAGTGCAAATATAGCAGGAAAGCTTTTTTTCACAGGCATCACCCTTCCTATCCTATGCGCAGAAGGGTGCTTAAATACCGCAAAAATGCATAATCCGGCTATAGCAAAAAATAAGAATGCTTCGTCGGCCTATTCAAAAACGGTGGAATCCACAGAGCGAAATTACTCACTTATTAACAACTAACTATAAAATGAAAAAGTCGATGAACCAAATTATTCATCGACTTTATTGCTTTATTATCAGTTCTGATGTGACCTATTATATCTGATCTTAACAACTCAGAAAAGCGAAAGCTTAACTATTGTTTTTGAAGAAACGGCTCCCAGAATACCGTCAACATCCTTTATCTCAAATGATACAAAGTTGTCAGGATTATCATAATCCTTGGAAATACCGTCATCCTCGTACATTGTATATTCGATATTATCATCTGTAAAGGCGATAAGCTCAAACATGGATGTATCCATCTTATCTGTACTTTGTGAAGTCCTGCAAAGGGGAAGAAGCTTATTCTTCCTGATAAACAACGGAACCTCATTGGCTGCTGCAGTAATATAATGCATACCCTTGCGCATTATCTGATAGCGGCGGACAGCTGACGATTTGAATACAACAAGAAGCATATCCTCAGGAAGATATACATATCTGCCGATAGCATTAGGCTCACAGACAGGTGCGATCATTATACTCTCACCCACCATAAGCTGATCTTCAACAGTTCTTGCAAAATTATCCGTTGTATATTCAAAGGAAAGAGGCTTGAACATCATATCGTTATTCAGGCAGGCCTTCATATATTCGCTGTAGAGATACGGAATAAGGCTGTAGCGTATAGATATAATATTTTTGAAATCCTCGGTATCCCCAAGGTTATAACATTCCTGTCTGCGTGTGCCCAGTGCCGAATGGTTTCTCATAAGCGGAGTAAAGATTCCGAACCCCAGCCATCTCATAAGCAGCTCCCTTGAACAGTTGCATCCGAAGCCGCCCAGATCTGCTCCTGTGTAAAGATATCCGCACATATTCAATGATGGCATCATCTTTACATTCAGCTTAAGATGCGACCACCAGGACTGGTTGTCACCTGTCCAGATACCGCCGCTGCGGTGGCTGCCTATATATGATGCACGGGAGAACAGGAGCATTCTCTTATCGGGGACAATCTGTTCAAATGCATCTGCGGCAGCTCTTGTCATGAATGCACCGTACAGATTATGCACCTGATCGTGACGAACAATTCTGCCGTCCATATTATGGTAGAAGCTTTCATAGTCCTTCTGTCTGTTTGAAAGGTTTACAAGGCGATCCTTAAGCTCGAAGAATTTAGTAGGATCATTGGTTTCAAAATCGAAGTTCAGCAAATACTCTTTAGCTTCACTTATTCCTTCCTCGGTATAGAACATTGCAGGCTCGTTCATATCATTCCAGAAACCCTCAATACCGCTGTCGATAAGGGTCTTATACTTTGAGCCGAACCACATTCTGGCACCTGAGTTCATAAAATCAGGGAAATGAGTCTTTCCAGGCCATACACCAGCCACAAAATCAGTTCCGTCCGCCCTTTTACAGAAAAGCTGATACTGTCTGCCTTCCTCATAAATCTCGTAGCCTTCCTCGACCTTAACACCTGCGTCGATAATGGGCACAAGGTGAATCCCCTGCTCCTTCATCTCACTGACAAAGGCAGGAAAATCCGGGAAACGCTCCTGGCTGACTGTGAAATCTTTATAGCCGTCCATATAGTCAATATCAAGATAGACAGCATCCAGAGGAATACCTGCTTCCCTGTGCTTTTTTACTACCTCACGTACCTCGTCTGCGTTCATATAGCTCCAGCGGCTCTGCTGATAACCGAATGCCCATTCCGGCGCTATATAGCTTCTGCCGATCATTTCTCTGAACTGCTTCACTATATCATAGGCACTTTTGCCCTCAATAATGTATATTGTAAAATCGGGACAACCCGGCTCGATATTAAGCATATTTGTTGATGAGAAACCGATATCGAATTTTACTTCACTTGCGCAGTCCACAAAAATGCCAACATTTATCATTCCGGAAATTACGATGAAATTATGTGCGCCGTAAAGCGAATTCTTTTCTTCTGTCTGATTAGGCTCATCTGAACAGAAGCTGCGGTATATTCCGCCTCTTTTATTCAGTCCTCCGTTTGCTTCTCCTAAACCATACACGATATCATCATTTTCCATCAGGTAATTGAAAATGATCTTATCATTCATTTCAATTTCAGTCAGATACTGCATCGGATCCTGTGAAGGCTCAACAGGAACAACAACTGCATTTGTCTCAATAGGATTACCGTACACAAATTTTTTAATCATACTATACCCTCTTTCATAAATGCCCTGACCAAGGCGTAACAATCCGCCCGTCAGCAATTCAAAATATTCCGAGCATTAGACTTCCACAATGATTCCGTTACAGCTCTTACTCCCAATTATAACATATACCACACCAAATTTCCACATATTTTTTCCTTCACCGGCGAACCGCCGGGGCCGTAATGCAAGAAACGAAATCTACCGTTTATGAGAATTAAAAAAGCCGATGAATCCAGTTATCCATCGACTTTTTGTGCTGTTATAGGAGCTGTTGCAATATTATATTGGTCAGACCCTTCAGCATGGTTTTATTATGTTATCTCAGACCCATGAGATCTCTGTAGCGTATATTACCTCACAGGCTCCGTCTCCGGTATCTGTTCTTGATGTGCTTGAATGCCAGTAATATGATTCGGATCCGTTGGGCTTTACTGCATCAACGTTTACAAGATAACCTTTTATGCGGATGTGATCACCGCGCCTTACAAGCCACATATTCAATTTGGTCTCATCATTTGCAGGAATAATATGGTTATTTGAGCTATGAGTATTTATATAGGAAAAACCGCCTACATTATCAATGTCACGCTGATTATCAACTTTCATATAAAGAAATCTTCCGTTCTGGCTCCAGTGAAAATCTATCATCTCATTATACTCGGCAACTCCCCCCCAGGCAAGTCCGAAATCACGATTTGAAAGCTTATCCTGAATACCAAAGCCGATATAATCCTTTGTATTTACAACAAGAGCTTCGATTTCATAGTCACAAAGATGCGTTATCAGGACATTATAATCATCTATTTTTAAAACGGTATCACCGACTGTATCTTTCTGAACAGGATCGGGTATATCCTTTATCGCCCTTCTTGTACCGCTGCGATAAATAGTTAGTACAATTGTTGCTGCTATTATCACCAGTATTAAAACAAATAAAATGATACTCTTCTTTGATTTTTTACGTTCCATATAACCATCTCCCTTGTCTGCAATCTATGACAGTTCCAGATGCTGCATATATCATGCCTCAGAGTTCAGATTAGCCTGTGCAAAATCCTCCAGCATTTGGAT
>ONDB01000048.1 GCA_900316485.1 uncultured Eubacteriales bacterium
GGCGGTGGTGTTGACAAAATGGGGCAGATGTGTGTATAATAGTAGTATACAGGATAATAGTTTAAAGACTGTGAAGGAAATAAGATGCGCTTTTCGTGCAAAGAGAACTGTCGGTTGGTGTAAGACAGTGACGGGGAACGTATGTATAGCTCATTCCGGAGTTGACCGTCCGATAATGTAGGACGGTACGCATTGCAGCGTTAAAGGCAGAAGTCTTATCAGAGACTTGTTGAGGGATGCTTTGTGCATCTGAAAATGGGTGGTACCACGAACTTTATGTCCGTCCCATGTCATGCTTGTGACATGGGACGGTTTTTTAGTTTCGGAAGATTTAATATTATTATATTATTTTACAGGAGGAATAAATTATGAATCAAGGATTTAAAAAGTATATCCCCTTTGAGCAGATTAAGCTCGAAAACAGAAAATGGCCTGATAATACCATAACCAAGGCTCCAATATGGTGCAGCGTTGATCTTCGTGACGGAAATCAGGCTCTTGTGGATCCTATGAATCTGGAACAGAAGCTGGAATTTTTCCATGCTCTTGTAGATATGGGTTTTAAGGAAATTGAGATAGGCTTTCCGTCAGCAAGCGAAACAGAATATGAAATCTGCCGCGAACTTATCGAGGGCGGTCATATTCCGGATGACGTTACTATCCAGGTTCTCGTTCAGGCAAGAGAACACCTTATAAGAAAAACCTTTGAGGCTGTTAAGGGCGCTAAAAATGTTATCGTACATTTCTATAATTCTACCTCTACTCTCCAGAGAAAGGTAGTTTTTAAAAAGGATATGGAAGGTATTATCGAAATTGCCGTTGAGGGCGCAAAGCTTATTAAGGAGCTTATCGACAATTATGACGGCGATACAAATTTCCGGCTTGAATATTCACCGGAAAGCTTCTCCGGAACTGAGGTGGATAATTCCGTAGCAATCTGTGAGGCTGTTATGGATGTTCTTAAGCCTACAAAGGAAAACCCGATTATTCTTAATCTTCCCAATACCGTTGAAATGTGTACTCCGAATACCTATGCAGATCAGATAGAGTATTTTATCACCCATATGAAAAACAGAGAAGCTGCAATAATCAGCCTGCATCCGCATAACGACAGGGGAACGGGTGTTGCCTGCGCTGAACTGGCACTTCTCGCCGGAGCAGACAGAATCGAAGGTACACTTTTCGGAAACGGCGAGCGTACCGGTAATCTGGATATCGTTACGGTGGGACTTAATATGTATACCCAGGGAGTTGATCCGAAACTGGATTTCAGCAACCTGCCCAGATATAAGGAAATATTCGAGCGCTGCACAAAGATGAAGATCGGCGAGCGTCAGCCTTATGTGGGTGATCTTGTGTTTACTGCATTCTCCGGTTCACATCAGGATGCTATCAAAAAGGGATTTGATTACGTCAAGGAAACTGGCAGTGATAAATGGGAGATTCCTTATCTTCCGATAGATCCGGCTGATGTGGGCAGACAGTATGAGCCTATTATCCGTATCAATTCCCAGTCAGGAAAGGGCGGAGCTGCATTTATTATGCAGGATACATTCGGTTATGAGCTGCCCAAGGCAATGCATCCGGAATTCGGTGCACTGGTCAAGGCTGAATGTGATAAGCTGGGCAGAGAGCTTTCCTCTGATGAGCTGATGGAAGTATTTAACAGGAACTATATCAATAATGAGCAAAGACTGTGGCTCGTAAAACATATTATTACAAATGTGGGCGCTGATGAAGCTACCTTCAGAGGAATAATCCATCTTGTGAAGTCTGATAAGGATGTTGAGATCTACGGCGAAGGCAACGGCCCGATTGATGCATTCTTCAATGCTCTTAAATCTGTGGGTATAAACGGCTTTTCATTCGTATCATACAGCGAACACGCAATTTCTCAGGGTTCGGATTCAAAGGCTATTTCCTATATCCAGCTTAAGGATCCTATGGGCAAGAATATTTTCGGCGTTGGTATTTCCCACGGAATATTCAAGGCTTCTGTCAGAGGTATACTCTGCGCTATTAACCGCTCCAGTGAAGAACTCAGAGTAAACGGAGAAATCCTGTAATTGTTTTTTATTAAAGAACCGGGCATAAATAAACAGTGCCGTGAATTATTAAATAAAAAAGCCGATGACTTTTCACCGGCTTTTTTTATTTTATTGTAAATAATTACAGAATTTATAATACATATTCCCGTGTCTTACCCTGCAAGACAATCTTCGACTACATCTTTCAGATGCTCGGGAAATAATACCTCCTGGCAGATAAGATGGTAAAGATTTTCTACCATATTTTTATCCGGGGAAATATCATCTATGAATTCCTCTCTGCCGTCGCCGGCAATACCAATACCATATACCTTTGTATTTCCGTATATCTCAGAATTTATTATTGTAAATGTAAAAATATATGTATAACCTGACCTTATCGTCTTATCAATAATTGAGTTTCTCATATTTATCATACCTCATAAAAACGTTACTTGCCGGCTGCAATAAAGATTATACATCATTATATGAATAAATTCAATTATACAAAAGTATTTGTTTTTTTAATTATCTGTATCATTATAATGATATTTTTATGTGTAATAATATTACAAAACGTATGTTATATAACAATTAAACCTGATATTTAATCGGATTTCTGAATATAATAATTTATCTTATAATAATAAGATGAATGAATAAAATGTAAAAAAATAGCATTATTTGTTATATCTAGTAAAGAAATCCGACGGCATTTTCAGCATAATATATCAGAAATTTCAGTTTTTATGAGTTAACTGTAAGTAAGGTGAAAAATCATAAATAAAGCAGCGAATGACCATTCGCTGCTTCTGAAATATCAGTGCTGTTATTATGAATATCTGGAAGTAATCCCGAAATATTCCTCAAGAGTAATGCCTCTGTTGTAAAGAGTTGTGGCAAGCTCGCTGCCTACATAACGAATGTGCCAGCTTTCATATTTATATCCGGTAATGCTTTCCTTTCCTTCAGGATAACGAATTATAAAACCGTATTTATGGCAGTTTTTCTTCATCCATTTTGCTTCTGCAGTATATGCGAATGAATCGTAAACACTGTTGATATCCATTGCAAGTCCGGACTGATGCTCACTGTGGCCGGGTCGTGCGGAAAATCTGTCAGCCGCTGCCTGACCTCTGCTGCTGCAGTAACTGTTGTAAAGATATGACTGTGTATAATAGCTTCTGAAACCTGAGACGATATTCAGATATATTCCTTCCCTTGAAGCAGCAGCAGCCATTTTGTTAAAAGCAGAAAGTGCAGTTTTATCAAGTCCGCTGCCATATGAACTTGGCAGAGAATATGTTTTGTTAACAATCAGAATTCCGTCTATATATGTAACTCCGTTTATAACCTGAATATCAGGTTTTTTGCTGACGATTATCTTACAGCTTTTTTCCACTCCGTTATAAAGTCTGACAGTAACCCAGGCTGTGCCCTCGCCTACAGCTTTAAACTGAGCACTCCAGTTTGTTTTTGTCATTTTTATAATACTGCTGTTGCTTGAGCGGAAAGTTCTCAATGCGCTTGCAGAATTATCCGGAAGGATAAGATTCAGTGCTCCTGTATCTCCTACCCTCATATACATAATGCTCTTATTCAGACTGATTTTTCCCGGGGCATTTTTAACGGTAATCTTACAGTGACCCTGTTTTCCGTTATAAAGCTTAACTGTTACCCAGGCCGTACCGGTACCAACAGCCTTAAATTCGCCGTTCCAGTTTGTTTTTGTCATTTTAATTATTTTGTTGTTGCTTGAACTATATGTTCTTACCGCAGCTCCGCAGTTATACGGGAGCACAGCAGAAAGTCTGAAGCTTTCACCAAGACCAAGCTTTAAAGAGGAATAATTCAGATCCACTGAGGAAGGCTCTTTTTTAACAGTTATCCTGCAGTTTGCTTCAAGTCCGTTATACAGCTTAGCGGTAACAATAGCGGAACCTGTACCAACAGCTGTAAATTCGCCCCGCCAGTTGGTCTTTGTCATTTTAACGACCTTTTCATTATTCGACCTGAATGTTCTCACAGCAGCCGCAGTTCCGTCCGGAAGATGCAGATTCAATTTATAGCTTTCGCCCCTGCCAAGTGTCAGAGAGGAAAAGTCAAGATCAGCACAGAGCGGTTCTTTTTTTACAGTAATATGGCATAGACCGGTTTCATCACCTGCAGCCGCAACAATACTTGCGCTGCCCTCAGCCATAGCAGTAACCTGTCCTTTTTCGTCAACAGAAAGAATATTATCATTGCTGCTGCTCCATTCCACCACCTGATTTGCTGCAAGCTGAATTTTTTCTCCTTTTCCCAGAGACAATGAAGTATAATTCAAATTAACCTTTCTCACAGCAGCATTGACAACGGTATTATCTTTTTCAGAAGCAAACAGACCGCTGCCCACATACATTCTAGCACCTGTTGCCACTGCAAGACCCAGCAGGCAGATACTGCCGGTTTTCAATATTTTTTTAATCATAATCTGAAGCACCCCCATCAGCGCAAAACCGATAAATCCAACAACTTAATTATTGACTTATTATTAAAGCACAATAAAAACACATATTTTTCCTATACAATAATTATACCATTTCTTTTCTCCC
>ONDB01000053.1 GCA_900316485.1 uncultured Eubacteriales bacterium
GAGGATGTTATTACCACTTCTAATCTTAAAAAAGGAGGCGACGGTAATGAACTTCCCGGAGAGGGAGTAAATGGCGGCTGATTAATCTGCATAGAACGAATGTCCTGCACTTTTTATGGTGCAGGACATTTTTTGACGGATTGTAAAGATTTATTTCCGAAATGTTAACTCGGTCAATTAATATTGACAAAATCAAACGGGAATAGTAAAATTGTATTGTACCTCAGGATGCAATACCATGGGGGCGTAGGCTTGTTTTGGTGAAGTGCATCCGGAGGAGCGTATAATAGGCGCGGCAGAATTGTCTGCCCTGTCATCTGATTTTCGGAGGATGGAAATGTCAAAAAAACAGATCATAAAATTGATTTGTCTGAATCTTGCAATAGCACTTGTGAATGTTGTACTTTTCTCCAGAGGGCTTGTGGGTCTGACGCTGGGCGGAGATGCCCTGCTGACAGCCCTGGGAGTTACAGATATAGTCATGAGTCTTATTGCATTCGGCTACGGCAATTACAGTATTCTTTTCAAAGAGCCGGAGATCAAGCTTCTCAAAAGCGGTGAGCTTGTGGATGCAAAGGATTATACTGATGCACTTGAGCAATGCCGCAGCAAAAAGGTATTCGAGACAGAAATCAGCACAGCTGTGGATCAGGTATACAGACTTATGGATAAGGATAAGGCTCTCGAAACAATACTGCTGCAGTATTTTACACCTCAGGAAATGACATATGTCCGTTTTGAGGGAGTAATAGAATCTGTAAAGGTTCTTTTCTACAGCAATGTAAAAAAGATAATAAACAGGATAATAATATTTGATGATAAGGATTATAAAAAGACTCTTGATAAGGTCAATAAGATGAAAAATCTTCCGACTGTCGAAGACCCCTATTCGTCCTCAAATTCTGCAAACACCCATATGCAGATTTATAATGAGCATATCAATTTTGTAAAGGGACTGGTTTCTGATAATGAGGGCATACTCGTAAAGCTTGACAGCCTTTTGCTGGAAATATCAAAGCTTGATGATATGAGCGATACGGGACTTGAAAATATGGCGGCAATCAGAGAGATCAATGAACTTATTGATCAGACCAGGCTTTATAAGCAGAACTGAAAAGGGAGGCGGTAACTTATGAGCAAGATGTCCACAGGTGCAAAGGTAGCAATTTTCGCTGCAATAGCAATTTTAGTATTCAGCGGTGTATTTCTCGGAATAACTCTTACCAGAAATGTAGGTATGACTCCGGAGGAAATAACCGAGGAGGATGCTTCAAAGAAACTGAATGATCTGCTGTCAGGTATTTCAGTTACAAATGTAGAACCCAGAAAGGCTGCGATTACTGACGAAGATATTCTCGACGAGCAGGAGGAGCTTCCGGATATAAAGAATTATCCTCTTTCAGTAAAAGGCTACGGCGATATCAATATCGAGATCTATTCTTCACCTGAAAAGGCAGGAGAAGGAACAGACGGCTGGCTCAATGAGGTAGCAGAAAGCTTCAATGCAAGTTCACCTCAGATAAACGGCAAATCAGCATCGGTTTCAATTCGTTCAGTATCCTCGGGACTTGCTGTGGATTATATCAAAACCGGCAAATATACACCTGATGCAATAACCCCCTCAAATGAATTCTGGGGCAAGATGATTGAAGCTTCCGGTGTAACCATTGAAATGAAAAAGGACAGGATAGTAGGCAATGTTGCCGGAGTTCTTCTTTCAAAGGATAAATATAACTCAATACTTGAAAAATACGGCTCTGTTAATATGAAGGTTATTTCGGAATGTACAGCAAGCGGCGAGCTGCAGATGGGTTACACCAATCCGTTTATCAGCTCTACCGGACTGAATTTCCTTATTACCACATTGTATTCCTATGATGCTGATGATCTACTCAGCAGTAAGGCAATAGAAGGCTTCAAGCAGTTCCAGCAGAATGTTCCGCTTGTATCCTATAATACAATGCAGATGAGAAAATCTGCTGAATCAGGTTCATTGGATGCCTTTGTAATGGAATATCAGTCATATTACAACGATCCTACATTAAAGAATGATTATGTATTCACACCCTTTGGTGCAAGACATGACAATCCTATGTACTCAGTAGGAAATCTTTCATCGGATAAGGATCAGCTGCTTGAGATGTTCTGCGATTATTGCCTGAACAGTCAGAGCCAGGAGCTTGCTAAGAAATACGGTTTCAACGAAAATGAAAAGTATAAAAGTGAACTGCCCAAAGATATCAGCTGCGACAAGCTCCTTAAAGCCCAGAAGCTTTACAAGGAAAACAAGGACAGCGGCAAGCCCATACTTGCAGTTTTTGTTGCTGATACCTCAGGAAGCATGAACGGCGAATCCATCAATGCCCTTCAGACTTCGCTCATCAATTCAATGCAGTATATCAATAAGGATAACTATATTGGTCTGATTTCCTATAACAGCAAGGTATACTGTAATCTTCCCATCGCACAGTTTGATCTTAATCAGCAGGCACTTTTCAAGGGCGCTGTACAGGATCTGTCAGCAAACGGACAGACTGCTACAAATGATGCAATTCTTGTTGCCATTGATATGGTTAATAAGGCTAAGGCAGATCATCCTGATGCAAAGCCTATGATATTCCTGCTCAGTGACGGTGAACAGAATACCGGCTGCAGCCTCAATGAAGTTTCATCAATAATCAATACCTATGAGATACCGATATATTCCATCGGTTATAATGCAAATATAGATGCCCTCAAGCGTATCTCTGAGATAAATGAGGCAGCAACTATCAATGCAGACAGCGAGGATATTATCTATCAGCTGAAGAACCTGTTCAATTCTGAAATGTAATAGCTGCAGGAATATTCAGCAGGATAGTATGATTTCGGAACAGTTATATTATGGATTCTATATGATGTAAGGAGAATAAAACAATGGGATTTTCAATGGATCTTCCGGATATGGAGGAAGTCAAGGAAGAAGTGAAGGAGGAGGTTGCTCCTGCTCCTGAGGTAAAGGAAAAGCTGGTAAAAGCAGCAGACAGCAATACAGATGAGCTTTTTACCTTTGATCTCGGTTCACTTCAGGACAGAAGAAATATCGTTTCTTCAATAGATAATTTTGGCTCTGATATCGTTGAGAAATCAACCAGAAAGAATGAGCTGCTTAATGTAAGACTTGTTGATCTCAGTAAGATGGGCGGCGAAAACGGCGAGGTAGTAGCAGGTCTTTCAAAGCTTCAGACCCAGATGAAGGATCTTGACCCCTCAGGCATAGATTTTGTGAAAAAGGGTGCTCTCGGAAAGCTTTTTAACCCCATAAAGACATACTTTGCAAAATTTGAAAAGGCTGACGATATTATTGCTGATACAATAGCTTCACTTGGAAAGGGTAAGGCTACTCTTAAGAATGATAATACAACTCTCGAAATAGAGCAGCTTGCACTTCGTGATCTTACAAAGAAGCTGGAGCAACAGATCCAGCTGGGCACAGAAATGGATGCTTCTATATCTGCTGCTATAGAAAAGGCTAAGGTAGAGAATGTTGATGAGGAAAGGATCAAGTTTATCGAAGAAGAGGTACTTTTCCCCCTCAGGCAAAAGCTTATGGATCTCCAGCAGATGCAGGCTGTGAATATGCAGGGCATTATTGCTATGGAGATTGTAAGACGCAATAATAAAGAGCTTATCCGTGCAGTTGAAAGAGCTGAAAATGTAACAGTATCTGCTCTTAGGATAGCGGTTACAGTTGCAAGCGCATTGTATAATCAGAAGATAGTGCTTGAAAAGGTAAATGCAGTAAATGAAGCTACAAACAGACTTATCGGTGCCACTGCAAAAATGCTGAAGGAGCAGGGTGCTGAAATTCAGCAGAAATCAATGGAGTCCAATATTTCTGTTGATACTCTTAAGAGTGCATTTGCTGATACATTTGATGCGCTGGATGCTGTTTCTGCATATAAGCAGAAAGCACTTCCCCAGATGCAGATGACTATAAGCCAGTTCAGGGAGCTTGCAGAGGAAGGCGAAAAGCGCATACTCAAAATGGAAGCCCAGGACGAGCAGCTTAGAAAATTTGAGGAAGAAACAAAATTCTGATAATTGAATATACTTCAGGGCGGGGTGAGATTCCCCACCGGTGGTAACAGCCCACGAGCGCATATGCTGCATGATTCGGTGAAATTCCGAAGCCGACGGTACAGTCCGGACGAAAGAAGACGAGGATTATCTTCGTGAAAGCAGGGGCCCTGAATATTCAGGGTCCTTTTTTGTGAGGTGATTTTATGACAGACCAGAAATACATGAAAATAGCAATTGAAGAAGCTTTGAAGGGTACCGGTCATGTATCGCCTAATCCCCTTGTAGGTGCGGTTATAGTGCGTGACGGAGAAATACTTGCGAAAGGCTATCATCATTACTGCGGAGGTCTCCATGCTGAAAGGGATGCGCTTAAAAACTGCGATAAAAGTGCAGAGGGTGCTACGATGTATGTTACCCTTGAACCCTGCTGCCATCACGGACGCCAGCCACCTTGTACGGATGCATTGACAGCATCCGGCATAAGCCGTGTTGTTATCGGTTCAGGTGATCCTAATCCCCTTGTTTCAGGCAACGGTTCCCGTATTTTACGTGAAAAGGGTATAGAGGTAGTTGAATATGTACTGGAAGAAGAATGTAAGGCGATAAATGAAATATTTTTCCATTATATAAAGACAGGCCTGCCTTTTGTAACAATGAAATATGCAATGACTGCAGACGGAAAAATCGCCTGCAAAACAGGTCTTTCAAAATGGATAACCGGAGAGGAGTCCAGGCTTAATGTGCATCGTGACCGAAACAGGTTTACCGCAATAATGGTAGGTTCCGGTACAATACTTGCTGATGATCCCCTGCTTACCTGCCGCATCGAGGGCGGAGTTGATCCGGTAAGGATTATCTGCGATTCAGGACTCAGGATCCCGGCTGACTGTAAGGTAGTAAAAACAGCAGATAAAACCCATACGATAATCTGCACCTGTCAGGCTGATACTGAGAAGCATAAACCATATGCCGATGCTGGCTGTGAGATTCTTCTCCTGCCAAAGAAGGGTGGTCATATAGATATTTCCGCAATGATGCACAGGCTTGGCGAGGGCGGAATAGACAGCATATTGCTTGAAGGCGGCGGAAGTCTTAACTGGTCAATTCTCAGCGCCGGATTTGTTAATTGTGTTCAGACATATATTGCACCGAAAATTTTCGGAGGCAGTGCAAAAAGTCCTGTTGATGGTGAGGGGGTTTCATCCCCTTCAGACGCTTTTATGCTTACAGACAGCAAGATTATGCGCTTCGGAGATGATATCATGATAGAGAGCCGGGTGAAATACTGATGTTTACGGGAATAATTGAAGAGCTTGGAACCGTTCGCAGCATAAAAAGAGGAGTGCGCTCTTCTGTACTTGAAATAGCTGCCGAAAAGATACTCGAGGATATTCATCTCGGTGACAGTATAGCAGTAAACGGTGTATGCCTGACTGCGTCGTCACTGACTGACGGCGGTTTCCGTGCAGATGTAATGCCTGAAACAATGAGCCGTTCGTCACTATCTCAGCTGAGCGCCGGCAGTCATGTGAATCTTGAAAGGGCCATGGCTGCAAACGGAAGATTCGGAGGCCATATTGTTTCCGGACATATTGACGGTACCGGCAAAGTAAGCTCTGTAAGACGTGACGATAACGCTGTATGGTACGATATTGATACGGATGGTTCTCTTATGAGGTATATAGTTGAAAAAGGCTCCATTACTATTGACGGAATAAGCCTTACCGTTGCAAAAATCAGGGCAGACGGTTTTTCAATTTCTGCAATACCCCATACAGTTTCAGTAACCACCCTTGGAGAAAAGACAAGGGGCAGCATTGTTAATCTGGAAACAGATATTATCGGAAAGTATGTAGAAAAGCTTTTGCAGCCCACCCGGCAGGAAAAACAAGGAGAAATCTCAATGGAATTCCTTGCCAGTCATGGCTTCTGAAAAGAGAAAAAGGAGGAACAGCATAAATGAAATATGCTTCTATAGAGCAGGCACTTGATGAACTCAGAGCAGGAAAGCTTATTCTTGTCACGGACGACCCGGACAGGGAAAACGAAGGTGATTTCATCTGTGCAGCTGAATTTGCAACCACTGAAAATATTAATTTTATGGCAACCCACGGCAAAGGTCTTATATGTATGCCTATGTCAGAGAAATATGTAAAGAAACTGGGACTTCCCCAGATGGTTGCTACAAATACAGATAATCATGAAACAGCATTTACAGTTTCAATTGACCATGTATCCACAACAACCGGTATCTCAGCTGCCGAGCGTTCTGTTACAGCAATTAAATGTGTGCAGGATGATGCAAGGCCGGAAGATTTCCGCAGACCGGGGCATCTGTTCCCATTGCTTGCCAAGCATAACGGGGTACTGGAACGTACCGGACATACCGAAGCAACGGTTGATCTGATGCGTCTTGCAGGATTAAAGGAATGCGGACTTTGCTGCGAGATAATGCGTGAGGACGGTACAATGATGAGGACTCCGGAGCTTATGGAGCTTTCGGAAAAATACGGAATCGTATTTATAACCATAAAGGATCTTATCGACTACCGCAAAAAGCATGAAAAGCTTGTGGAAAGAATTGCAACTGCGAAAATGCCCACGAAATACGGAGAATTTGTTGCCTGCGGATATATCAACAAGGTCAACGGCGAGCATCATGTTGCACTTGTAAAGGGTGATATAGGCGATGGCAGAGATATACTTTGCAGGGTACATTCCGAATGTCTTACCGGAGATACCTTTGGTTCTCTACGCTGTGACTGCGGAGAACAGTTTGCCGCAGCAATGAGGGCAATCGAAAAAGAGGGCAGGGGAATCCTTCTGTATATGCGTCAGGAGGGCAGAGGCATAGGTCTTATCAATAAGCTCAGAGCATATGAGCTTCAGGAAAAGGGTATGGACACTCTTGAAGCTAATATTGCACTTGGCTTCAAAGCTGATGAAAGAGACTATTATACCGGTGCTCAGATTCTTTCTGATCTTGGTGTAAAGACTATGAGACTGCTGACGAATAACCCGGATAAGGTATATCAACTTTCTGAATATGGAATGGAGATTACACAAAGGGTTCCGATAAAAATTGACCCGACAGAATATGACAGCTTTTATCTGAAAACAAAAAAGGATCGTATGGGACATATATTATAACTTACAAGAAGGAGAATAAATATGAAAGTCTTTGAAGGAAATGTTATTGGCGAAAACATAAGAGTAGGAATAGTAGTAGCCAGGTTCAATGAATTTATTACATCAAAGCTTCTCGGCGGAGCAGAGGACGGACTTGTCCGTCACGGCGTAGCACCTGAGGATATCGAGGTTGCATGGGTTCCGGGTGCATTTGAGATTCCGCTCATAGCATCAAAGATGGCAAACAGCGGCAAATATGATGCAGTAATAGCTCTTGGCGCAGTTATCAGAGGCAGCACAACCCACTATGATTATGTATGCAGTGAGGTTTCAAAGGGAATTGCAAATGTATCTCTTAACAGTGACATTCCGGTAATGTTCGGAGTGATAACAACTGAGAACATAGAGCAGGCTATTGAACGTGCAGGAACAAAGGCAGGAAACAAGGGCTATGATTGTGCTCTTGGTGCAATTGAAATGGTGAATCTTATCAGAAATATTGAGGGATGAAAACACGGCCTGTTCAGAAGTCCCATTGCAATACCTGTACGAAAAAAAACTAAAGAATAACAAAGGGGCTGTGGCATAAAAAAGTTTCGCCCGCCTTTTCAAAGGGCAACGTGACGCTGCACCCGTAACAGTGAACTGATTTGTCGCTCCCGACTATAATAGTTTCGCTCAAGCCTTTTCAAAGGATTGCTGTCCGAGTGCAGCAAAGCAAAAAATGGAGCGGTTAACTCCATGACAAATAAAAAAAGTCGATGAACCAGAAATTCATCGACTTTTTTGTGTTGTTACGAGAAATAATGTGACAGCACCTTTTTGCTTTATATAATAAAATTGTTTTATTGCAGAATCTACTTGTTTGTATTTTCACTTTCAATATTGCCGGGACTTTTATAGAATTCAAAACTTCCGCTTTCAGTGTTCTTAAAGTCATTGTAACCAAAGCTGGCTGTAAATGCGGCATCCTCAGCTTTTTTTGCTTTAGAGCCTGCTCTGAATACCCATATGGCAATAATAAGCATTACCAATGAAGCGATTATCATCGCCGACATTAAAGCTACCTCATATCCCTGCATATGAATGTCTTTACTGATATAGCAAATGCCCGGGTCAGAGGGATCATAGAAAACTGTCAGTCTGGAATCCTCATCCGATACATTTCTGACACCATCAAGTGAGGCTGTATAAATTACATTTGACACAGTGTAATGACATTTGATCCTGTAAATATTGCTGCTGTTATTCTGGTTATATGGATCTTTGTTGTCTATTACAGCCTGTACAGGGATATAACCGTCTGCAGCGCTTTTCTTTGCGATAAGGAATACCGGTATCACCACAGCTGCAGCAAATGAAATAAGAGCGAGTATTAGAAGACCGAAGCCCAGTGCTTTTGAATGATCGCTCAGCCAGGGATGTTTGTCCGCTGCTGAGCGCCTGGTCTCAGTTTTTTGGCGAACCGGCTCCGGCAGTTTTTCTTCATCTTCTTCCGGAACGTCATAGCCGTTAAGCTTCATGAGTCTTTTTATTTCCTTTTCTCTTTTTTCATTCTGGATATCTGATAGGCTTTTCATCTTTATTCACTTCCAGGAAATAATTATTTAAAGCGGCTGCGTTGTTTTGTCATGGCTTCAAGTGTAGGATTCGGCAGCCGTGTTTCGCTGGATTTGACCTCTCTGTCAAAAAGGGTTCCTGCCTTCTCTGTCAGATCTCCGCTGTATTCGTCATAGGATTTGAATCTGTCTTTAAACAAATCATCCGGTTTTTTTCTGGAGAATTTTCCGCCAAAAATAATTGCCGCAAAGCCTGCAGCCACAAGCAGAAGAGAAATAATAATGGTTGAAATATTACTGCTTGCAGAATCGTCCACCTGAGCACTGGAGGGAAAATCAGGATCATAGTAAACAATCAGGTGATCTCCTGTACGGCGTATGTTTGAATACGGCTCGGTTTTTATTGTGGTGTAAATTTCATCACCGACTTTATACTGAATATGATATTTTCTCAGCTTGTTGGAACCGTTGCTGCCGGGGGAATTTGAATTTACCGTTTCCACTTCCATCTCAGTTATGACTCCGCTGGTCTTGCTGAAGTTTTCTTTGTAAATGCTGTTGCTGTTTGCTGTTATTCCCATGAATATTGCAATAATTACCCCGAATCCTATAAGTATTCCGCCGATAATATACATTAGTGCAGTCATCGTCAGTCCTTTTTTATTATTCATAGATATCCTCCTGTTCTTTGAAATAACCGGATAAATGTGCTCACATATCTTTTAATCTATTCTACCATTTTCCACCTCTCCCGTCAACCAGTCAGTCCGACGCCCGGCGAGCCGCCGGTGCCGTAACGCGATGGTGTGCTTCACTACGTTCCGCTCTGAATGCGTCTTATAATCCGGATGCTTTTATGGTTAGGTTTGCCTTTATGATGATGCTGAAAATAAACAAAATAATCTTGAATTATGCATTATTGTTTGATATAATAAATGAAAAGAAACGCTGCTCAGGGATGGTATTTCCATTATTGGAAACTTTTTGACAGCAGCGGTGAGGAACGTGTTTCAGCGGTGCAGACTCCGGACAAAATCTGTTGAAATAATACTAAGAAAGATCAAGGGTGAGTAGCTTGAGTGATAAAAAAAAGGACGATATAAAAGCTAAGGATCCAAAGGTAAAAAGAGAAAACGAAATAAAAGTAAAGAAGGACGGCAGGGAAAAATCCAGGTCTGCATCGAAGGCACACCTTAAGCCGATAAAGCTTTATTCTCCGCCGGATTTTCCTTTCCATAACCGGGAACTGAGCTGGATGGATTTCAACAGCCGTGTTCTGGAGGAGGCTTTTGAAAAGGATAATCCCATACTCGAAAGGTTGAATTTTCTTGCGATAACAGCCTCTAACCTTGACGAGTTCTTTATGGTCAGGGTTGCAGGTGTAATGGACAGGATGCATTCTACCAAGGGAAAAAAGCCGGATGAATCCGGAATGAGTCCGGAAACACAGTTCGAGCTTCTTACCGGAAAAATACATGAATTTGTAAAAAAGCAGTATTCCTGCCTGAACCGTTCG
Source organism: uncultured Eubacteriales bacterium (assembly GCA_900316485.1). GTDB lineage: Bacteria > Bacillota > Clostridia > Oscillospirales > Acutalibacteraceae > UBA1213. Next base: position 10,267 of record ONDB01000053.1, read on the forward strand.
CTCATACCTGCGCTTCGTAAAAACAAGCTTCGTTTCCTTAAGCTTGATGAGCTTGATAAGAACCAGCGTCAGCAGGTTGATGTATATTTTGAAAAATTCATATTTCCTATACTTACTCCGCTTGCAGTGGATACATCCAGACCTTTTCCGCTGCTGATGAATAAGAGCCTGAATATTGCCGTCCGCCTTTCAAGAGAGGGCGAGGATATATTCGCAGTGGTACAGGTTCCGTCTATAGTATCAAGATATTTTGAGGTGGAAAGCGAAGGAGTAAGATCCTTTGTAATGCTGGAGGATATTATCATCGGAAAGCTTTCAGAGCTTTTTGAGCTTTATAAAATCAAGGCATATCTTCCCTTCAGAATAACAAGGGACGGCGATCTTGATATCGACGAAGAAGCAGATGATCTTCTCGTAGAAATAGCCCATTCTCTTAAAAAGCGTCAGCGGGGAGATCCGGTACGTCTTGAGATCTCCGTACACAGTGACGAGGCACTCAGGGAGTTCCTTGTAAATATGCTTGATGTAAGCAGCAAGGAAATATATGAGGTAAATGGTCCTCTGGATCTTACCTTCCTTTCAAAGTTTGCAAGGCTCGACGGTCTTGATGATCTTAGATTCAGGCCTATCATACCTGTAGATCCGCCTGCTGATTTCTTTGGCTATGACGATGTATTTGAAGCTATCCGTGAAAAAGACAGAATGGTTCATCATCCGTATGAAAGCTTTGACAGCGTAATCAAATTCATTAATCAGGCTGCAAAGGATCCGGATGTACTTGCTATAAAGCAGACTCTTTATCGTGTCAGCGGACATTCGCCGATCATAGCAGCACTTATCAAAGCTGCAGAGAACGGCAAACAGGTTACTGTACTTGTTGAGCTGAAGGCAAGGTTTGACGAGGAAAACAATATAGGCTGGGCTAAAAAACTGGAGAAAGCCGGATGTCATGTAATTTATGGCCTGCAGGGTCTTAAGACACACTGCAAGATAGTGCTGGTTGTTCGCAAGGAA
>ONDB01000129.1 GCA_900316485.1 uncultured Eubacteriales bacterium
GACCATGATCGCGGTAGGTGTGGCAAGTCCCAGAGCACATGGACAGGATATTACAAGCACCGATACCGCAGATGAAAATGCAGCCTGAATATCTCCGGTCAGAATCATCCATATTATAAATGTCAATAATGACAGTCCCATTACAACCGGAACGAATATCCCGCTTATCCTGTCCGCAAGCTTTGCAGCAGGAGCTTTTGAAGATGTCGCTTCATCAACCATCCGGATTATCTGTGAAAGCACTGTATCTGCCCCGACCTTGTCTGCTCTCATCCTGAACCATCCTGATACGCAGACGGTTGCTCCTGTTACCTTTCCGCCGGCTTCTCTGAATACAGGTATGCTTTCTCCTGTGATTGCAGATTCGTTGATTTCTCCGTTTCCCTCTGTTATTGTGCCATCTGCCGGAACTGTACTCCCTGCTCTGACTATCAGGATATCTCCAGTCTGTACTTCAGACGCAGGTATCGTTTCTTCCTTCCCGTCACGCAGTATAACTGCCGCTGCAGGTGAAAGATCCATAAGCGCTCTCACAGCATCTGTTGTCTTTCCCTTTGCCCTTGTTTCAAAATATTTCCCCAGCGTTATCAGAGTCAATATCATTCCTACGGATTCAAAATACAGATTTCCTTCCAGAATATGAAGTGCAGAATGATCGGCAGATGCATATGCAAACATCATTGCATAAAGTGAATATACTCCATATATCAGCGATGCACCAGATCCTACTGCAATCAGAGAATCCATATCAGGGCTGCGGTGAAAAAGTGCCCTGAAGCCGTTTTTATAATACTTTATATTTATTATCATTACCGGAATGGTCAGAAGCAGCTCAGTCAGTGCTGTCACACCTGCATAATGAGGATCGCTGAGAAAATATGGCAATGGCAGCGAAAGCATATGCCCCATAGAAACATAGCAAAGCAGTAAGGTAAAAAACAATGACCATATCAGTCTGTGAAGAATTTCTGATGCTGCGTCCAGCTTTTTATCCTGATTTTTTTCGGATGCATTGCTTTTTCCGACCGATGCCCCGTAGCCTGCTTTTTCAACAGCTTTTATAACGATCCCGTCATCAGCGCTCAAAGGGTCATACTCAACTGTCATGCTGTTTTTAAGCAGATCAACATTGACAGAGCTTACTCCCCTGACGGCAGATACACACTTTTCGATCCGGGCACTGCATGCAGCACAGCTCATTCCTGTAACATCATATTTTTGCTTCAAGCTGACACCTCATTTCACTGCAATCTACCGAAAAGCTCCATTACTTCGTCAATTACTTCCATTTCTCCGTTTTTTATCTCATCTGCAACACATGTTTTCAGATGCTCCTTCATAATAACTGATCCAAATGAACGCAATGCACTCATTACAGCTGAAAGCTGAATCAGAACATCTCCGCAATAGCGGTCATCATCTATCATTGAACTTATTCCTCCGAGCTGACCAATCATACGATTGAGCCGTGAACGAAGCGCCTTTTTTTCTTCATCACTCCGGCTGCGGCTCCTGTAGCGGCATCCGCTGTCGTTACCGCAGCAATTCATATGCCGGCTGTCTTTTTCTTCCATGCTCAATCACTCCTGACTCATTTTTACGAATAATACCTATGTTCATTATATACCCCCATAGGGTATATTTCAAGGGCTTTTGTATTTTTTTCTCATTTTCAGCATAATTATTTATTGAAATGTAAAAGGAGTGATATATTTGTCTGAGGATAAGCTTTCACGCAGCAGTCTGATCGGTGCAGCGGCTGTTTTTCTGCTGGGCAGTATCAATCATTTTATTTTTGAATGGACAGGCAGATGTCCTTTTATCGGCGTATTCACATCAGTAAATGAAAGCACCTGGGAACATATGAAGCTCTTTTTCTTCCCTTTTGCTTTCTATATTATTGCCGAATTTTTTATTTATGGACATAAAATAAAAAATTTTCTCTTTTCAAGAACTGCGGGAGCACTTTCAGGCCTGATATTCATTCCTGCAGCCTTTTATGCATATACCGGGATGCTCGGCAGAAATTATTTCCTTATTGATATTCTTATCTTTGCAGCCGCCTGTATATTGTCCTTCACCAAAAGCTCTGCACGCATTATTTCTGCAAAAGAATCAAAACGCAGTCTGACTGTTCCAGCAATATTGCTTCTGATAGGTATAGGAATTCTTTTTGCAGGGTTTACTTTTTTTCCGCCTGAAGCGCCCTTATTTGCTGATCCTACTCTGAAATAATAACCGCCTCACGCTCTAAGGCAACACCGCACAAAGATGGCGCCGCA
>ONDB01000191.1 GCA_900316485.1 uncultured Eubacteriales bacterium
AGCAGTCTTTTTCTGAATCCTCAGATTCTTTATTCTTACAGCAGTCCTTTTCAGAACCATCTGAGTTTTTATCCTTACAGCAATCTTTTTCTGAATTCTCAGATCCTTTGTTCTTGCAGCAGTCCTTTTCAGAGCTTTCAGAATTTTCATCTGCTTCAGAATCAGTTTGCTGTGTTGACTGCTCAGCTGCTGACGCTGTGTTTTCTTCTGAAGATGTACTTCCCGTTGTTCCGGAACAGCCTCCAAAAGTCGCTATACAAAGTACAGCAATCAAACACGCTGTAAAAAGCTTTCTTTTCATAACTCATTTCCTTTCGTATACCTGATGTTGCCTCGTCCTTAAATTCCGCACTTCACGCTGTTTTAAGCATAAAAAAAGCGGAAAGTCACAGACTGACTTCCCGTGTGAAATAAATAACAAACCCGTTCACATTCGGAAAGCGCAGCAGGCTCTAACGCAGAAAACAGCCATCTGCGTCATACACATACAATTATTCATACACATTGTTCTGCAGGTTATGGTTGTCATAGCGTTTTTCTCCTTTCCGAATAATCTGAAACGCTGGTTTCAGCGGCTTCTCTGCGTCCGTCTGAAACAGGATGTTTATTTCCATCAGTGTTTCGATGTACTAATTATAGCACTGCTTTCTTCATTTGTCTAATATCCTATAGGTATACTATGTAATAGGATATTCCTATAACAGCAGATTGGCAATCACAGAGGGACTTTAGCATCAAAAAAAGCCGATGAACCAAAATATTCATCGACTTTTTTGTTTTATAATGGGACAGACCCTTTTCATTTTATAGTTATTCAGTTATGAGTCTTAGCTCTTTCTGCTTGCTGCATTCCGATAGTATTTATCAGGCTTCAAGGATTTTCAGTGCGTTTTTGAAGGCTATTTTTTCCAGCTCTTCCGGGGTCAGATCAAGCCGCATAAGAGATTCTACTTCATTCCGCGGATCCCACAGAGGAAAATCTGTTCCGAATAATATTCTGTCAGCTCCGTATCCGTGTATATATCCGCTTACCCTCTCCGGCGGCAGAAACATCATTGTGCTCGATATATCAAGATAACAATCCATATCTTTAAGCAGCCCGTATGCCTCATCAAACAGAGACCAACCTCCGAGATGGGCGGCAATTACCTGCAGCCGGGGAAAATCATTTATAACCTTCTTCAGTCTGCGGGGATGTGAAAAATCAAAGCGCTTGTCTCCGCAGTGAACCAACAGGGGAATCCTGCCCTGTATCAGATCAAAAACCTGGTAAAGGCGTTTATCATCTGTATTGAACTGCTGTGTATCCGGGTGCAGCTTGATTCCGGCAAGACCCGAATCCAGAATGAATTCAGCTTCCCTTACAGGCTCATCACAGTCCGGATGAAGTGTACCAAATCCATAAAATTCCTGATGACTGCTGACCTCATCAACTATAAACTGATTTATATGCCTTGCCTGATCCGCTTTCGTTGCAACAGGTAAAAGCACAAAGCGTGTTATGCCTGCCTTTTTGCCTGCTAACAACAATTCCTCAGAAGTACCGCTGCAGGCAGGATCTATATTATAAAAATCTCCGGTTGCCCGGGTGGCTTTTCCGGCTATTTTTTCCGGATATATATGTGCGTGAAAATCTACGATCTCCATTTCAGACTCCAAGATATTTTTTTAATTCTTCTATGTAAAGTTCTCCTACGCTGCTGAGGCGCAGATTCTTTTTCGTAATATAGCCTATTCTCATTTCGCTGCCGGGATGTTCGCTGTCAGGCTCATAGGGAACCGCAGTATAATCGCTGCCGTTAAGCTCTTCGCAGATAATTCCCGAGCAAAGCGTATATCCGTTCAGTCCCACCATGAGGTTAAGCATTGTAGCCCTGTCGGTGGCCTTTATTGTACGGGGATAATGATTGCTGCTGAGTATTTCCTCATCAAAATACATTGAACCGCTGCCTCCCTGTTCAAAAGAAAGACTGGGATATTCTTTAAGCTCTTCAAATCGTATACTTTTCCTGCCTGCAAGGGGATGACCCTTCCAGAGATAAACATACGCCTCGCATTTTATAAGCTCGTGGAATTCAAGCTTATTTGTCCTGAAAAGCTTTGTCAGCAATGGTGCATTGAAATTGCTGAGATAGAGTATACCTATCTCGCTTTTAAGGCTGCTTACATCATCTATTACCTTCTGGGTACGCACCTCACGCAGGGCAAATTCATATTCATCAGTGCTGAGTTTTTTAACAAGCTCTACGAAGCTTTTTACAGCAAATGAATAATGCTGGGTGGAAACGGCAAATTTCTTCTTCACAGAAACACCGTCGCCGTAGCGTTCCGTTATATTTTTATACTGATGATAAAGATCCCGGGCATAGGAGATAAACTCCACTCCGTCACTTGTCAGCGTAACTCCCTTTCCGCTCCGGTGGAAAATAATTATCTTAAGCTCTTTTTCCAGCTCCCTTATAGATTCCGTCAGGGACGGCTGAGAAATATACAGCACCTCGCTGGCTTTATTGAACGAGCCTTGTTCAGAAATAGTAATAGCATAATGTATCTGTTGTAATGTCATAATACCGCCTTATTCATAAAGATTCTTTGTAAAATATCTGTCGCCTCTGTCCGGCAGGATAATAACGATATTGCCCCTTGCTCCATCGTTTATAAGCTTTTTTGCAGCGGCAAGTGCAGCTCCCGAGGAAGAACCGGCAAATATGCCCTCTGCCTTTGCAAGTTCCCTTGCACCCTCAAAGGCTTCGCTGTCAGTCATTTTCACCACCTTATCCACAAGGGACATATCCATTGTTTCTGCAATGAAATCATTGCCTATACCTTCAATATCATAATCCCCGTGCTCTCCGCCGCCCATGGTCGAGCCTACCGGATCTGCCAGCACTCCTGTAACAGAGCTGTTTTTCTCCTTGAGATATTTCACAACCCCCGAATATGTTCCGCCGCTGCCGGCTCCTGCCACAAGGTAGTCAATTTTTCCTGCCAGGTCCTCATATATCTCTCTGCCTGTGGTTTCATAATGCGCCCGGGGATTTGCCGGGTTTCTGAATTGTTCAAGGGTCACTGCTCCGGGGATGGATTTTCTTATTTCCTCAGCCTTGGCCCATGCTCCCAGCATACCTCCCTCACGGGGTGTATTGATTATCCTTGCTCCCAGTGCTCTGAGAAGGGTCTGCTTTTCCTGGGAGAATTTTGTAGGGACAACAAATATTATCTGATATCCCCTGTTCAGCGCGGCAAAGGCTATTCCCAGTCCTGTATTGCCTGCAGTTGCCTCCACAATAACTCCGCCAGGTTTAAGTATACCACGTTTTTCTGCATCTTCAATCATATATTTTCCGATTCTGTCCTTAACGCTGCCTGAAGGATTGAAAAGCTCCAGTTTAGCATATAGTTTCACATCCTCAGGCAGACCAAGATGTCTGAGCCTTACAAGAGGTGTATTGCCGATAAGCCCTTGCATATCATCATAAAGAGCCATATTTATTCCTCGCTTTCTGCAATAGCCTGGGCGATATCTTCAAGAATATCGTCAATGTTTTCGATACCCACAGACAGGCGGATAAGTCCGTCTGTAATGCCTACCTTCTGGCGCACCTCGTATGGAATGGACGCATGGGTCATGCTTGCAGGATGGCAGACAAGGCTTTCAACTCCGCCAAGGCTTTCTGCCAGTGCAACAAGCTTAAGCGAGCTGAAAAACTTCTTTATGTTGTAGTTTTCATAAAGCTCAAAGGATATCATAGCGCCGCCGTTTTTTGCCTGCTTTTTATTAATCTCATAGCCCTGGGCATCAGGCAGTCCCGGATAATAGACTTTTTTTACAGCCTTATGACTGCTGAGATATTCCGCTGCCTTCTGTGCGTTTTCAACATGGCGGTCAAGACGGACTCCCAGAGTCTTTATGCCGCGGATGAGAAGAAAGCTGTCGAATGGACCCAGAACGCCTCCGGTGGAATTCTGTATAAATGCCAGACGCTGTGCAAGTCTATCGTCATTTACTGCTACAAGACCTGCAACCACATCGCTGTGACCGCCAAGATATTTTGTGGCACTATGGATAACGATATCTGCTCCCAGCTCCAGCGGTCTCTGCAGATAGGGGGTCATGAATGTATTATCCACTATTGAAAGGATTCCGTGCTTTGCTGCAAGACGTGAAACTGCTCCCAGGTCTGTGACTGTAAGCAGGGGATTAGCCGGACTTTCCACCAGTATTGCCCTGACATCATCAGTTATTTTGTCCTCAAGTCCTTTGATATCGGTGGTATCCTCAATTGAATAGCTGATTCCGAAATGATTGAAAACCTTGTCCAGCACACGGAAGGTTCCGCCGTAAACATTGCTTGAAATAAGTATCCTGTCACCGGTGCTAAAAAGGCTGAGCACTGCAGTTATCGCAGCCATACCGGAAGCAAAGGCGAAGCCTGCGCTGCCGTGTTCCAGTTCTGCAATAAGAGCTTCAAGAGCTGCTCTGGTAGGATTGCCTGTTCTTGAATATTCCCACTTTGGTTCCTCGCCGATACCGGACTGCTCATAGGTAGATGTCTGATATATGGGTACATTTACTGCCTTTGTAAATTCATCTCCGTAAATACCTCCGTGAATAAGGGCTGATTCTATCTTTTTATAATTTGACATAATTATTACTCCTTTATCTATTCATATACTGTCCTGTTATCATAACAAGCTGATTATCAATGCTGTTTCCTTTATTCTGATTCCCCGGCGATTCTGTTCAGCTCTGCGGCAATATCAGTTTTCTCCCAGGGAAGGTCAAGGTCATCTCTGCCGAAATGTCCGTAGGATGCGGTTTCTGAATATATGGGTCTTTGCAGGTCAAAACGCTCTATTATTTTTGAAGGACTCAGGTCAACAATGCTTTCAACAGCCTTTCTTATTCTGTCGTCAGATACCTTTCCCGTGCCGAAGGTATTTACAAGCACTGAAACAGGCTTTGCAACTCCTATGGCATAGGCAAGCTGTATTTCAGCCTTATCTGCAAGTCCTGCAGATACAATATTCTTTGCCAGGTATCTTGCGGCATATGCTGCGCTGCGGTCCACCTTTGTGGGATCCTTGCCGGAAAAAGCACCGCCGCCGTGAGCTGCTGCTCCTCCGTAGGTATCTACAATTATCTTTCTGCCTGTCAGTCCGCTGTCACCTACAGGACCGCCGATAACAAATCTTCCTGTGGGGTTTATAAGAATTTTGTATCCGCTGTCTCTCCATTTTTCAGGAAGAACAGGTCTGATAACATATCTGACCAGATCCTCCCTTATCTGTTCCTGAGTCACATCCGGGTCATGCTGAGTGGAAATAAGAACCGTATCAATGCCTACCGGAATATTATCCTGGTATTTCACAGATACCTGTGTTTTTCCGTCAGGTCTAAGATAAGGAAGCGTACCGTTTTCCCTGACCTCTGTCAGCTTTTTAGAAAGCTTATGAGCAAGTGAAATTGCAAGGGGCATAAGCTCGCTGGTTTCATTTATAGCATATCCGAACATCATGCCCTGGTCGCCTGCTCCCAGACTGCTCTGATCCTTGCCTCTGATTTCAAGCGCTTCGTCAACACCCCGGGCTATGTCCGGAGACTGTTTGTCAATAAGCTGAATGATCTTTGCAGAATGGCCGTCAAAGCCAAGCTCGGGACGGTCATAGCCTATACTGTTGATAGTGTTCCTTACAGTATTCTCGATATCAACAGATACATCAGATGATATCTCCCCCGCCAGAACAACCGTATTATTCTTTACTACGGTCTCAACAGCAATTCTTGCGTTTCTGTCCTTTTTCAGATATGCGTCCAGAATGGAATCTGATATTATATCGCATACCTTATCCGGATGTCCCTTTGTTACTGATTCTGATGTAAAAATATATTTTCCCATTTTCATTTTTCTCCTTTTTTATAATTTCGGCTGACATACGAAGGTCAGATCTTTATTTGCCTGCAAGGATAAAATTAATGTTTTCAAAGGCCCGGATGTCGTCATCCCTGTCTTGAAAAAAATGCTCCTGTATCATCTGGGGTGTTTCGTGCTCCTCGATTTCAAAATTATGGCTGTCCAGCACCGTATATATTTCTCTGAAGGAATAGCCGTGAAGCATCTTTTCTCCCAGCTTTTCAGTAATACCTGCAAGGGTCTTTACACGCTCAGAATTCCTGCTCTGCAGTGTGGTTTCGTCAGGATAATCAAAAACTATCGAAACAGCTGATCTGCCAAGCTCCCCTATCTTTCCGATGGTCTGTTCAAATACATCCAGCGTAAGATAATATGATACCCCGAGTATCGCAAAAAATGACGGAATATCAGGATCGAATCCGGCTTCAAGCAGCTTCTGACCCATATCATCCTTTGAAAAATCTATGGGCACAAAGGTCAGATCTTCCGGAATGTTCCATTCAAGCTTTCTGATCCTTTCCCTCTTGTATCTGCCTGTATCCGGATGGTCAAGCTCAAATATCTTTATCCTGGGGTCTGAATTTCTGAATGCAAATGTATCCATTCCTGCACCGCAGATAACATACTGACACACTCCATGCCTTTGTGCAAATTCCAGAAGCTTGCGCTCGGAAAATGCTATTCTTGAAAGCGGTATCGGTGAAATATACCGGTTGAGAGTAGGTCTGATATTTGCTGTTTCCAGATCATTATTCTTTTTCTGTTTATTGAGATCAAAATCATTCTGTATCAGCTGACCTATTTCCTCGAATTCTTCCTTTCCCAGAAGATCATAAGCCAGGTAATCGTCAAATATTTTCTTGCGTCCCGTGTTTGAATGATATGCACGGGCAAAGGAACAAAGCTTTGCCGTAATACTTTCCTGTGCTGCTATCATAAATATCTCCTTTCCCGGATCATGCCGGCATTTAAACATAAAAAAACCGCCTGACTGCTACGTAGCAGACAGACGGCTATGGCAGAAAACTGTTTTATCAGATAAAACGCCTGATCAAGCCGCCTGTGCCAAAACAACACATACAGCAGCAGTCAAAGGACGCAGCAAGGCTGCCGAAAAACATTACTGCAGTTCCGGCTGAAAAAGTATTTACCTGTACATTGCTGCGCTTTTTCATATCAATTACCTCTTCTTTATATCATACTGAAAACATTGCCGTAGACAGATACCTTTCTCCTGTATCCGGCAATATCGCTACTATGTTTTTTCCCTTATTCTCCGGACGCTGTGCAAGCTGTTTTGCTGCCCATACCGCTGCTCCGGAAGAAATTCCTACAAGAAGACCTTCCTTTTTTGCAAGCTCCCTGCCTGTTTCAAAGGCATCTTCATTCGAGACTCTTATAATCTCATCGTAAACGGCTGTATTCAGGGTTTCAGGAACAAAGCCTGCTCCTATGCCCTGAATCTTATGGGGGCCCGGCTTGTCTCCTGAAAGAACAGCAGAACCAAGAGGCTCTACCGCTATCACCTGGACAAGGGGATTCTTACTTTTAAGATATTCACCTACACCTGAAATCGTTCCGCCTGTACCCACACCGGCTACAAAAATATCTACCTTACCGTCTGTATCCTCCCAGATTTCAGGTCCGGTAGTATCATAATGTACCTTAGGATTAGCGCTGTTTGTAAACTGGCTGGGAATAAAGCTGTGGTCATTCTCCGCAGCAAGCTGCTGAGCTTTTTCAATCGCTCCCTTCATACCCTTTATGCCCTCGGTAAGGACAACCTTTGCTCCGTATGCCTTCAGAAGGTTCCTGCGTTCAATGCTCATGGTTTCCGGCATTGTCAGAATAACCTTATATCCTCTTGCGGCAGCAACGGCTGCAAGTCCTATTCCGGTATTTCCGCTTGTGGGCTCGATTATTACAGAATCTGGCTTCAAAATGCCCTTTGCCTCTGCATCCTCAAGCATGGATTTTGCTATTCTGTCCTTTACGCTTCCTGCCGGGTTAAAATATTCAAGCTTTCCAAATATCCTGTTTCCTGTTTCATTTTCAACAGACCCAAGCTCCAGAAGCGGCGTTTTGCCGATTAGTTCTGTTATATTCTTATATGTTTTCATATATTACTCTCCCTGATGCATATTTTATGAAAATACAAGGTTCAACATCGTTTGCAGGAGTTTACTGTATTCATGACATTATCTCCTTTTATTCTTGGTTTACCTATATACTTAGTAGGTTTTAACTATATTGTATTATCTCACGCCTTTTGGGTTTTGTCAAGACTTTTTTTCAGTTTAGTTATAGGTTATTCCTATAACCAAGTATTTATCCTGCAATTTTATTCTTCTGAAATAATAAGTTTTTACTGTAAGAAAATAATTATAGCAGCAGATGTCAAAAAGACTAAAATGTCTTTTTGGGTGTGGACTATTTTTTATCAAATGATATAATTTAACTAATTTCGCTTGCATAGGGTTGGATATTATGAAAACTAATCTTACAGACTATTTTGAACGCAACAATATTGATTATGATCCGATAAAAAAGCGTGCTGTATTTGTGTCTTTATCAGATCAGGGAGAAAACCGGATTATAGGGTATTTTATCTCGGAAAGTATGTATGTTTTTATCCATAATGTAAAGCATGGCAGTATTCCGGATCATGGGCTTGAGTTGCGCAATGACGGCAGATATCTTCGTGTGAACTGCTGCAGGAAGGGGAGCTGCAGATTCACAAAAGGTGAAGAGGCATATGATCTGTTTGCCGGAGAAACCGTAATGGATTATAATGACGGCAATGACGGATTCGCTTGAAGAACTGGATCTGTCAAGTCTTTCATATACAAGCACTCTGTCGAACATGATGTATCAGTGCGGCATAAGAAAAATAACCTTAGGCAGCTACTCGATTACAAGCTCTGCACGTCTGATCAACACTGGCATAAGCTCAGACAAAAAGACTAAATATCTCGGATGGTGCAAAGAGGGCAGCGATACACCCCAGTCAACAGAAACTTATGCTTTACTCAGTTCAGGCAACACCTATACTCTGAAAACAGAAGCCACCGGAGTAGACTATTCTGTATCCGGCGATACGGTCACACTCAATTCCGGCACATACGAAGCCGGAGATATCAAATCAATTATTAACAGGGAATCAGATACTTTAAACCCGGATAAAAACAACAACGGTTAAAGGGCAATACTTTAATACTCAATAATAATGCGAAAGAGTCGATGAATTTCCGGTTCATCGGCTCTTTTTATACACTTATCCTGACTGTGATTGTTTCTGAGTTAAACTCATGCAGAATAAATACAAACGACCAGTTGAACTGTATTTATAAATCTGCTATTATAATAGAAGATATCAATTCAACGGAGGATTTATATTATGAGCAATATTGGTGAACAGATAAAAAAATACCGTATAGAAAAAGGCATTACCCAGGAACAGCTGGGTAATCTTATCGGAGTGACTACACAGGCAGTTTCAAGGTGGGAACGGGGCGGAACACCTGATGCTGAAGTCATTCCTGCAATCTCTGATGTTCTCGGGGTCAGCACAGATGCTCTTTTCGGCCGTGAACAGCAAAGCTTTGCTCTTTCTCTGGCAAGACAGCTCAGCTCCATGCCCCAGGAAAAGGCTTTTCAGTATGCCTTCAGCATCTGCTGGGCAATTGAGATAGGTCTTGTGGGTGATGTTTCTGCAATTGATGATTTTCTCAATAAATACATTGATTATTCAATGCCTGAGGAAATCAAGAACAACAACTACTATGCAAAGATTATATTTGACAGCGGAATTGCAAATGCCCGCCTTGCGCCGGATTTCAAGCATTTTTTCCTGCTTTCAGAAACTGACAGCAGCTCTCCGGTAAAGCTTTCAGATACGGAAAAGCTGAGAAAGGTTTTCTCTGTATTTGCAGATAAAAAACTTCTCAGTATCATAATCTACATCTACTCTAAGCCCAATATGCCCATTGCATCGTCACTTATCAGCAAACAGACTGGAATTGAACTTCATGAGGTTGACCGCTGCATGGAAATACTCTGCAAAAACAATATTACTACTCATACTGTTATTGCTACGGCTGAAGGCGAAATTAATGCATATGCTTTCCGCAAGGAATCCTTTGCAGTTCCCCTTCTCTGCTTTGCTGATGAAATAGCTCAGGATAACCTAAGACCGTTTTTTGGCGGCTTTGAGAGAAAAAAGCCACTTCTTTAAACACAGAGTTTATATTATATCATATCCCTTGCAGCAGATATTAAAGGATTGATTGTATTTTCCCCGGTCATGCTTTAAAATGTAATCAGGCTGAAACAAACAAACAGGCACTTTTCAAAAGCCTGATAAAAAATCATTACGGGGGTAATCGATATGAAAAATTTAAGCTTGCTTTATCCGGAAGGAAAAGGACCGGACTACGAAATTCTTGCTGACAACACCTGCTCTGACCTTTCAATTGACTGCATACTGGATGCTGTTGCGGAGAATGATATTGAAAAAAAGATAATCAAAGATATTATGATCAAGCTGGAAAGCGATGCAGAGGTTATTCGCTACCGCGGCGATATCTTTGAGGATATTGTAAGATTCCCGGTGCTCAGGGAAAAAATGAAGGATATGCTTGAGGGCAAGAAACTGGATATAGTCCGCAATAACTTTGAATTCAGCAGAGAGCACGGCATATATATTATGACTGGCCCCAACAGAGGCGGAAAAACCACCTTTACACAGGCAGTAGGAATGCTCTTTCTTATGGCTCAGCATGGTCTTTATGTGCCTGCAGAGCAGATGAGTTTTGAACCCTGCGATAATATTCTTACTCATTTCCCGGCAGACGAAGAAAAAACCGTCAATATGGGTCGTCTTGGTGAGGAATCGAAAAGACTCAGTGAGATATTCACCAGCGCAAGCGATAAAAGCCTTCTGCTTTTCAACGAGTCTCTTGCTTCCACCTCATTCACAGAGGGTCTGTATATTGCAAGAGATGTTGTACAGGCTCTGCGCTTCCTTGGCGCAAGAACTATTTTCAATACACATATGCATGAACTTGCAATGCATCCTGAAATAATGAATTCAAACGAGGGCGATATCAAGGTTGCCTCTCTTGTTACAGGAATGTACGAGGGTAAGCGTTCCTACAAGGTATTCATTGCTCCGCCGGACGGCGTTAGCTATGCCAGAGATATTGCCGAAAAATACGGAGTTACTCTTTCTCAGCTTAAGGATTCTATTATCAGCTCCGGCAAAACCTATTACAGATGTGCAGAAAAAAACTGCGGCTGACAAACTCGCTCCAGCCGGATAAATAATTGTGACCCCCGTAATCCCTGCCGGTCCCCAATTTTTTGGGGACTGACAGGGATTTCTTTTTATGATTATGAACACTGTTTTCCTGCCCTGACTTTGGAACAGGAATTGTTTTTAGATATTTAATGCGGCAGGACGATTGAATAATATTGAAATTTGTGGTATAATGCACATAACTGACAAATCCGACTCAGCTCATATAAACAATAATTTCACATTTATTCTTTTTGTGAGGTGGTATAAATTTGAAAACTCAGAAAGAAGTATTCAATTCTTATTATGGCGGAATATTCAGATATCTCCGGGGTCTGTGCACAGACGAAGAGCTTGCAAAAAATCTTTCATGCGAAACATTTTTCAAAGCCAGCAAATCAATCAATAACTACAACGGCGATATGAATATCAAGGCATGGCTTTGTGCTATCGTCAAATATAAATATTTCCTGTACCAGCGTCACAACAGCAAACTGCCTGAAGACAAAAGGAAAGAAATGAATGAGCAAAGCTACGCTAACTATGAAAGAATGTTCAGCGATAAACAGCTTGCAAAAAAGATGTACGATACGCTGCAGACAATGCAGGTTCCCTACAGAGAAGTCTATTGCCTGCATATCTTCGGAGATATGTCTTTTGATGAAATCGGCGCAATAAATGAAAAAAGCCGGCAATGGGCTGCAACCATTTTTTATCGTGCCAGAATGATGATGAACAAAGCTTTGGAGGATAAGGGAAATGAAAGATAATTGTTCCGTAATTAAAGACCTTTTGCCCCTTTACATTGAAAATATTACAAGTGAAGAAAGCAAAAAGGCAGTTGAGGAGCATCTGAAAAACTGTAAAAGCTGCCGCAGCATATTTGAAAATATGCAGGACAACAGCAAGGAAACCCTGACCTTTAACAATGAATCTGATCAGATGTTCCAGAATTATGTCAAGGCTTATAACAGAAGATCCAGAGTCCGTACAGCCATTTTCGTAGTTATTGCAATCTTGATTACGCTGCTGCTTGAGATCGGACCTTACGCATTGAATCTGGTTTTTTCTTTTATGCTGGACGAAAACAAGGATATCCTTGTAGATACAGATGTTGCCAATTATGAAAAATATATGGGCAAAAATGCCCTGGATGATTTCGTAAGCAAATCCGGTATGAAGGAAGACATTTTCCCCGAGAAGATAACCACCGGCATGAAGGTCGATGAATATAAAATGGTTTACTATAATCCATTTGATCCTCAGTGGCTTAGCTACCTTGTAGTTGAATATAACAATGATGATTATCAGAAAGAACTTGAAAGACTCAGAACATATCCGTCTACAAAATACTTAGGCTATTACGGCGTAACAGGTTTTGACAATGATTATGAACTGATTGCTATGCAGGCGGACAGCTATAACGGCTTTGTCTATGCTCTTGATGCTCATGACGGAAAAATAGTTTATGTTGAGATAATATTCAGCAATTATCAGATGGATATCTATTATCCTCAGTATATTGCTACTGATTATCTGCCTGAGGGCTTCGATGCAACAACCCAGAATCCCTACGCTCTTAAGAACCAGTAATTTCCCGTAAAAACCGCTGCTCCCCCGGAATGATTATTCCGGGGGAGCTTTTTACTGCAGCAACTATAAACAAGCCTCACAAAGACAGAACAGCAAGCAGTCCGCCCTGCAGGCCATATAAAACAAATGTAAGCGGAAACTCTTATATTACCGACCCGGAATCAAGGCTGACCCGGTATGAATAACCACTCTGTTTCCTTAATGATATTATACAACATTTTTTAAAATTGCGATATTTTAAACCCGAAAAAAATATTTACATTATAATTTCAGCAATTTGCTGTGTTTCAACAGGTGAATATTGTGATTTTGACAGTCAATTAAAGCTGGCAGCTAATCGTTTAAGATACCGTATTATTTTATTTATTCTGAGCATAATAAACTTACAGCATATACCGACCCAAAAGGGAAAAGTATGTTCTGAAATAAATGGGAAAAACCCGATACGGAGATGGAATAATGACAAGCAAAGAGCTTTTGTATGTAGAAGATGCTCTCGGTCACGAGCAGTATTTTCAGACTCAGTTCTGCGAAAGTGCAGAAAAAATACAGGATCAGGAGCTGAGAGAGTTTGCAAGGCAGCTCAGCCGTCAGCACAAGTCTATATTTATGAATTTCTACGGTTTGCTTTGAGAGGAGGATAAGCATGGACGACAGAAACATTATGGAAAACCTGCTGCTTCTTGAAAAGGGTGTTTGCGACCTTTATATGCACGGTGCAATTGAATCAAGCACCGAAAATGTAAGAAGCACATTCTCCGATTCACTGAACACCGCCCTCAGTCTGCAGGATCAGATCTACTGCAAGATGCAGGAAAGAGGCTGGTATGCTCCCGAGCAGGCTGAAAGCAGCAAGCTCAGCAGCGTAAAAATGAAATTCGCACAGAACTGATGCAGCGCTGATTCAACTGTGCTGCGCATTGATTCAGATATTATGTCTGATTCATAAAGAAAGAGTCTTGCTGCCCTAAGGCAGCATAGCAGAAAGCGGAACGATTGACTCCCTGACAAACAGAAAAAAAGTCGATGAACCAGAATATTCATCGACTTTTTTATGTTATTATGAGGTGTAATGCGGTCTTTTAATGCACAGCCCCATTTTTTGCGTTTTAGCTTCAGCGTCACGCTGCCCTTTCAGCAGACAGGCGAAACTCTTAATGCCATTTTACATATTATTTCAAAACACTTTTAAGGAAATCTCTCAGGCGCTCATTCTTCGGGTTGTTAAACACTACATCCGGAGTGTCATCCTCCTGGATCTTTCCTCCGTCAATAAAAATTGTTCTTGTGGAAACTTCCCTTGCAAAGCCCATTTCGTGTGTCACAACTACCATGGTCATACCTTCCTTTGCAAGACGCTTCATGATATTCAGAACTTCGCCAACCATTTCCGGATCAAGGGCTGATGTGGGCTCGTCAAACAGCATTACATCCGGATTCATCGCAAGAGATCGGGCAATGGCCACTCTCTGCTTCTGACCGCCTGAAAGCTGTGAAGGATACTGATCTGCCTTGTCTGCTAGACCTACCATTTCAAGAAGCTCCATAGCTTTTTTCTCCGCCTCAGCCTTAGTCAATAATTTAAGCTTCACAGGCGCAAGCATGATATTTTTCTTTACCGTCATATTATCAAAAAGATTAAACTGCTGAAACACCATTCCTATCTTTTCACGTACGGAACGGATATCCACGCCTCTTTCTGTAATATCAGTCCCCTCAAAGATAATGCTTCCTCCGGTAGGCTCCTCAAGTAAATTAAGCGAACGGATAAATGTTGACTTTCCGCAGCCGGAAGGGCCTATCACAGAAATAACCTCGCCCTTTTTTATTTCCATTGTGATTCCGTCAAGCACCTTATTGTCACCAAAGGACTTATACAGCTCCTCAACACGGATCAGAACTTCGCCGTTCTTTACTATATTATCATCGCTCATTTTTCTTCAGACTCCTCTCCAGTTTGGATACACCGGCAGACAGCAGAATAACGATTGCCAGATATATAAGTGCAACAGCGATAAGAGGCAGAAATGCTTCATATGTAACACTTCTTATGTAGTCGCCTCCCCTGGTCAGATCCATAAGACCAATATAACCGGAAATCGAGGTTTCCTTCAGCAGTGAAATAAATTCATTTCCCAGTGCAGGCAGGATATTCTTGAATGCCTGAGGAAGAATGATATGTATCATTGTTGTAGGGAAACCAAGACCAAGGCTTTTGCCGGCTTCAAACTGTCCGTTGTCTATTGACATTATTCCGGAACGAACAACCTCCGATACATAGGCAGCAGAATTGATGCCGAATGCAATTATCGCTACCAGTACCTTGTCTATATCCACTGCAGCGAAAATAACAAAATAAATTATCAGCAGCTGAATCATTACTGGTGTTCCCCGCATAATGGTGATATACAGCTTTGCTATTACATTAAGTACCGGAACAGAACCGTTTTTGTCGTGAGCCACCCTTATTATTGCCATAAGGAAACCCACAACCGTTCCTATTATCATTGCAAAGAATGTAATTATAAGTGTATTAATAAGACCCTCTGCAAGATATTTCCATCTGTCATCCTTAATGAAATTATCATACAGTCTTTGCAGTATTTCGGGCTGCAGATCCCCGTCAGCTCCGCTGAGCAGCTGAAATGATCCTCCCTGCAGTGCAGATACTCCCACAGAAAAAACCGCCGCAAATGCTGCCGCTGCCAGCAGCACAACCGTTATTTTTTTCCACTTTTTCATCAGGCTGTCATCCCCCGCTTTATTTGCCGCCGCTGTTTCAGGCTGAGCCACAGCAGCAGTATTTGTTTTTATGATAAAAAACATCTCCTTTCCCGCCCTTGTCAGACAGGAAAAGAGACTGCTTTTTTCAGGCTTTTTTCATTCGCCTGACAGTCAGGAAATCACTTCTTTACAATGATAACCTGCTTTGTATTTGTATAGCTGTCTGTGAAATTGATCTGCTTCTTTCTGTCCTCAGTTACGGTGAATCCTGAAAGACCTATATCAGCTTTACCTGTGCTTACAGCGCTGATAATTGAATCGAAAGCCATATCTTCTATTTTCAGAGTCATTCCAAGCTTATCTGCAACAGCTCTGCCGATCTCTACATCAATACCAATTATCTCACTGCCTTCCTTATATTCATAAGGCGGGAACTCTGCATTAGTAGCCATTACCAGGTTTTCACCGTCGGTAACTGTCTGTGTATAGTGATAAGTGCCGCCTTCGTCGCCGTCAGCAGGAATATAGCTTGAAATGATCTTATCAAGTGTTCCGTCAGACTTAAGCTCGCCAAGCGCCTTATTTACCTTTTCAAGAAGGTCTGTATTATCCTTTTTGATAACAGCTGCATAATCCTCGTTTGTGAATTCCTCAGGAAGGATTTCAATACCGTCATTCTGTGAAACAAAGACCTTAGCCGGCTGTTCGTCAATAATAACGCAGTCAATTTTACCCTGAGTAAGAGCCATAATAGCATCTGCGCCCTTATTGTAACGCTCTACCTTTGCATTCTCAACCTTACCTGCATAGATATCGCCTGTGGTACCGAGCTGAACGCCGATTTTCTTTCCCTTCAGATCATCAACAGTCTTGATCGTTGAGCTGCTGTCTGCTGCAGAAGTGTCAGAGGTAGCATTATCGCTGTCGTTTTTATTGGAGCAAGCAGAGCAGACACCTACGGTTAATGCAAGAACAGATGCAATCGCAAGGATTTTTTTCATTGTTTTCATGATAAACTCTCCTAAGATAATAAAGTATTCCATATTAACATACGTACAGATGGATTATACCACACATTTCCCCATTATTCAAGCATTAAACAGGCAGAATGCAATTTGTTTTGCCTTCTGCCTGTCAGGTAATCCATCAATATCCCAGGCTTTGCAGAAACGCCCTGCAGCCTCTTACTATATCGCTGTATGTGCGGTCAAAATTGCCGAAATACCAGGGATCCGCAATGCTGTCCGCTTCTCCGGTAAACGACAGCAAAAGCTTTAGCTTATCCTGCGGGTCATTTACAATAATACGCTTGGCATTTCTGATATTGATATTATCCATACAGAGCAGAAAATCATATTTATCATAATCAGATTTTTTAAGCTGTACAGCACGTTTCCCATCGCAGGAAATGCCATGTCTTGCAAGTTCCTCTCTTGCAGGAGGATAAACCGGATTTCCCACTCCACCCCATATTTCTTCCCTGCTCGTAGCGCATGAGGCAATAATAAATTCATTTTCTATTCCGCGTTTTCTGACCATATCCTTAAGAACAAATTCCGCCATAGGACTGCGGCAGATATTGCCGTGGCAGATGAACATTACTTTTATCATA
>ONDB01000131.1 GCA_900316485.1 uncultured Eubacteriales bacterium
GCGATGATGTCGCTTCACTTACGTTACGCTCTTAATGCGCCTGACTATTTTGCTGCCCGCGGTGCTGCTGTAATTGCTTGATTTGCTTAGACTTACGCTGCCAGTCAGAGCAGGGAGTCAGTAACCGTCTGACGAACACAAACCACAGTTGACGCTTCGCCGGGTTACTGCTCAGTGCTTTCTTCCCACAGAACGGGGAATGTGTGCAAGCGGGAAAAAATTTCTCAGAGATTCTATTCCCTCGTCGCTAAGCTCTGTATATTCAGCCTGTACAGGCTTTTCATCATATTTTAGCTTCGGCTGATTTTTGGTCTTTGAAACCAGGTCTGTATTTTCTATTACCTTGAAAAATTCCTTCATATAAGAAGGTTTTTTCTTTTCAAATTCCTTCATAATTCATCATCCTTTCGCTGACAAGTTCAATTATACAACATTGTGTTTCATTTGTCAGCAGGTTTTGATGAATTTATTTGAGGAATTTTTAACTATATTAAAATAATGTCAAGGAGTAAAAAATGGATCTCAGAATAAAGAAAACCAAAAACAATATACACAATGCATTTCTTCAGCTTCGCGCAAAAAAGCCCCTTGAGCGCATAAGCGTCAAGGAGCTTTGTGAAATTGCCGAAATAAGCAAAGCAACATTTTATCTTCATTACAAAGATATTTATGATCTTTCAGAAACCCTTCAGCAGAATGTCATCAAGGACATACTGGGTTATCTCAGTGACCCGGAAGATATATTATCAGATCCCATGAAAGCAAACAATGAAATATTTACCGGCTCCTATGCCAACGGAACATTTATAAATACTCTTTTCGGGGATTCCCAGTTTTCAAAGCTTCCGGAATTTTTTGAAAGAGAGATCAAAAATACTCTGTTCAGGAAACATCCGGAGCTGAGGGATGACATGGATGCAAATATCCGGATAACCTTCCAGATAATGGGAAATTTCTATGCCTATCACGAATACGTACATAAATACGGACATGACAAAGTCATTTCTTCCCTGAATGATGTACACAGTCTGTTTACCAGATAATCCAGACCTTATTTATCAGCCGAAAACAGGCTCATAGAGATAGCCTGTTTTATTGTTGTATCTTACAAGAGTCCATTTGCCGTATGTTTTGATAACATTTACCTTTGCGCCGGTTTGCAGTCTGACCATAGACTGACTGCTCCAGTTAGCACTGCTTTTAAGGGTAACGGCTTGTTTAACTGTTTTTGTATACTTGCTGAAAATATTAATCCTGAACTGTTTCTCTCTGTAAATACCGGCTTCATCCTTTGCACCTACTCTGACATAATAAACATTGTTCCAGCCGAATCTGAAATCCTTATATGCTGTTGTGGTATAATCGCCCAGATATGTCCAGGGCTTGCCTTCAGCATGATAGGAATAATGATATTTTACCTTACCTGATGCATCAGCAGTCTTTACATTAAGTCTTACGGCTGTACCGCACTGAGCAAGTGTACTGCTTATGGTTGAGCCGGAAATGTTCATTACCTTGGGGCTTTTGACAGTAATTTTAAACTGCTTTTCCCTGTAAGTTCCCTCGCCGTCCTTTGCACCCACACGGATGTAGAATACTCCAGGATAGGAGAAAGTAAACTTTCTTGTAGAATTTGAAACATAGTCCCCGAGATATGTCCAGTTTTTGCCCTCATAATGATAGGAATAGTGATATTTAACGCTTCCTATATTATTTTGCGGGGCAATTGTCATTGTAAGGGGTTTGCCTGCATCAACAGAGGTTGAGCTGATGCTGGTACTGTCAATATTAAAAGGCTTTACATTAACATTGAATATTTTTTCGCTGTATGCTCCGGTATAATCCTTTGCAGAAACTCTTACTGCAAAAGCACCTGATTTAACAGGCAGATTGAATGATCTTGATTTGCTGTAGGTATAATCGCTGTCGAGATAAATCCATTTGCCCGAGGGATCCTTATAGGTAATGCGGTATTTATAAGGAGCAGTACCGCCCCTGGCAATATTCTCAGTCATTATTTTTCCGCCGGCTGCAATAAGATTTGTATTGATTTTGCTGTCTGCCATAGAAAGCTTTTCATTTGTCTTTTTTACAACAACGGCATCAAGCTTGACAGACTTTTCCCTGCCGTCAGCATCCTTTGCAGTTATAGTAAACTGATAATAACCGCCTGATGTGGGCATAATATATGCATATGTTTTTTTGGAAATAAATCCTGAAGAAGCAGATTTATTGGTATACCTGTTGAAGTATGAATAGTTGTAAGTATAAGGCTCCTTTCCGCCCTTGAAAGACGGGATAAGAGTAATCTTTTCTCCTGCTGATACTACTCTTTTGCTCAGAGAAGTACCGTTATTAACCAGTGCATTGCGATCCTCAACGGTAAGCTTTGCCTCAGCAGAAGCCTTATTGCCTGCACCGTCAGTCACATCAATAACAACCGTATAGCTTCCTGCATCAAGAGATACAGTTATCTCCGAATTCTTGGTTTCAATGTTTTTTACTGCGGCTCCCTTGCTGTTTTTTACAGTAAAGGTATATTTATATTCGCCGCTTCCTCCATTTGCTGATGCTTTGACAAGTATGCTGTCACCCTCATAAATGCTGCCCTGGGGAACCTCAGCACTGAGCTTAAGCTCATTATCAGCACCAACACCATAAGTGATTTTATCTGTGCTGGTTACTGCGGCGTTTGCTATAGTTCCCGCTGAAAATGCCATTACAGAAGCCATTGCAGCTGCTGCAAACATTCTGACAATTTTCATTTCTGTTGTCCTCCCTTTTTCTTATTTACAGCCGCAGAGAATATCTACCGGCTGGCAAGGTATACTGCTGAATAATAATCTCAGAATACACCACATAATATAATAACACATCTGAAATAAAATTCAAGGAAAAAAATAAGCAACACAAATACGAGAAAAAGCGCAATTTATACAAAAAGTAATATTTTGACAAGTTTTCAAGAAAATTTGTCAAGAATACTTGACATTCATATTTCTATGTGTTATTATAATAATCACAGGACAGATACCTAAAAGGTAAACAGTCTTAAATAACTGACGTTCCGGTTTTTCGGAGGTTATTCGATGGATAAGAAAGAAATTCTCGAACAAAATAAAAAGAAAAACCGTAAGGGACTTGATGAAAGAGAACAGAAAATATACAATGTTTCCTTTGGTCTGGGCGCAGTTGTTGTTGGTATCCTGTGTCTTGTATTCAGCGTATACAGAGCGATTCATTTCCAACCATTTTACGAGTTTGTCGCAATAATCACCGCCTATCTTTGCACCACATTTTTCTATCAGTTCAAAAACATCAGACGGGTTCACTATCTTATATCAGGAATAGTAACAGCGTTGGCAGCGTTTGGCTGTATGATAATGTTCTTTATGGTGTAAAGCGATGAATGAAATAACCTTTTGTAACAAACTCAGGGTCGCCAGAGCAGAAAAAAGGATTTCTCAGGGTGATCTTGCCGAGATGGTCGGTGTATCAAGACAAACAATCAGTTCGATTGAAAACAATCAGTTCTGTCCCAGTGCAAAGCTTGCATTGCTTTTATGTATCGCCCTTGACAAGAAATTTGAAGAATTATTTTTCTTTGAATAGTCTGTTAAATTGTTTATAAGTTTTTATCTTCATATACATTCCTCCTAAAAAAGCGGAAGACCCCCGACCAATCGGAATTGGTCGGGGGTTTTTCGTTTTATCAGAAGTATTATAAATAATAAAAAAGCCGATGAACAAAACATTCATCGACTTTATTTTTATTATTATGGTATAATTATTTGTCTACCTTCGGAAGCTTTTCAAAAGCCTTTTCAAGCTCCTCATCTGTGGGAATATAATCCACCATCTTTCCGTCATGGAAAGCACTGTATGCTGTCATATCAAAATAGCCTGTACCGGTAAGACCAAAGAGAATTGTCTTTTCCTCGCCGGTTTCCTTGCACTTGAGAGCTTCTTCGATAGCGCCCTTGATAGCATGAGATGATTCAGGAGCCGGAAGAATTGTTTCAACTCTTGCAAAGAGCTTTGCAGCCTCAAATACAGCCGTCTGCTCATAAGAAACAGCTTCCATATAGCCGTCATGATAAAGCTTTGAAAGTATGGGAGACATACCATGGTAGCGAAGTCCGCCTGCATGGTTGGCAGAAGGAATAAAGCTGCAGCCAAGAGTATACATCTTAGCCATAGGTGTTACCTTACCTGTATCACAGAAATCGTATGCATATTTACCTCTTGTAAGTGACGGACAGGATGCCGGCTCTACAGCAATAAAGCGGATATCCTTATTATCCACCAGCTTATCACGCATGAAGGGTGCAATAAGTCCGCCCAGGTTTGAACCGCCGCCTGCGCAGCCGATAACAATATCAGGATATACTTCAAGAAGCTCCATAGCCTTCTTTGCTTCAAGTCCTATAATTGACTGATGCAGAAGAACCTGATTAAGTACAGAACCGAGAACATATCTGCAGCCTTCAGTTGTTGTAGCCTTTTCTACTGCTTCAGAGATAGCGCAGCCAAGGCTTCCGGTAGTTCCGGGATTCTCTGCAAGTATCTTTTTGCCTATCTGAGTTGTCTCTGAGGGGCTGGGAATAACATCTGCATCAAATGTCTGCATAACAGCCTTACGGAAAGGCTTCTGTTCAAATGAACATTTAACCATATATACAGTAAGCGGAATGCCGAAATATGCACAAGCCTCTGAAAGAGCTGTACCCCACTGACCTGCACCTGTTTCGGTTGTAAGGGAAGTAAGTCCCTGCTTCTTTGCATAATAAGCCTGAGCTATTGCAGAATTCAGCTTGTGGCTGCCTGAGGTATTGTTGCCCTCGAATTTATAATAGATCTTAGCGGGAGTACCCAGTTCTTTTTCAAGGTTATATGCACGGATAAGGGGTGACGGACGATATATTTTATACATTTCCTGAATTTCTTCGGGAATATCAAAATAACGTGTTTTGCTGTCCATTTCCTGAGCGGCAAGTTCCTTACAGAAAATAGGATAAAGCTCCTCTTCCCTGAGAGGCTCCAGTGTACCGGGATTAAGCAGCGGATCCGGCTGCTCCTTCATATCCGCACGAAGGTTATACCACTGTGTGGGCATCTGATCTTCTGTAAGATAAAATCTGTATGGTATTTTTTTTGACATTTAAAGAACTCCTTTTTTAGCGGACCTGCCGCATAACTTTAGCACAGCAAAGCTTTACATAGCTACTGTATAAATATTATATTTTATTCACAGCCTTTTGTCAACGATGAAATTATATAATATTTATTCTGACTTTTCCTCTGGCTGTTGGTCTGCTGCATCTTCCGCTGAGGATGAAGCTTCCTTATTATCATTCGGGTCCTCGTGGGGAACTCTTGCGATAGTTGCAACCTTGCTGTCATCAGTAGTTTTCATTACGATAACGCCCTTTGACGGTCTTGAGCATATTCTTACTGAGGATGCTTCTATTCTTATGATAACGCCGTTGTCGGATATAATTACGATATCATCGTCCAGATCTACTGCCTTTATAGCCGCAACCTTTCCGAATTTTTCTGTATGATAGTTTGTCAGACCATAACCGCCTCTTGACTGCACACGGTAGTCAGACTGATATGAAAGTCTGCCGTAGCCAGTTTCTGAAACAGTAAGTATCAGCGCACCCTCTCTGAGCACCGACATACCGATAACGCAGTCGTCACCCCTGAGAACAATAGCCTTTACTCCTCTTGCGGTTCTTCCCATAGGTCTTACATCTGTTTCATTGAATCTGATAGCCATACCGTTTCTTGTAGCCGCAAGAAGCTCATTATTACCGTCAGTCAGACGAACCCAGGTAAGCTCATCTCCTTCGTCAAGAGAAATAGCATTAAGTCCGCCCTTTCTGTTGGTATAGAAATCCTTTGTAGCTGTTCTCTTTATGATACCGTTTTTGGTTATCATAACAAGGTACATATCCTCATCGCCGTTTTCAGGTACCTTTATCATTGAGGTAACTCTTTCATCACCTGAAAGGGGAAGAAGATTATTTATATTCATACCCTTGGAGGTTCTTGAACCTTCCGGTATTTCAAAGCATTTAAGTCTGTATACTCTTCCCAGATTTGTAAAGAACAGAACATAATCATGGGTTCCGATAATAAACATATCCGTTGCCACATCTTCTTCACGTCTGTTCATACCGCTGATGCCTCTTCCGCCTCTGCGCTGGGTATGGTATGTATCCATTTTCTGACGCTTTACATAACCCAGATTTGTCATAGTAACAACGCAGTCCTCATAGGGAATAAGATCCTCGATATCAACTTCGCCGCTGACCATAGCAATTTCTGTACGTCTTTCATCGCTGAATTTTCTTTTTATTACATTAAGCTCGCTCTTGATGATTCCGAGAAGCCTTTCGCCGTTTGAAAGAATGTCCTTATAATCGGCGATCTTCTCAATAAGAGCAGCAAGCTCTTCCTCGATTTTTTCTCTTTCCAGACCTGAAAGCTGTCCGAGTCTCATAGATACAATAGCCTGAGTCTGGGCATCGTCAAGACCGAAGCGTTCAGAAAGTCTGAGCTTTGCAGTAGGCTGATCCTTTGACGCACGGATTATTTTGATAACCTCATCAATAAAATCAATAGCAACCTTCAGACCTTCAAGAATATGTGCTCTCTCCTCAGCCTTTCTCAGATCATACTGTGTTCTTCTTGTAATGACCTCTACCTGGAAATCAATATAATTCTGCAGAATATCCTTAAGGTTAAGTATCTTCGGCACACCGTTTACAATAGCCAGCATAATAATACCGAAGGTTACCTGCATCTGAGAATACTTATAAAGATTATTCAGCACTATCTGAGGAGAAGAATCTCGTCTTACGGTAATTTCAATATGCATACCGTTTCTGTCGGAGTGATCCTCAATATTGGTAATGCCGTCTATTCTCTTATTCTTTGCCATTTCAGCAATGCTGAGAACAAGCTCAGATTTATTTACCTGATAAGGAATTTCAGTAACGACAATTTTAAATCTGCCGTTTTTCTCTTCAACTATTTCAGCCTTTGCACGAACAGTTATTTTTGCCCTGCCGGTTGCATAGGCTGCTCTGATACCGCTTTTGCCCATAATGATACCGCCGGTGGGGAAATCAGGGCCTTTGATATACTGCATGATATCATCAAGTCCGGCATCCGGGTCATCAATAACGCAGTTTACAGCATCAATTACCTCACCCAGATTATGGGGCGGAATATTTGTAGCCATACCTACAGCGATACCCTTTGAACCGTTCACAAGAAGATTAGGAAATCTTGAAGGAAGAACAGATGGCTCCTTACGGCTGTCGTCATAGTTAGGTATAAAATCGACAGTTTCCTTGTCAATATCCGTAAGCATTTCAACAGATATCTTTGACATCTTAGCTTCTGTATAACGGTATGCAGCAGGCGGATCACCGTCCACGGAACCGAAGTTTCCGTGACCGTCCACCAGCGTATATCTCATTGAAAAATCCTGTGCAAGACGCACAAGGGCATCATATACAGATGAATCACCGTGGGGATGATAACGGCCCAGCACGTTACCGACTGTGGTAGCGCACTTTTTATAGGGCTTATCGGGAGTAAGATTATCCTCATACTGAGAATAGAGTATCCTTCTGTGAACAGGCTTAAGGCCGTCACGCACATCAGGCAAAGCTCTCGATACTATTACCGACATGGAATAATCGAGGAAGGATTTTTTCATTTCCCTTTCGATATCAACATCAATTATTTTGGATTTTGATAAAGCTTCCTGTATATCCAAATTCTCACACCTCTTTTATGTTATAAACATCTGAAAAGCAGATATTTTTATTTCATTTCAAGAATAAGCTGTTTCTGTTTTTCTGTTATGCTTCTTTTGGGTATATAAATAAAATTTTCAATATCATAGAAAATAAAGATATTGTTTTTTGTTTCTTCGATACTGTATATAGATTCGCCCGTAAGCCTTATTGAAGAAAGCTCATCGGCAGCTGTAAGCACACCATTTTCAAGCTTAATATTTTTTGAGCATATATTACGCTTGTTATAATTAAAAAATCTTACTGCCCTGTTTCTTTCAACAGAAGGACGGATAATATCATAGTAGGACAACATATATAATCCTGCAATCATAAGAAGTATCCAGCAGATTATCTGCACTATATTTTCCCTTAAATTCAAAAAACCTGCCGCACCGCCCATGAAGCCAATAATACCGATTATTCTGAAAAACATCCTGATTTCCTTTGATGTTTTCAGTCCCAGCCTTTCAAGCCTCATATATACATAATCTTCGATTGTCGGCAGAAAACTGACATTCAATTTATTATCCATATCATCATTCCCGGGTCATATCCTTAAAAAATCATTTCAGAACAGGCATGGTCATTTTTTTCTGATATCCCTGTACTGCTTTATAGTTTTCTTTGAAAGCAGAAATGAAAGCTTCTCTGCTGTTTCTTTATCAAGAAAAGATTTCTGGATAACAGTTACTCTGTTTTCGTTTGTTCCTATCAGAAGGAATATTTCATCAGTTTCAATACAGTCACTAAGCTCTGTAAAATATCTTTTTATAATGTGATTCTTATTTTTCATCACGAAATATTCCCGGTAAAATTCATATCTGTATTCAAGACTCAGAAATCCGGAGCTTTCATAGATACGCTCTCCCCTTTGTCTTGCTCTTTTGGGCAGAAAAAAGATATAATAGCCGCACATATACATACAGATAAGAAATATTATAGCACATACCGGAAGCTTTACGATATTGAAGCTTTCAAGCATAAGCATAAAAAGCATTCCCATAGCGAGAAAGAAAAACAAGCTTGCCTTTATTTCTCTGCCTGTTCCTGTTCCCCTTCTCAGCTCAAAAAGCCTGTAGCCCTCGGCATATTCCTTTATATCAAGCCCCGCACTGAAGCAAACAAGCTTTCCCGGTCCTGACATATCCATAAATCATCAACACCATCCGGCAGAAATATCCGCCAATTTTACTCACTGGTCACAGTCTCACTAAGCTTTTCAAAAAGCTCCGGCATTGTCTTTTTAAGACTTACCGGACGGAAGGTACTGCTGTCTACAAAACCGTGTACAGTTTTTCCTTCAGCTGTTTTTATTCCCTCAAGCATCACTCTGTAGGAAAATTCGATTCTTGAAAAAGTCAGCTTTGTAACCCTTGTTTCCACTGTCACCCTGTCCTCATAATGCAGGGGCAGTATATATTTGCATGAAAGCTCCGAAAGAGGAAGCATTATTCCATTCTTTTCCAGTTCCGTATAGCTCATGCCTGTCATTTTTATAAATTCAGTTCTTGCAGCTTCAAACCATACTGCATATACCGAATGATGAATAATACCCATCATATCGGTTTCAGCATAGCGGGCTGTTATTTCAAGCCTGTTTATCTTTTCCATATTATTCATCCTCATCAGGCTCTGTTCCGGACATAAGTATTGCCCTTATCTCATTATAAACATCAGGCTCGATTACTCTTTCCGGAATAGCAAAAGCTCTGTCGTGGTCTGTAAAAATCATAATGATATTATCAAATTCCTGTATCTGAGCCTTGCCGTCAAGCTCAATACTCCACTTTCCGTCATTTCTTCCTATATCAATATGAGTCGGATATATTTCCGCCTCTATGTTTTTTCCGTCTGCCATCATCTTTGCCAGATTATTCAGATAGACATAAGGAACTATCCAGATAATTGCGATAGTAAGAAGACTTATTATTCCAAAAATCAGATTGTAATGATTATACTGTGATGTGGTAGTAAAATAGATAGAGAAGAATATCACAGCTGCAAGACCCAGAATAATACTTTCTATAACAGCTCTTTTTCCCTTTGTTTTGAAAAGATTGCTGTTATAAAGACATTTATATATTTCATCCTGAGTCAGCACATAGGAGATCTTATAGCCTGTTTCAGGAATTTCATATTCCTCTGCATCATCATCACTGACAAGCTCGCCCTCTGTGCCGTCCCATTCAGGATTTTCTGCATTTTCCAGATCTTTTATAATTTCCTCTGTTTCTTTTTCAGCATTATTATCGCCCGAAGGCTTTTTACTGTCATTATCACTCATATATTGATCCTTTCTGTAAATCAGGAAAATCAAGATCAGACATCAAGATTCTGAACGTATTTAGCGTTTTTCTCTATGAATTCCCTTCTCGGTTCTACCTTATCTCCCATGAGAATGGTAAACACCTCGTCTGCTGCGGCAGCGTCTTCCATATCCACTCTCAGCATAATTCTTGTTTCCGGATCCATTGTTGTTTCCCAGAGCTGCTGAGGATCCATCTCACCAAGACCTTTATATCGCTGGATCTCATATTTGCCGCCGATCTGAGACATTATCCTGTCTCTTTCTTCATCAGAATATGCATAGTAATGGTCATTTTTACCCTTTGTTATTCTGTAAAGCGGAGGCTGGGCAATATACACATGACCCTCCTCAATAAGAGGACGCATAAAGCGGAAGAAAAATGTAAGCATCAGTGTTCTGATATGGGATCCGTCAACATCGGCATCAGCCATGATTATTATTTTTCCGTAGCGAAGCTTACTCAGATCTATTTCGTCGCCGATACCGCATCCCAGGGCTGTAATTACCGGCATAAGCTTATCATTTCCGTAAACACGGTCAAGCCTTGCCTTTTCCACATTCAGCATTTTACCCCAAAGGGGAAGTATTGCCTGGAAACGTCTGTCTCTGCCGTTTTTAGCAGAACCTCCCGCAGAATCTCCCTCTACGATATATACTTCTGTTTCATCAACATTCTTTGACTGGCAGTCTGCAAGCTTGCCGGGGAGTCCTGCTCCCTCCATAGCTGTTTTTCTTCTTGCAAGATCCCTTGCTTTTCTTGCTGCTTCTCTTGCCTTAGCCGCAGTAAGTGCCTTTTCAAAAATTGCCTTTGCGGTAGCAGGATTTTCCTCAAGATACTGTTCAAGCTTTTCGCTTATCAGCTTGTCTACAAGGGTTCTGATGGAAGTATTGCCTAGCTTTGCCTTTGTCTGGCTTTCAAACTGGGCATCCTTCAGCTTTACGCTTATTACAGCTGTCAGACCCTCTCTTATATCCTCACCGCTGAGGTTTTTATCCTCATCCTTAAGAATATTGAATTTTCTTGCATAATCGTTCATTACTCTGGTCAGTGCTCTTTTGAAGCCTTCTTCATGAGTACCGCCGTCGTTTGTATGTATATTATTTGCAAATGAAAGAATAAGCTCATTATAGCTGTCGTTATACTGCATAGCTATTTCAGCAGATGCGCTGTCGTCCTCATTCTTTGCAGTGAAATGCATAATATCCGGGTGTATTACATCCAGTCCTCTTTTTTTATGCACATATTCAACGAAACTGGATACACCGCCTTCGTAGCAGAAATCATTGCTTATTGTTTCATCCGGATTTCTCAGATCCTTAAGCTCGATATGAATACCTGCATTAAGGAATGCCTGTTCCCGAAGTCTTATTGAAAGGGTTTCATAATCATAGACCGTAGTTTCCGTAAATATCTCAGGATCCGCCTTGAAGGAAACCACAGTACCCTTTCTTTCGGTATCCCCTGTCATTTCAAGCTCTGTAGCCTGATTTCCTCTTTCAAATCTCTGCTTGTAAATATGGCTTCCGTCATAGACCTCAACCTCAGTCCATTCTGAAAGAGCATTAACAACAGAAGCACCAACTCCGTGCAGACCGCCTGCCACCTTATATCCGCCGCCGCCGAATTTTCCGCCTGCATGAAGCACGGTAAATACAACGGTTACGGCAGGTATGCCAAGCTTTGGCTGAATACCCACAGGAATACCTCTTCCGTTATCGCTTACCCTGATAATATTTCCCGGAAGTATTTCCACATCTATTTTTGTACAATAGCCGGCAAGAGCCTCGTCTATGGAGTTATCGACTATTTCATATACCAGATGGTGAAGTCCTCTGGGGCCTGTTGAACCGATATACATACCGGGTCTTTTTCTTACAGCCTCAAGACCTTCAAGCACCTGTATCTCATCTGCGCCATATTTCTGATCAGTCTGAGAGATGTCTTTTATTTCAGTATTATCAATATTTTCCATATTATCCATACCTTGTCTTACCTCCGTTATTTTCAGGGAAACACTGAATAAATCGAAAATTCTGATCTATAGAGTGGATCTTCAGGGTTAATAATCGTACCCTGGTTAATTAATTGATCATTCACTGCAAATTTACTGCTGTCTGTTCTTTTTCTCTCTTTTTTCCGCCTTGGTCAGCTTTTCAGCCCTGAATCTGACCGTAAAGGGCAAAAGCATCAAAACAGCTGTAATCACCGCCGCATCTGCAAGAATAATAATAACAGGAACAAAATTTTCGCTGCTCACCATTATTGCAGTATTGGCTGTTATAAGCAAAATACAGACTATCAGAATAAACAGGGCTGCACCCTTTGTTTTATTTACTCTGAATTTCTTTTTGCAGTGGTAGCAGAAAGCAACACCCTGCTTCATTTTCTTTACTTCACTGAAGCTGTAAACAGCCTTGCAGTGAGGACACACCGGCAGTTTTAACACATCTGCACCTCTTTTTATTATTCACCTTCGGTGAAGGAGTCATCTGAAGCTTCAGCTGCATCGCCTTCATCATATTTCTTTTCTTCGCTGCTTTCATCAGCAGCCTCTGAATCCTGATCTGCCTGTTCATTTTCCGAGGGCATATCATCATTTGCTGAATCCTCGCCGTTTGCCATACTTCCGGTAATATCAATATCTATACCGGAGCTGATATCCTCAACCGGCTCATTTTCATCTATTATTCTGCTGTCCCTGAAATCAGGATCCTCGCTCTGTTCATTTTTGATGCTGCTTTTTACCTTCATAAAGCTTGAGCTGAAATCTGCGCCGATATCAAGATCTATAGGCTGTTCCTGAACAAAGCTTTCCATTTCCTCCTCGGGAATGGGGCTTATTTTTCTGTGCAGCTTTTTGACAGCTGATTTGTCATTGCACGGCTCCAGCCTTACAAAAAACGGAACAATCAGGTAAAAAATCAGAAATGGAGCAATTACATATAATATTCCCTTTATATCCCCATGATCACCGAACATGGAATAAAGAAAAAGTATAAGGAAGGAAAGCACTACGGCAGCGCTTGCGATACCGTATATTGCCTTGTTTATAACAACATTTGATATGCAGTTGCAGCCTGAGCAGCAATGCTCGCCCTTTGTTTTAAGTATAGCCGCTCCGAAAAACGACACCTTTCTGTGACAGTACGGACATTTAGTCAGCAGTCTTTTTGCCATAATATCATTCCTTTCTGCTGAAACCCTTATTTCTTATCGGTTCTTTTGATAAGAGTAAGCGGTGACAGCTGACAAATATATATTTTCTCCTGATCCTTTTCCCTGCAGACAATAAAAGATTTTGGAAGATCTGCGGATGTATTTATTATCCTGCCCTCTTTCTGAGCCTTTGCCAGAAAATCTCTTGTCTTGTAGGACAGTGTAGAATTATCCAGATCAAAGATCCCTATAATATCACGGGTTCTGATAACCGTATTTGATCCGATATGAAGATACATATTATTCCTCCGGGGATATTTTCCCCTCATTAACAAATATCATCCCGTCTGAAACCTTGTTTTTTTCACAGCAGGTGATAAATACCTGCATACCTTCAAGCCTGGTAAGAAGAAAATCCTGTCTTGACGGATCAAGCTCACTCAATACATCATCCAGAAGTATTACCGGATTTTCACCCTTTTCCCCTCCCAGCACGGAAGCCTCCGCAAGCTTAAGAGAAAGAACTGCGGAACGCTGCTGTCCCTGAGAGGCGAAGCTTTTCGCTTCCTTGTCATTTATTTTTATTATAAGATCATCCCTGTGTATTCCCGAAGTTGTATATCCGCAGGAAATATCCTCTTCCTGTTTATTTTTCAGAACAGAAAGGGTTTTTTCAAATATTTCCTGATGATCCAGCTTATTTCCGGGCTTGCAGTTCATTCTGTAGCTGACAGTCATTTTTTCCCTGCCTGCGCTGATACCGTCATAAAATCGGGTAGCATACGGAACCAGGGAATTTACATATTTTGCTCTTTCAACAGCTATTTTAGCTCCTGCATTTGCAAGGCTTTCATCCCATACCGGAAGAGAATCCTTCAGCC
>ONDB01000132.1 GCA_900316485.1 uncultured Eubacteriales bacterium
CAAAAATTCATCGGCTTTTTGTGTTATTATTCAGATAAAGACATTAATCCTTTTTCTTATCGTCCTTGTCATCCTTGAGAGCCTCTTCAGCTATTTCAGTGATAACAGATGTACAATGGGGGCAGCGTGTAGCCTTTATGTCTATTTCACTGCAGCAGAAAGGACATTCCTTGGTTGTAGGAGCTTCCTCTTCATCTGCACCTTTTCTGAGAGCCTTAGGAAGTGACATAAGCTTGTTTACAGCCTTTACCATAGCAAAGATAATAATTGCCATAATAAGGAAATTAATGATTGCAGCGGCAAACTTGCCAAGTGAAATCGGTCCCACATTCAAAGCCTGAGTTACTTTGTTAAAATCCAGCTGACCTGTTTCGGGATTTGTAAAATCCATACCTGAAACAGAGGCAATAAGCCAGCTGATTCCCGGCATGATCACGTCGTCACAAAGAGATGTTACGATCGAACCGAACGCTCCGCCGATAATAACACCGACAGCAAGATCCATAACATTACCTCGCATGACGAATTCTTTAAATTCGCTGATAATTTTTCCCATAATAAATACCTCCGATACGATTTTTTACAAATAGAAAACGGAGCCATAAAAAAGACGTAAACCCATTTCCTTTTGTAATATACGATTATATTATATCATACGTGGATATAATTAGTAAACAAATTTTTTAAAAAAATATCAGGAATTGTAGAAATAATAGTTAAAATATTATAATGTGAATGAAAGGTAAGCAAAAACTAGGGGCTGTCGCATTAAAAAAGTTTCGCCCGCCTTTTCAAAGGCGGTGGGGTCCATGTGGCAAAGCCCCTGGTCGCACTCCGCAGAGTGCGACCAGGGGCTTTGCTTCGATCCCTCGGCAAGGGGTGAATTCCCAAACAGTCCGATGGACTGTTTGGGAAGAGGGGCCGCCCTGGGAAAGAGGGCGTCCCCTTGTTTGATTCATGAAGAAATAGTCTTGCTGCCGTAAGGTAGCATAGCAGAAAGCGGAAAGATTGACTCCTTGACAAATAAAAAAAGTCGATGATCCAAAAATTCATCGACTTTTTTATGTTATTATGAGGTGTAATGCGGTCTTTTAATGCGACAGCCCCTTTATATGTTATCATTCAGCATGAAGCATTATATAATACAACACCACAGTAAAACCGGATAAGCTGATTACTCAATAACCTTAATCCAGCCCTGGGGAGCCTCAAGTCTGCCCATCTGAATACCTGTAAGTGTATCATAAAGTTTCTGAGTAACAGGACCCATTTTCTCCATTCCGCTGGGGAAGCAGATCTCCTTGCCGTGATCTACGATTTTGCCTACCGGTGATATAACCGCAGCTGTACCGCAAAGACCGCACTCAGCAAAATCGCCAAGCTCTTCAAGGAATACTTCTCTTTCCTCAACTTCAAGACCGAGATATTCTTTTGCAACGTGCATAAGAGAACGTCTTGTGATTGAGGGAAGGATGCTGCTTGACTTAGGAGTAACAACCTTGTTGTCTTTAGTGATAAAGAGGAAGTTAGCGCCGCCTGTTTCCTCAACCTTTGTTCTTGTCTGAGCATCGAGATACATATTTTCTGCGAAACCTTCGTTATGAGCTGTAACAATTGCATGCAGACTCATTGCGTAATTCAGACCGGCCTTTATATTACCGGTGCCGTGAGGAGCAGCTCTGTCAAAATCGCTGATCTTGATGGTAATCGGTTTAGCACCGCCCTTGAAATAAGGACCAACAGGGGTAGTAAATACTCTGAACTGGAAATCTTCAGCAGGCTTTACACCGATTACAGGGTTGATACCGAACATATAAGGTCTTATATAAAGAGTAGCACCTGTGCCATAGGGAGGAACATAATCAACATTAGCCTTTACAGTCTGAACAACTGCATCAACGAATCTTTCCTCAGGGAATACAGGCATCTCCATTCTTCTTGCAGAATTAGCAAGTCTTTCAGCGTTGAGATCGGGACGGAAAATAACAATCTTGCCATCCTCAGTTGTATAAGCCTTCAGACCCTCAAAAATTGTCTGAGCATACTGAAGAACGCAGGCACATTCGCTCATTGTGATCATATCATCTTCAATGACAGCACCATCATCCCATTTACCGTCTGAATAGTTGGAAACATATCTTTTATCGGTTTTAATGTAACCAAATGAAAGATTACCCCAATCTATATTTTTCTTTGCCATAACAAGGACTTCCTTTCGGTTTTATAAATATTATCCATAACGGATACAAATACATTCTTATTATATATCCATTTAAAATCCATGTCAATAATTTATGCAAGTTTGATTTTAAAATTATTCAGAATCTGAAAAAGAAACCGGACCTGATAATAAGTCAGATCCGGTAAAAAATCAGAATTTGATTTTCTCTGATATATAGTCTTTAAGCTTGTCGATTGAAACTCTTTCCTGAGCCATTGTATCTCTGTCACGTACAGTAACACAGTTGTCCTCAAGACTGTCGAAGTCGAATGTAATGCAGAAGGGTGTACCGATCTCATCCTGACGGCGGTAACGCTTACCGATAGAACCAGCGTCATCGTACTCGACCATAAAGTCAGCGCTGAGCATTTCAAATACCTTTTCAGCCTGCTCGTTGAGTTTCTTTGAAAGGGGAAGAACTGCAGCCTTGAAAGGAGCAAGTGCAGGATGGAAATGAAGAACAGTTCTTGTATCCTTTTCATCAAGCTTTTCTTCATCATAAGCCTCTGTAAGAACAGCCAGGAAAAGTCTTTCAACACCGAGAGAAGGCTCGATAACATAGGGAATGTATTTTTTGTTGGTTGTGGGGTCAAAGTATTCAAGACCCTTTCCGCTGGTGTTGATGTGCTGGGTAAGGTCGTAATCTGTTCTGTCAGCAACGCCCCAGAGTTCGCCCCAACCGAAGGGGAACATATACTCAAAATCGGTGGTAGCCTTGGAATAGAAGCAAAGCTCCTCGGGATCATGGTCACGGAGTCTGATGTTTTCTTCCTTAAGACCGAGAGAATAGAGCCAGTCACGGCAGAAGCCTCTCCAGTAGTTGAACCATTCAAGATCTGTTCCGGGTTCGCAGAAGAATTCAAGCTCCATCTGTTCAAACTCACGCACACGGAAAATGAATTTGCCGGGAGTGATTTCATTTCTGAATGACTTACCGATCTGAGCAACACCGAACGGAATCTTCTTTCTTGTTGTTCTCTGGATATTGGCGAAGTTTACAAAAATACCCTGAGCTGTTTCAGGACGAAGGTAAAGTGTATCCTTGCTGTCCTCAGTAATGCCCTGGAAAGTCTTGAACATAAGATTGAACTGACGGATATCAGTAAAATTATGCTTGCCGCATTTCGGGCAGGGAATATTCTTTTCATAGATATAGTCAGTAAGCTGTTCATTTGTCCAGCCTGCAACATTTGTGCCGTCAAAGTCCTCAATAAGGTTATCGGCTCTGTGTCTTGTCTTGCATTCCTTGCAGTCCATAAGCGGATCGGAAAAACCGCCGAGATGACCGGAAGCCACCCAGGTCTGTGGGTTCATGAGGATAGCGGAATCAAGACCTACA
This sequence comes from uncultured Eubacteriales bacterium, assembly GCA_900316485.1. Lineage (GTDB taxonomy): Bacteria > Bacillota > Clostridia > Oscillospirales > Acutalibacteraceae > UBA1213. The sequence goes on from ONDB01000132.1 coordinate 3,561, forward strand.
TTATACTTATTTTCCTGAACAAATTTTTTAAGCCATGCATTTTTGATATTATTCTTAAGAGCTACTCCGAGAGGGCCGTAATCCCATGTGTTGGCAAGACCTCCGTAGATTTCAGATCCGGGATAAACAAAGCCTCTGCTCATACAAAGAGCCTTTATTGTTTCAAGATTTTTTTCGGTATTTTTCATTTCTTTTTCCTCCGGTTAAGTATGTAATACAGACATCAGCACAGCACGTTCCAAAGAGTCCGGAGCCGTACATATTATATCTGTGTCAGATAAAGATATTTTATCACGTTTAACAGCATACTTCAAGTATAAATACTTTTTTTGCTTAAAAATATAAAAAAGTACTTGCAATTAAAATTAAACTATGCTATAATTTTAAACGCAATTCGCACGCAGCCCTATTCGTTAGGTGCACACGAAAAGGTGTGTTATTATGATTCGAGCTGCGGAGGAAAAAACCTAAGGAGGACAAAAATTATGGCATCAGTAGTATCAATGAAACAGCTTCTGGAGGCCGGCGTACATTTCGGTCACCAGACAAGAAGATGGAACCCTAAGATGG
>ONDB01000066.1 GCA_900316485.1 uncultured Eubacteriales bacterium
GCATTGCTCTGTGCCATTTGTCTTTTATAATGATTATTTAGCAATACTATAAAATCATACAATTATTTTTGAAAAAAACTGTTTAAATAGGTAAGTTTTTATGTTATAATGAGTAGGATAATTATTAATTTCGGTGATTGATATGAATGTTGCTATTTTTACGGAGGTGCTTCCTCCTTATGTGAGCGGAGTTTCAACCTATGCCAACGTGCTTAAGAAGGGTCTTGAAAGCAGGGGGCATAGGGTGATTCTTGTTACCTCAGCGCTGAATAAGGAACAGGCCTCCATAAAAAGAGGAATAGTCCGTTGCCCTGCAAAAAGATCCGGAAATAAATTCGGATATGAATGCAGGAATATACATGATGAGCACGTTATCAGGTTCATGGATAAGTTTCGCCCTGATATAGTCCACATACTTACTGATACAAAAATAGGTTATATGGGACTTTACATTGCAGACAGACTGCAGTGTCCGGTGGTTTTTTCCGTTACGGATAATTACGCCGACCGCTTTGCAAGTAAAAATCCCATTGTCTGGCGAATAAAGACCTTCTTTGAGAAGCGCCATTTCTGCGATATGATAGATAATGCCCAGGTAATAACATCTACGAATAAAAGGGCGGCACTATTCATACGCAGTGTGGGAAGAAGGAGAAAGGTTCTGCTTACACCCGTTGCTACAGACAAGAGGCGGTTTGATTATAACAATTCAAATAACGAAGCCAATATGAAGATAAGGAGAAAGCTTGGTATTCCGAGAAGTGCAACAGTGGCGGTTTTTGCAGGAGATCTGAGCCTTGCTAAGCGTCTTGATTCAATTATCAATACCTTTAAGAGACGTCTGAAATATGATGACAACATACATTTCCTTATGGTAGGCGGCGGTACGGAAACAGCATATCTCAAGAGCCTTTGTGCAAAATATCATCTTAATGACAGAGTTCATTTTGCCGGGGTGCTTTCAAACAGCCTGATGCCGGAAATCTATTCTGCCTGTGATATTTATGTCAGCGCAGCCGAGGATGGTCTTATGTCCATGTCCTTTGCGGAAGCTATGGCCTGCGGACTTCCCGTTCTTGTAAAGGAAGATGAGGAGAAATATGTATACAGCATGATAAAGGACGGAGTAAATGGCTTTGCATATAAAAGCGAAAAGGATTTTGTCCGATATCTGAAAAAGCTTTCATATTTTGAAAACGATGAAAGGGAAAAGCTTAAATATATTGTAAGAAACAGTCTTAAGGGCATAAACAGCACACATATGGCTAAATGTATGGAAAAGGTATATGCTAATGCCCGGAAGGCATTTAATGTACATATCACATTTGAAAAGGGATTATGATATTCCGCTGGGAAAGAGCCGTCTGGCAGGCTTCAGACGGTGAATTGCTTAAAACTGAAAATAAAAAAATTGAGGGAAATGTCTGTCTGGAACAGAATACATACATTATGCAGGTGTTTCCCTGAAGAAAGAGGTGCGGTAAATTGGAACAGAAATTTTCGGTCAAGCTTTCAAAGGTAATAAAGGAAGTAGGTCTTGATGTTGCCTATATGCCAAATGATCCGGAAACAATAGAGATATTTTCAAAGGATCTTACCCGTCCGGGTCTGGAGCTTACAGGCTTTCTTGACTTCTTTGACAACGCCAGGATAATACTTTTCGGCAATACCGAAAACAGTTATCTTAACAGATTCAGCTCAGAACAGAGATTCCACGTTATAGACAGGCTTTTTGCACTGCAGCCCCCTGCTATAATTGTAACAAGAGGCATTATTCCTTACGGAGAGCTTATGTCTGCGGCTGAGAAATACAAAATACCGGTGCTGAGAACTGCAGAGCCTACTTCGGCAGTTTCCGCTGCCCTTGTAAATCTGCTTAATATCGAGCTTGCACCCAGAGTAACCAGACATGGTGTACTTGTTGAAGTATACGGTGAAGGTCTGCTTCTGGTTGGCGACAGCGGCGTTGGTAAAAGTGAAACTGCAATTGAGCTTATTAAAAGAGGTCACCGTCTTATTGCAGATGATGCTGTTGAGATCAGAAAGGTATCAAATACCAATCTTATAGGTTCGGCTCCGGAAAATATCAGGCATTTCATAGAGCTCAGAGGTATAGGAATTATTAATGCAAGAAGAATATTCGGTATGGGTTCTGTAAAGCTTACCGAAAAAATAGATATGGTCATTAACCTTGAATTGTGGGATAACAAGAAGGTTTATGACAGAATGGGCATGAACAGCGAGATGACAGAAATTCTGGGCAATCAGCTGCCTATAGTTACTATCCCTGTAAAGCCCGGACGTAACTTGGCGGTTATTATTGAAGTAGCAGCTATGAATAACCGTCAGAGAAAGATGGGATATAACGCAGCAAGGGAGCTTTTCTCTGCACTGGGACTGGAATATCCCGAGGAAGAGGAAAATAATGTTAAAATGGTGGAATTCTGATAAGGTCTGTGCTTTTTGCATATTAAGCGGAATGATTCCCGAAAGGAGAACAATATGATAAGCAGCGAAATTAAGGAACTTATAAAAAATCAGAACTGCGAGGCTTTCTTTGACGAGCCTATGAGCCTTCATACAAGTTTTCGCATTGGCGGAAATGCGGATTGCTTCTGTGAGGTAAAAAGTGAGGATGCACTGAAGAATATTATTTCCGCCTGCAGGGAATCAGACACTCCCTGCTTCATTATAGGTCTTGGCTCAAATCTCCTTGTCAGCGATGACGGAATAAGAGGAGTAGTAATCAAGCTCGGCGGTGAGTTTGAAGAGATCGCTAAGGTGGGGGATGATATGATCCGCTGCGGCGCCGGAATGAGCCTTGCAAAGGTATGCGTGTTTGCCAAGAATAAAGGACTGGGCGGAGCTGAATTCGCCTGGGGTATACCCGGCTCAATAGGCGGAGCGGTATTCATGAATGCCGGCGCATACGGCGGGGAAATGAAGGATATTGTTGTTTCATCAAGATATCTTGATGAGGACGGGAAAATCAGGGAATTCAAAAAAGATGAACATGATTTTTCATATCGCCACAGCGTATATTCAGGAAAGAATGCAGTTATTCTTGACGTTACACTTAAATTGTATCCAAAGAATAAAAATGAAATCTTTTATCTTATGCAGGATACTATGGAGAAGCGCAAGAAAAAACAGCCTCTCAACAGACCCAGTGCAGGAAGCGTTTTCAAGCGTCCCGAGGGTTTCTATGCCGCGGCTCTAATTGAGGAATGCGGTCTGAAGGGCGAATCTGTAGGCGATGCACAGGTCAGCACAAAACACAGCGGCTTTATTGTCAATAACGGCAAGGCAACCGCCGAGGATGTTAAGACACTTATTAAAAAGGTGCAGACCGTTGTAAAGGAAAAAACAGGCGTAGATCTCGAATGTGAGGTAAGGTTTGTATAATTGACGGCTTTTATTGAGGAAAAGCTGTAAGGGTGATATATTTATGGAGTTTATTATTATTACCGGTCTTTCCGGTGCGGGAAAATCCGTTGCAATGAAAAATATGGAGGATATCGGCTATTATTGCGTTGATAATATTCCGCCTATGCTCGTTTCGATTTTTTATGAGCTGTGCGAAAAATCCTCAGATCAGCATATGAAAAAAATAGCCGTGGTAACGGATATCAGAGCAGGTGATGTTTTTGATGACCTTTTTGCTTCACTTGATAAGCTGAAGGCTGCAAAAAAGAAGTATAAGATTCTTTTTCTTGATGCCAGGGACGACGTTCTTCTGCGCCGCTTCAAGGAAACCAGGAGAAAGCACCCCCTCAGCGAAAATTCCGTATCCACAGAAAATGCGGTACTGCTTGAGCGTGAGCTTCTTATGCCTGTAAAGGCAAGGGCAGATTATGTTATTGACACATCACTTCTTTCAACAACTCAGCTTAAGGAAAGGATTACAGCTCTTTTCCTCGGAAATGTTACACTGGGACTTACGGTTACTTGTATGTCCTTTGGTTTCAAGTACGGACTTCCGGCGGAGGCTGACCTGGTTTTTGATGTAAGATGCCTGCCGAATCCGTTTTATATTCCTGATCTTAAACCTCATACAGGACTTGATTCATGCGTTTATGATTATGTCATGCAGTTTGAGCAGTCAAAGGGCTATGCTGAAAGAATGCTTGGATTGGTTGATTTTTCACTTCCGCTGTACCGTTCAGAGGGTAAGAGCCAGCTTGTTATTGCAATAGGCTGCACAGGAGGAAAACACCGTTCTGTAACACTTACCAGAGTGCTGTATAAGCATCTTCTGGACGATAATCAGCGGACTATAGTACATCACAGGGATATCAATAAAAACTGACAAGCTTTGTGCCGGCAGGATATATGATATATAAGGTTATACCTGACTGCAGCTTTGCTTTTTCCGGGAGTAGGGTCTATGTCATTTTCAAAGGAAACAAAAAAAGAAATGTGCGCCGCTCAGGTCAGCGGACAGGAGGAGCTGAGAGCGCTTGTATATGGTATGGCGCTGTTTTCAAAGGTTTTCAAGCCCGACAGCATTTCACTGACAACAGAATGTCACGCCGCAGCACAGCTTTATTCACAGATGGTTTCAGCTTTTGCCGGGGTGATAGTGCAGACAAATGTAACCCTTACAAGAAAGGGCAGCGACGGCAGAATTTTCAATATCAGCATACCTGATAGCGGCGACTGTGAAAAGGTTTTTGAACTGCTGGGTCATTCAGCAGATGCACCGAATCTTCGTATAAACCGCTCAAATATAGACGAGGAAAGCAGTCTGCCGCTGTTTCTGCGGGGAGCATTTCTTGTATGCGGTAATGTCACTGATCCGGAAAAGGATTATCACCTTGAATTTGCAGTGCCCCATATGCGTCTGGCCGGGGATCTTTGCAGGATAATAAGTGAAACAGGACTTGTAAGAAATGAGCCTAAGGCTGTAAGGCGCAAGGGGAGCTATGTTGTATATATAAAGGAAAGTGATGTAATAGCAGATCTTCTGACATATATGGGTGCTCAGATGTCTGCACTTGAGATAATGCAGCGTATGATCTACAGATCAATAAGGAATAAGGTAAACAGACAGATTAATTCAGAAACTGCAAACAGCAATAAAACGGCGGCAGCTGCAGCAAAGCAGATTGCAGCAATTGAAAAGATAGAAAAGCTGAAGGGACTGAATTACCTTAGTGAAGATCTGCAGGAGCTTGCAAGATTAAGACTTGAAAACCCGGAATATAATCTCAGGGAGCTTGGCGAGGCACTGAACTCACCAATAAGCCGTTCCGGAGTGAATCACAGACTTATGCGGATAATCGAGATAGCACAACAGCTATAATAATATGTCGTGTTATACTGGTCGGTTTTTTCCGCGGGAAATATGATAATGTTTTTTTAAAAAGGGCTGTTTCATATAATTAGTTCCGCTCAAGCCTTTTTAAAGGGCAGTTTGACGCTGCCTTTTGAAAAGGCGGGCGAAACTTTTTTAATGTGACAGCCCCTTTAAACGCTTTTCACTGGTGTTGAGATTATTGAAGAAA
>ONDB01000133.1 GCA_900316485.1 uncultured Eubacteriales bacterium
CGTAAGCTGTGACGGTGGGAGTTATCTGAAATACTCCTGAAAAAAGGGTGCTGCTTGCTGGTCGTTTTTTCTTTTCCGGTATTTATTTATTGCATATATTTGTGAACAATATTATATCTCCGGTCAGTATATTTTTTGGAAAAATATACTAATCGTGTTTTTTTTAATTATATCTATTGAAAAAATTTTAATAAAGTGGTAAAATAACAGAGTAGTACCTATAGGTTGAGGTAGGAACAGCTGCTGACTGTCAGCAGTTTCGACTTAATGTTTCTTCGCCTGAGAAAGACGTTGTGCATTTGGACGAATTAAAAAAAATTGTTCTATTATCTTGACAATTATACTATTGTGGTATTATAATTACTGAAGAATTGGATATATGGGCATATGTACAATTGTTTGGCAAAAATTGGTCGGTCTCTCACGTAACGGTCAGTTTTACGTCAGAAGGGGAGCATGTGTCAGTTGTCTGGCCGCAAGACCGGATGATGTGTATATTCGTATTCAAATATTATGAAAGGGAGTTTTTTCATGAAGAAGGTACTTAAGGTTCTCTCAGCTGCAATGCTTTCAGCAGTAGTAGCTGTAGGAGCTTCAGCATCTGCATTCGCTGCTAATACAACTGGTATTAATGATGCAGAGCAGAAGGTACTCAACGAGCTTCATACCACCGTTGAGATGGGTGGCGTTCAGAAGAGCCTTCCTGCACAGTACATCAACCAGGCTGAGCAGTATTTCGTAAAAGAAATCGAAATGACAGATGCACAGGCTGATCAGGTCATCGCTAAGATCAACGCTGTTAAGGCTTACCTCACAAGCGTTGGCAAGGCTAAGTTCTCTGATTTCACAGATGCTGAGAAAGACAAGGCTGTTGCTCTTGCTAACGAAGCATCAGGTGTTGTGAACGTTACACTTTCTTACAACAAGATCACTAAAGTCGTAACTGTTGTTACAAAGGACGAAAAGGGTGGTAAGAAGGTAGCAGACGTTACAACAGATGGTAAGAACGACGCTGTTAAAACAACAGGCTTCGGCGTTCCGGGCGTAGTTGCTGTTGCTGGCGTTGGCGTACTTGTAGTTTCAGCTGCAGGCATTTATCTTATCAGAACTTCTAAGAAGGAGACTGTTGATGCATAATAAGCATCATCATCATTCTTCGCACCGTACACTCAATGGGAAGAATTTTATAATTCTTCCCATTGTCTTTTCTTTATTGATTCTCGGTATTACTGCAGCAATAATAATTCCCAACACTATGAGATTCTATAATATGGCGAGTCTGTTCTTCTCTGACAACCCCCATAATTTCTCACAGGAATTCAATAATATATATGTGCCGACTTCTGAAGGACTTGACGAGGCTACCAGCAAAAGTCAGCCCAAAAAAGCGTCGGTAAAATCAAAAACCATATCGATAAAAGAAATAGAGTACCCTGATTACAGCGATCAGTTTGGTGAGCTCATAATGGATGACTGCGGAATAAAATGCCCTCTGTTTTACGGAGACGGCGATGTGCAGTTAAATTACGGTGTAGGAATATACACAGGTAGTTTCATCCCCGGATATGGAAGACCTATACTTGTGGCAGGACATAATGCAACATATTTCAACGGGCTTAAATACGCTCAGGTTGGCCAGAACATTGTTATCAGAACCAGCTACGGTAACTACAGATATGAAATAACCGATATACAGGTAAAGCATAAGGACGATAAAACCGCAATTGATTTAGGAGCAGAGGAAGAGATACTTACTCTTTATACCTGCTATCCCTTTGATCAGTTCGGACTTACTCCCCAGAGATGCTTTGTATATGCTAAGTATGTATCAGGACCCAGGCTGGATATCAGAAGTTAAGGCGGTGTATTATGTCTGAAAAAACAAAAGAAATCAATAATTCTGACGATAGTGAATTGATAACCCCAGGCAAAAAAAATTATAACGGAAAGCTTGGCTCAATAAAGCTTTCTGATGGTGAAGATGAAAAGGATGTAAGCTTTCTTGGTGATAACTCAGAAGGATCATCCGGTGAACATCACCACCATCACAGAAGAAAGGAAAAATCAGATGCGAAATGCTTTGCATACTGCGTTGTATCATTCTTTCTTGCATTGATACTCTTTTTGCTTACCTGCTGTATAGCTCTCAGAACCACAGTATTTTCCAGCGATTATATGCTTTCTGTAATGGCTGACCGTGAGTATTACACTCAGATTACGGAAGAACTGAGACAGCAGCTTGAAAGCCTTTCTCATGCCAGTGGTCTGTCCAGCGAATTTGCAAATGATTTTACTAATTCACTTGATCTTCGCGAGGATGTAACACAGTATGTTGAGTCCTTCTATAACGGAAGCTCTACTGTTATCAATACCACTCATTTCAAGCAGAAATTCAGAGCAGCGCTCGATTCATATATAGAGGACAATAAAAAGGAAAATACAGAGGTCAAGGAAGAATCCCTTGAATATCTTGTAAATGAGGCAGCGGATCTGTATTCCAATACAATAGAGATACCATTCTTCTCGGTTGTTGCCAATTACGTTGTAAAGCTGAATGTTCCGCTTACTGTTACAATAGTTGTTCTTACAATAATCGGGATAGTTCTCACGCTGATACTGTTCCTTACTAATGAATTCAAGCACAGAGGATACAGATATCTGAGCTATGCATTCATTGCTGCATTCATATGTGACGCTGCGGTTGCAGGTCTGGTATATTTCAGCAAAATATTCAGTAAGGTCAATATTATGACAAGATCTCTTTATAATCTTTTTGTATATTATTTCAACGGCATATTCACCTATTTCTGGATATTTGCCGCAGCATTTATAGTTTTCGGAGTGCTTTTCTTCCTCATGTTCGCAAGAAAGCACAGAAAGCTTGTCAAATCAATGTAAAGGCGGAGAGTCGCATTTTTGTTATTATGATCTGTGCATCATTGTCATAATGCGATAACCCCTGCAGAATAAACGGCTGTGAAGCCGGGCTTGGTGCCTGGTCACAGCCGTTTTTATTTTTTTCAGTTTGTAATCACTGTATTACACAGCAGCGCTTAATATAAGCTGAATTTTGCTGTTCTGCATTAATAACAGGGTTATGCACTATTTGTCAAATGATGGGTTGAAGGCATAGAAGTTTTTGCTGTCCAGCTTATCTGTGACTATGCGCAGTGCCTCGCCGAAACGCTGGTAATGAACGACCTCTCTCTGCCGCAGGAAACGGATAGGATCAAGTACATCAGGGTCATCACAGAAACGCAGGATATTGTCATATGTGACCCTTGCTTTTTGCTCTGCGGCAAGATCCTCGTGAAGGTCTGCAATGATATCTCCCTTGACCTGCATACTGCCGGCACTGTAGGGTACACCTGTTGCCGCAGCCGGATATATGCCTGTAGTATGATCTACAAAATATGGCTCAAGACCGGCAGCCTTTATTTCGTCAAGTGAAAGATTCCTTGTCAGTTGATAAACTATTGCCCCCACCATTTCCAGATGCCCTAATTCTTCAGTACCCACATCTGTGAGTATAGCCTTTATTTCGGGATACGGAACGCTGTAACGCTGGCTCAGATACCTTATAGATGCACCCAGCTCACCGTCAGGACCGCCATATTGGCTTATGATGATTTTTGCCAGAGCAGGATTGGGCTGCTTTATATTGATGGGATACTGCAGTTTTTTCTCGTAAACAAACATCTCAGCTTTCCTCCTTATCCCATGGCCAGGGGTCTGCTATCCATGCCCAGCGGCTGCCGTCATCTCCGGGGGTAAGGGGTCCGAATTTGCTCTCAAATTCACTGCGAAGCTTACGGGCCTGATTTTCATATTTATCAAGCGCAGCTCCTGCAGAATTATCCCCCGGGTGCGTGTCAAGATATACATGAAGCTCATGAGCGGCAAATTCAACGGCTGAAAGCTTTCTCAGCATTTTGCTTCGTTCAGTCATTTTTCATACCTCCCCGGTTGCTTTCAGGGTTGAAGGGCTTATCAAGGTCCGGGAACAGGGTCCCTTTGCAAAGAGCCTGTTCCGGAGCATATAGTGCTGATGCATTCTGATATGGTACATACGCCATTGTCACAGTTGGTGACGGAGGCAGGGGTTCAATGAAATACTCCGAATTCTGGAGCATCCTTATGACATCCATACATATCTCCTTCCAAAGCATCCTTATCCGGCGGCTGAACAGTTTTTCTGTGTTTCAGCCGTCTGATTCCGGCGCTATATATACAAAAGGTACGGCGCTGCTTTTTCAATAAAAAACAGGTCATTATCATATTATGAGGCTTACCGGATGTTTGATAGTAAATTATTCTGAGTTCAAAAAACAAAATCAGATAATATAAAGCATTCCAGACACTTTCATCAGCACCGCGGGCAGCCAGATAGTCAGGCGCATTCAGAGCGTAACGCAAGTGAAGCGATGCCATCGCGTTGCGGCTCCGGCGGCTCGCCGGGCGTCACGCTGGCGGTCTGCTGGTTTAATTGTGTTCCTGTAGTATGATTCGGGGAACTGGTTTTATACAAAGCGAGCCTTGCGGCACGGGAGAAAAGAGGACAACCACAAGAAATGGGGCAAAGCCCCCTCTCTTAAGGTTTTCCCCTTTTCAAATCCCTTTTCCTTATCTCACCCCTTCGTGGGGCGGCTTTTAAACGCTGTCCTCTGGTGCTTAACATCAACTGTGGTTTGTGCTCGTGGGACAGGTTCTGAACGCTTTTTTCTGGTGCTGAACGTCAATTGTAGTTTTTGTTCGTAAGGCGATTGCTGACTTCCTGTTCTGACCAGCAGCGTAAATTTAAGTAAACCAAGCAATTACAGCAGCACCGCGGGCAGTAAAATAGTCAGGCGCATTAAGAGCGTAACATAAGTGAATCGACACCATCGCGTTATGGCACCGGCGGCTCGCCGGGCGTCACGCTCGGCGATGGGGTGGACTTGAC
>ONDB01000101.1 GCA_900316485.1 uncultured Eubacteriales bacterium
CTTCTTGAGATCAAAGACGGTAAGATGAAGATGGTTGGAGTAGATCCTTACAGAATCGCTACTTATAATATCGATGTTGATAATAATATAAATATCAGTGCTGTTATCCCTGCAAAGCTTATTAATGAGACTGCAAAAATTATAAGCGATGACGGAGAAGATAAAATGAGTTTTGAGATAGCTGACGGAAAAGCTGTCATGAAATTCGATAATAATAAAGTAATCATCAATACTTTCTCAGGCAAATTTATAGATTACGGAAGAATTCTAGGCAAGCAGGGAGATATCAATGTACGAGTTAAGAGAAATGATCTTCTGAAGAGTACAGAAAGAGCATCTCTTCTTGCGTCAGTACAGAATAACAATCTGATCAGATTCGATATAGACAGTGATCTGATAGTTATTAAATCCCTGAATGAAGAAGGTAATATTGAAGAAAAAGTAGAAATAATAAATGACGGTGAAGGTCTTAATATTGGACTCAACTCAAAATACCTGAAAGACGCTCTGAGCGTAATTGAAGATGAAGAAATACTGATCAACTTCAAAGACAGCATAAGTCCATGCGTTATAAAACCGTTAAAAGGTGAAAAATACGCATATCTCATACTGCCTATCAGAATGAATTAATTCATTATTTATATAAAAAGACATAAAAAAGACTGTAATTCATAATTTTTACTTTCTCATCGCCGGGATCATTATGAAATACAGTCTTTTTTGATTTATTTGCAGAGTTCTGCAGCTGTAAGAGCTGCTACTTTAGCATTGTTGAATACCAGTCTTATATTGGAATCAAGACTGTCTCCTCCTGTAAGTTCTTTTACTTTGGCAAGGAGAAATGGAGTTGTTTTTTTGCCTCTGATACCCAGTCTGCTGCATTCATCTATAGCAGCATCTATAGCTGAATTTATAATATCCGGATCCATAGAGTATTCATCCGGAATAGGATTTCCTACAAGTATTCCTCCTCTGAGACCGAGCTCGAGATGGGTTTTGAAGTATTTTGCCAGAATTTCAGGACCGTCTACTCTGTAATCGACTTTGAATCCGCTTTTCTGTGTATAGAAAGCAGGCATATCTTCTGTACCGTAGCCTATGACCGGAACTCCTTTCGTTTCAAGGTATTCCAGTGTAAGACCTATGTCGAGAATAGACTTGCATCCTGCGCATATGACCATGACAGGAGTCTGTGCGAGTTCTTCCAGGTCAGCACTTATATCCATTGTTTTTTCCGCGCCTCTGTGAACACCTCCGATGCCGCCGGTAGCAAATACTTTGATCCCGGCCATATGAGCGATCATCATTGTGGTAGTTACGGTGCAGGCACCATCCTCCCCTTTTGCGCAGAGCATTGCGAGGTCTCTTCTGGAAGCTTTGGTTATTTCAGGTCCTTTCTTACCGAAATATTCAATTTCTTCAGGGGTAAGTCCTGCTTTGAGTTTTCCGCCTATAATGGCAATCGTTGCAGGTACTGCTCCGTTTTCCCTGATGATCTGTTCTACCTTCAGAGCAGTTTCAACATTCTGAGGATAAGGCATTCCGTGGCTGATTATTGTGGATTCAAGAGCAACGACCGGTTTACCTGCTTCGATAGCTTCTTTTACTTCAGGTTTAATATCCAGAAATCTATTCATCATCATACTCCTTTATCTGTTCTACTACAGGATCGTAGCTTTTGATACGTTCGACTGCGGATTCATTATTAAGATGAGGATTGATCGTTTCATTTACCTCAATCGTAATTGCGGCGACTGCGTTAGCAGCTTTGGCAGTATCACAGATATTGCGGCCGTTAAGTGAAGCCCATACGATAGCTGCCATTGCAGAATCACCGGCACCTGTAGTTGAGATAACATGAGCCGGATATCTTCTTATTTTGTATATACCGTTTCTGTCTGCCGCCAGTATACCTTTTGATTCATCAGAGATATATACATTTTCAACTCCCTGATCAATAAGACTCCTGGCTGCTTCATAATAATCTTCCGGATTTTCTATTTTGATATCTGTCAGATATTCCGCTTCATATCGGTTAGGTTTCAGTGTATTGATACCTTCCAGATATCCTTTTATTTTCTCTGCGTGAGTTATGGATACGGTATCTACATAGAGAGGAACTCTGCATATTTCTTTAAGATGAATAAATGTGTCATGAGAAACATTACAGTCCATAACTACTGCAGCGGCATTATTGATTACAGACTCAACAGAATCGATATATTCAGGAGTGATTACATTAATAATGTCTACATGAGAAACAGCGACACTCATCTCCCCTTTTTCGTCATTTATGTATAAGTACATAGATGACTTTTCGTCAAGATCTGTAATTGAGTATTCAATATCTATTCCTGCGTTGATACACTGCTGCATCATTTCTCTGCCCAGTACATCATTACCGGCAGCGGTGATCAGTTTTGTATTGACACCCAGTTTGCTCAGATTATGAGCTATATTTCTTCCTACACCGCCAAAACTGACTGTTATTCTGCCCGGATTAGAGTCAGCAAAAATCAGAGGTCTGTGAGGATGACCGCCAATATCTATATTTGAAGCACCTATTACAACTACATATTTTTCTCTATCCATTGTTCTTCTGTTCATTGATTCTGTTCACCCAGCATTTGTGGCACATAGCTGTATATCTGTCATTTCCGCCGAGCATCACCTGATCACCTTCAGTAATGATATTGCCTTTTTCATCAAATCGTGCGTTAACCGTTGCTTTACGCCCGCACTCGCAAATTGTTTTGATCTCAGTAATAGAATCCGCCAGTTCCATAAGTCTCATAGCGCCGGGGAAAAAATGAGTCATAAAATCAGTTCTGAGTCCGAAACACAGTACAGGAAGATCTTCTTCATCTACAAGAGTACGAAGATCATCTATCTGTGATGGAGTCAGAAACTGTGATTCATCGGAAATGATTACATCACAGTCTCCGCACCTGTGATATTCATCAATGATATCTGTATCAGGATATATGACATGAGCTTTCTGCCACAAACCTATACGGCTCTGTATTATATCCGCGCCGTCTCTTGTATCTGTACCGGGCTTTATGAGCCATACAGACATTCCTTTCTCTTCATAATTGAATTTTGTAATAAGAGCCTGAGCGGATTTTGAAGATCCCATGGCTCCGTATTTGAAATAAAGCTTAGCCATAAAAGCAGACCGCCTTTCATTTTTTTAATATTTTACTATAAAAAAGTGACAAATAGATAGTAACAGTAATGAATCAGAATGAAATATTGATGCAATTATTAACAGAGAGGATCAGTCATCCTGCGTCTTTTATGACGCCTGTTATAAAGATTTATGATAAATAACAAAAAACATATTTTTATTATTACTGTATTCAATTTTTGAGATTGATAGATTATAATTTAGCCAGTATGAAATTATTGTTTTCAGGTTTATATTCTTGATTTCACTTGAGGAGGGAATTATGAAGAAGAAATTTCTTGTAATGCTCCTCGCTGCTGTAATGGTATTCACATTTGCAGCATGCGGGGGCGGCGGTGGAGAAGAAGCTGCTGCTGATGATGATACCATGAAGGTTGCAATGGTAACAGACTATGGTGACATCACAGACCAGTCCTTCAACCAGACAACATACGAAGCATGCAAGGCTTTCTGTGAAGCTAACGATGTAGAATTCACATATAAGAAGCCTGCTTCCGATGCTGATGCTGACCGTGTTTCTTCAATAGAAGAAGCTATAGAGGAAGGCTATAACGTAATCGTAATGCCTGGATACGCTTTTGCTAATGCGATCTATGAAGTAGCTCCACTGTATGAGGATATCAAGTTCGTAGCGCTCGACGTATCTGAAGGCGACCTGACAGCTTACGGCGAGAGAGAATTTGACGGACCTAACGTATACAGCGCTGTATATCAGGAAGAGATCGCAGGCTACATGGCTGGATACGCAGCTGTAAAGCTCGGATTCACCAAGCTTGGATTCCTCGGCGGAATGGCAGTACCTGCTGTTCAGAGATACGGACACGGATTTGTTCAGGGTGCTGATGCTGCTGCATCTGAGCTCGGCAAGTCTGACGTAGAGATCAAGTACGTATATGGCGGACAGTTCTTCGGCGATGCTGATATCACAGCTGCTATGGATACATGGTACGGCTCCGGCACAGAGTGCGTATTCGCATGCGGCGGCGGAATCTATTCATCA
>ONDB01000134.1 GCA_900316485.1 uncultured Eubacteriales bacterium
CAGATGTGGCACTACATATTGTATCAAATATTTTACCATTTGTACAGACTTTTTGCAACATTTTTAATGAATTTTTCCATTCTTTTATATCAAAAGTCGTTTGAGCAACCATACAGATAGGTTTATTTTTCCACTCGGGAAATTTAATCAACAGATCTTCCAATTCCTGGCAATTGCAAAAGGTGTGGTAATCTCCCGTCAGGTGACCGATTATTCCTTTCACCTCCGGGTGATTTTTATCACCTGCAATGAGAATGATCTCGCCCAAATCAGAATGCTCTGCAACGATTTTATGGATCTTTTTGACAAATGGGCAGGTCGCGTCCCTGTATTCCGTCACGCAAGCTCTGATCCTGTTCATTACGTCCAGCGATACCCCATGAGAACGGATAACGAGAGTGGTATCCTTATCAGCCTGTTCCGGTTCTTCTGCAATGCTTACTCCTCTTTCTGCCAGGCTTTCCACCATCTGCGGATTATGGATTATCGGACCGAGGGTTGTAACTTTTTTGCCTTCATCCAGCAATTTTTCAACAATGCTTACGGCACGGCTGACTCCGAAGCAGAATCCGGCTGTCTTTGCAACTGTTATCATTTCTTATCTCCCTCCAGATTCCTGACTGTTCCCCTGTCACGCTCACGCATTGCCTTTATTTCATTCATTATCAATTTTGAAGCCTTGCGGTAACCCTCCGGGCTGCCGCCTCCAAGACCAAGCTGTTCAGTGGTCATTGGTTTTCCTATAGAAATCGTCACTTTAGAGAACACCCGTATTTTTTGTTTTTTCGGAGTAATGCATACAGGAAGTACCGTAGCATTTGTCTGTTCTGCGATCATTGAAGCTCCAGCTTTCGGGCGAAGAAGCTCGCCTGTTTTTGAACGTGTTCCCTCTATGAATATCCCAAGCACATTGCCCTTCCGCAGAATCTCTTCAGCAGTTCCGATTGCCTTGCCGTCTCCTGCTCCCCTCTCTACCGGAAAAGCTCCAAGAGTACGTATCAGTGCAGCGAAAAGCTTGTTTTTGAACAGTTCAAGCTTAGCCATGAAGAATATCTGCCTTCTTTGTGAAAGTCCCAGAAAAACAGGGTCCAGATTTGACATATGATTTGAGCAAAGAATATAACCGCCTTGTTTCGGTATGTTTTCCCTGCCGTTCACTTTATAGAAAAACAGAAACTTCATTATAGGTACAAGCAATACCTTTCCCACAGCATACAAAGGATTCATTTCATTCTATCCTCCCGGAGATTATCTCTGTTATCTTTTTAATTGACTGCTCAAGGGTAAGCTCTGTGGTGTCAACGATAATACCTCCCTCAGCAGGCTTCAGAGGAGCTATTTCTCTATGCGAATCATTATAGTCACGCTTTTTTATATCCTCAAGTATTATATCATAATCCGCAGTTTCGCCCTTCTGTTCAAGCTGAAGTGTCCTGCGCTTTGCCCTTGATTCCGGCGAAGCGGTGAGAAATATCTTAACATCCGCATTTGGCAGAACTACGGTTCCTATATCCCTGCCGTCCATTATTACATTATTTTTAGAAGCAATATCCCTCTGCAGTCCCAGAAGGAGCTGTCTAACTACGGGAAGCTTTGAAACATTTGAAGCCATCATTGAAACAGCCTCACTGCGGATATCATCTGATATATCTTCTCCGCAAAGAAATACTCTTTGCTCAGTTCCTTTGAAAGCAAGCTCCACTGTTATTTTTTCAAGGCAGTCTGCAACTGCCTGGGTATCCTCCGCAGATATTCCGCTGCGGATACAATGCAGTCCCACAGCCCGGTAAAGTGCTCCTGTATCAACATAGATAAATCCAAGCTGAGTTGCTGCTGATCTTGCTATAGTGCTTTTTCCTGCCCCGGCAGGTCCGTCTATTGCAACAGAAAACATTTTCGTTACTCCTTTATTTAAGTTTTGCTGACTGCGAAATATAAAAGAACAATTCTGTGTTCAGCAATTCATTTACAATCAGCCAAAAGATCAGCCCGCAGTCTGCGGTGACTTCTTAATGCTTTCACAATCTGAAAAGCATCTATACTATTAATAACTCAATCTGCGAGCCGCATTTTCTTTATTATATCAGATTTCTTCCAAAATTACAACCCACCGCCGGCGAGCCGCCAGCGTGACGCTGGACCCTTAACGCGCCGACGAATCGCCGATGCCTTAACGCTGTGGTGTCGCTTCACTTACATTACGCTCTAAATGCGCCTGACTGTCTGGCTGCCCGCGGTGCTGCTGTAATAGCTTGGTTTACTTAAATTTACGCTGCCAGTCAGAACAGGGAGACAGTAACTGTCCCACGAACAATAGACCACAGTTGATTTTCAGCACCAGAGAAAAGCGTTCAGCAGCCGAAGCGAGGGGGATAATTCAGGAAAATGTCATCTCCTTTTCTCACGTGAAGCAAGGCACGCTTTGCATAAAACTTGCTTTCCGAATCATACTACTACATGAACACAATTAAACCGCCATAACAAAAGATTCTGCACCCGGTTGAATACTCCGGGTGCAGAAAAGGATTTATTATGCATTTATTTTATAAGTTTGTTTTCTTATCAGCCAATTCCGAAGAAGCCATCTCCGAAGTCGCTGCTTCCGCCACCATAGTAGTAGTTTCCGCTGGACTGTCTGTTATTTTCGGAACTTGTGGTACTGTCTGCAACCTTTTCACCGAGAGTCACTTCAATTGTCTGCTCCTTACCGTCGCGAGTAATCTTGATATTGACCTTTTCGCCTGCTTTACGCTTTGAAACAGCAGCTGTAAGCTCTGAACCGGTTGTAATTGCTTTTCCGTCAAATTCAGTAATGCAGTCGCCAACCTTAAGACCTGCCTTATCAGCAGCACCGCCGCTTGTTACAGCAGAAACGTAAACGCCCTCTTTATCAACCCTGTACATGAACATTGCTTCCTGGCCGCTGACGGTTACTACATTGATACCCAGTGAGCCTCTGCCTGTTACATAGCCTTTTGTCTTGAGATCTTCAAGGATATCAACTATATCGTTGGCAGGAATTGCAAATCCGAGACCTTCAACAGATGTACCTGTGCTGGTTGAGCTTGACTTTGCAACTACAAGACCGATAAGATTTCCGTTTGCATCGAAAAGACCGCCGCCTGAATTGCCGGGATTGATAGCAGCATTAGTCTGCAGAAGGTTCATTGTCTTACCGTCAATCTTGATTTCTCTGTCGAGAGCACTGATAATGCCGTCTGTAACTGTACCGCCCAGCTGTCCCAGAGGATTGCCGATCGCTATTGCTGTCTGACCAACACAAAGCTTGGAAGAATCACCAAATGTTGCAGTTGTCAGGTTGTTTTCTTCAATTTTGATAAGCGCTACGTCAAGAGTAGCATCCTTGCCGATGAGTTTTGCTGTATATGTCTTGCCGTTGGTAAGGCGTACTGTAATTGTGCTTGCATCTTCGATAACATGATTGTTAGTGAGAATATAGCCATCCTTTGAGATGATAACGCCGCTTCCTGCTGCCTGTGATACATACTGACCATAGAAAGCATCATACTGGGTTGTTTCTGTAGTTATCTCTACAACTGCATCTCTTACCTTTGCGGCTACTTCCTGAGTAGATGTAGGAGTAGTGCTGGTTTCCTCAGCTCTTGTAATATTCAGAGCGCCTGATGTATTATTACTGCTGCCGGATTCATTAGCTGTGGATGCTTCTATGCTTGTTTCTACAGCAGTTGAATTTGAACTTACAAGATAGGAACCTAGCATTCCTCCGCCTACTCCTACACAAAGTGCCAGAGCAAGAGTTCCGGCTGCAATTGCTACAAATTTGCCTTTTCCTTTTTTCTTCGGCTTGGGAGTTTTATGAGGAGCGTTGTTCATAACATTATAAGGAAAGATGCCGTTGTACTGGCTGGTATAAGGATAAACCTGATGATACTGCTGTGTATAGGGATACTGCTGATTTTGTGCGGAAGAAGAGGAAATGTTGTTTCCTGCCGGAGCTGACTGCTGAGTATTTGCAGCCGGCTGATATCCGTTTAAAGATACAGGCTGTGTATCCTGCTTTGAGATATCTGATCTGATAGCGGATTTTTCTGCAAATACAGGAGCTTCGCTGTTATTATCGACTGTGTTCTGATTGAAGTTGTTTTCTCTGTTATCCATAGTATTACCTCCAAATGAATTCTGATTATTTACATTAGCATTATTGTCTGCATTGTTGGGCATTTCCATGCCATTTCTCTGAAGTTCATTATTGTTGTCCATAATATTACCTCCAAAATTCTTTTTTCTTGATGATGTTATTATACAACAGTTTTGTTCATAATTTGCTAACAATATTCGATTGTTTTTAAAATAATTTATTAAGCATCTCTTAAACTACGTTAAGACTATTTTAAGGTTATTTTAAGGTTTGTTAAAAAACAAACGATTTCAAGCGGCTTTCGACCCCTTTATCAAAATCTGCAGAATATTAAGAAAACTGAAAACCGCCCTCAGTGAGAGCGGCTTAAAATGCAGTAATTCAAAAAAATCTGTACAGATCAAAGTCGCTGACCTACCATATAATTATACCACTTCTTTTTGATTTTTCAACTATCAAACAGATTTTGAACACATTTTTTCCGCACACTGTTTGTCAAAATAATTCCGGGAATATTATAAACCAGAATCAGCGAAAACTAAAGTAAACCAAGCAATTACAGCAGCACTGCGGGCAGCCAGACAGTCAGGTGTATTAAGAGCGTAACGTAGTGAAGCGACACCATCGTGTTATTGCTCCGGCGGCTCGCCGGCGCGTTGCGGCACCGGCGTTACGCTGGTTTTATTGTGTTCCTGTAGTATGATTCGGAGAGCAGGTTTTATGCAAAGCGTGCCTTGCGGCACGTGGGAAAATAGGAGCACCGTAAGATAGGTGACTTACCCGCCCCCTCTCTTAAGGTTCTCCCCTTTTCAAATCCCTTTTCCTTATCTCACCCCTTCCTGGGGCAGCATTTTGATACTTTTTTCTGGTGCTGAAAATCCACTGTGGTCTATTGTTCGTGGGACAGTTACTGTCTCCCTGTTCTGACTGGCAGCGTAAGTCTAAGTAAACTTAGCAATTACAGCAGCACCGCGGGCAGCAAGATAGTAAGGCGCATTAAGAGCGCAACGTAGTGAAGCGACACCATCGCGTTAAGGGTCCAGCGTCACGCTGGCGCGTTATGGCACCGGCGGCTCGCCGGCTAGCGGAGAAAAAATGCTTGACAAATGGTAAAAGCTTTGATATAATAATGAAGCAGTCCGATATGCAGGTATGGCGGAATTGGCAGACGCGCATGGTTCAGGTCCATGTGAAAGCAATTTCATGCAGGTTCAAGTCCTGTTACCTGC
>ONDB01000138.1 GCA_900316485.1 uncultured Eubacteriales bacterium
AACGCGCCGGCGAGCCGCCGGTGCCGCAACGCGATGGTGTCGCTTCACTACGTTACGCTCTGAATGCGCCTAACTGTTTTGCTGCCCGCGGTGCTGATGTAATAGCTTGGTTTGCTTTATCTTAGCCAATTCTGGTTTTGAATAAACCCAGAATTATTTTACACTAACTCCGACGCAAACGTGACGCTGGCGCTTGACATATGTGTTGGGGGGTGTTAAGATATTTACGGAAAATATGTTTTATTTTGCTTGACAGGAAAGTTTGAAAGTGCTATAATACCTACATAAAACCTATATGTAAAGCAGGTTTTATGTCAGCGGTTTTATTTGGCTTGTCACAGCAGATGATTATAATAATTATTATGTGTGATATACGGCTTTTAAAAGGAGGTTTTTGGGATGAACAGGAAATCAACAGGAGACCATCTGAAATATATGATACTGGCAGCATTGTTTGCTGCTATGACATATGTTATGACGGCGTTTGTACATATTCCTACAAATCAGGGCTATGTACATATCGGAGACGGAGTTATTTTTCTAGCGGCAGCGCTGCTTCCCACACCGTATGCAATGGCTGCTGGTGCCCTTGGAGCAGGCTTGTCAGACTATCTTTCCGGTTATGCTATGTGGGTGCTGCCGACAATGATTATAAAGGCTGCTACCGCTGCAGTATTCAGCAGCAAAAGACAGACTATAATCTGCAAGAGAAATCTTGCTGCAATAATTCCGGCTGCTTTTATCTGTGTCGGAGGATATTATATTGCAGGAGCCTTGCTTGCCTTTCTTTCTGGTTCTTCAATAACTGCTGCGCTGGCTGCAGCAGTTGCAGATATTCCTTCAAATATAATACAGTGTGTAGGCAGTGCGGTGTTGTTCCTTCTGCTTGGTACAGCACTTGACAGAACAGGCATGAAGAAAATGATATCTGCAAAAGTAATAGCTGATAAGTGATACGAAAGTTTTCCACCGCATATTGACTGGCGGTGGAAAACTTTTTTGTCCGGAATCCTCAAAGAAATGTAAAATCACAAATCAGAAAACGAGAGCAAAAATGAGAAAAACAGCGAAAACAAGAGTATTATATGCAGAGAATGATTTTTTTTGAAAAAAGGCTTGACTTAGCAGCGGGACTGTGATATTATCTATGTTGTGACTTAAAGGTTTTTGGGGGAAATACTTTGATAAACGCTGATTTTCGCACAGGAACCATTATCATACTGACTGAACCTGAGGCACATATATGATGCCGGGGTGAAATTTGGAATTTTGGGAGGAATACGCTATGTCAACTTTTATGGCTAAGGCAGGCGAAGTTGAGCGCAACTGGTATGTAATTGATGCATCCGGCAAAACGCTCGGTCGTCTTGCAGTACAGGTTGCCGACCTTCTCAGAGGTAAGAATAAGCCTACTTTCACACCTCATGTAGACTGCGGCGATTATGTTGTTGTTGTTAATGCAGAAAAGATGGTACTTACAGGCAAGAAATTAGAGCAGAAGTACTATTATCATCACACAGGTTATGTTGGCCACATGAAGTCTGTACGTTATGATAACCTCATGAAGAACAGACCTGAAATGGCTCTCGAGCTTGCTGTTAAGGGCATGATCCCTGCAAACACAATCGGCAGAAAGGCTATGACCAGACTTCATGTATACAAGGGTGCAGAGCACAAGCATGAGGCTCAGAAGCCTATCGTTCTGGAATAATAAGAGGGGAGGCATAAATTATGTACGATAAGACATCATTTTACTATGGCACAGGCAGAAGAAAAAGCTCAGTTGCAAGAGTAAGACTTTATAAGGGTACCGGTAAGGTAACAATCAACGACAGAGATATTGACGATTATTTTGGTCTTGAAACACTTAAGCTCATCGTTCGTCAGCCCCTCGTTCTCACAGGAACAGAAGCTCAGTTCGATGTAGTATGCCGTGTAGCAGGCGGCGGCGTAACTGGTCAGGCAGGCGCTATCCGTCACGGTATTTCAAGAGCACTTCTTAAGTTCGACGGCGAAGCACTTCGTCCGAAGCTTAAGAGAGCAGGCTTCCTCACTCGTGACCCGAGAATGAAGGAAAGAAAGAAGTACGGCCTCAAAGCTGCTCGTCGCGCTCCGCAGTT
>ONDB01000023.1 GCA_900316485.1 uncultured Eubacteriales bacterium
CCGGCTTTATTCTGTCTCTCTGATTACTGCGGTCAGTCCTCATTCTCTATCACCTCATACCACTGGTCAGAACCGCTGTGATATCTCCACACTGCCGGCACATCTGCCACAATGGCATTAGTGCCGCCCTCAATGGAAAACCGTGAGCCTGCACTCAGATAAGAAGCAAGTCCGGCCTTTGTAAGCACCGTATTCAGCTTGCCCTTATCATAATCCAGTAAAGTCAGAGCGCCGTCCCGTCCCTCTTCAATGGAGCCGAAATCCGGCGCATTATTCTCGTCAAAAACCATGCCAAGCTTAATTATTCTTTTCAAAAAAAACATCCTTTCATTTTTATTTATTGAAAAAGCTTTTTCAATAGTCCGGCTGATTATAAAAGAATTGAACCTCTGACAGTTCATTATTTTAAAATTTCGTTATAATGGTAGTGAAATTTATAGCTATAGATGGTGTCAGTTTGTCAGCTGAATAGAAATAGGCAGAAAAAATCCGCATGAACACTGGAGTATCAGCATTCATGCGGATAATATCAATAATATTTTAATTATCATATCCTCAGGCACTGCCCCGGGGATATTATTTGTAGAAATTCTTTACTGCAGAGGTAAAGTCTTCCTTGCGCTTTTTATTGGAATCATTATTGGAATTATCTGTATAGATAAGCAGATATTTGTTATTATCTGAAAGCTCTGCAGGAAATTCAACTTCGTCTTCGGCACTGAATACCTTGAAGCTGCCTGTTTTATTGATTTCACCAATAATCCTTTTTGCATCGCTGTTAAGGTTCTGGGGGTCAAATTCATAAAGCTCAACTGTTACTGATGAATTGTCAACGGTAAATATATATCTGTCACCGTTTACAGCACCTATTACGTTATACATCATTTCAGTAGGTTCCATACTGTCAGGAAGATATTTCAGGGCAGTAAGATATTTCTCTAAATCGTCAAGATTATTTTTGTACTTAGATACCTCTACCTTTGCAGGATCAACGCCGTTTTCTGTTTTTACACCCGGAAGCTCTGTTCCTCCTGAACCAAAACATCCGCTCAGGGTGAATGCAAGCACAACCGTAATTACAAGCAATATTGTTCTTTTCATAATTTCCTCCTCTTAATAAGCACACGCCGCATTTCAGGCGAAGCAAAACAATTTATACTGCAAACAACAGTAATTATACATTATTTATCAATTCAATTCAAGTGCTGCTGCGCTGGTTTCCGCAGGTATAGCAAAATTTATTTTCTACAAGATTAACTGTACCGCATCTCTGGCATATATATGTGCCGTTTTTAACTGCTGGAAATTCTTCCTTTACGACAGAGGGCGGTAAGCTTTCTTCATCGGCAGAAATATTATCCGGTTCAGCAGGCGTTTCCTGGTCTTGTACGGGTTCAGCCTCCGTTTCAGCCGGATTATCTGTATCCGGTACAGATGCAGCTACAGTTTTTTCGTTTTCATATGTGGAAATAACCGGTGTGCTGTCCTTTACGATGTTCACATTATCTGCTACAGGAGATGCAGCTGTCTGGGCGGGGGTATTCACAGGAGCAGACTGGGGTGCGAACGGCGCAGGCACAGGCGGGGTCATTATCTGAACAGGAGCAGACGGAATACCTCCTGCCTGGAGTGAATAAAACTGCTGACCCATAGTTGCAGCAGGCATAGGGGGATTGGGTGCATAGGGACGTGAATAGAAATCTGCTGCAGTACCGTTTGAATTCATATACATATTTGTTCCGTACATATTTACAGAGCGTACAGCATTCTGTATGCCGTTGGAATATCTTTTTGCAAGCAGGGCTGAAAGAACCAGCACAACAGAGCAGGAAACAAAAAATATCACGAATATGATAGCTGCTGACGGGGTAGCGTCAATGATTGTCTTTTTGAGCTGGGGAGTAGTTTCGTCATACGACTTGAATATTCCCTTTGAAAAACCTGTTGCGAAATAAAGCACCATAGTCGCTGCCATTGATACTGCGTGGATACAGGCTGATATGAGGTAGAATTTGCAGCCCTTATCCGAAAGGGTCATGCATTTAATTGTCTTGATTATATTACTGCAGGTCACAAGACCGGCTACGGACCACAATGTGCCTGTAATTGCAGGCAAAGCGTACAATGCCATGCTCAAAAAGTCATATTCTGCATTTGTGGAAACAATAAGCTCTGCCATAGGGCTGGTTACAGAGGAAAACAGATTTGATACTGAATGGAATATCATTATTATAAAAAAGATGCGGAAAAGTGTAAAGGGTGCTGTTCCGGGGCCGGAATTATTCGCAAATTTGGAGCGTGTATTCATAAACAGTGACACAAATCCCACGAATACAAGGAATAATACCGCAAATACAATTATCTGCGAAAAGCCCTCGGTAGATGAATTTAATACATTTACAATTTCCTCATCCTGGCTGAGAATTATTCCGCCCACCTTTTCCGAATTGAACATACAGACAGCTCCGTATATTGTGGCTGTAAGTATAACGCCAAGTACGATCAGCGAATAAACTACAATTCTGGTAGAGAATATCTTTTTTACATATTTTGGATTATCAGCAAAAGGACTGATAACAGGACTGAACATATATGGATTATTCATAGATTACCTCCGTATCTGATTATTCAGTTAACAGGTGTTTTTGTCAGCCATTTCCTTCAGTGTTTTTAGGTTTACCGGGCTTTTTCTTCATTATCATATTAATTGCCTGGGGATGATTGACGATATGAACGGTTTTACCGCCGCGCTTATGTTCGCCGTCCACAGCCCAGTCAAGGGGTTCATCTGAAGTAATTGTTATATCCGAAGCGCAAAAAAGCTCTATGTTTTCATGCTTATAGCTTTTATTGAGCATTGACATCAGTATCATAAAGGCAGTGAAAATATTCCGGGGACGCTTTATCAGCATTACCTCATATTTGCCGTCTGCAAAATCCACCATATCATTGTCAAGCTTGAATATTCCGGCAACTGATGTTGAATTTGTCACCGAGCCGAAGATATAATCTCCCTCACATTTCCGTGTATCGCTTTCAAGTCTTATGTGGTGGGAATGGATTTTAGGCATACATTTCATTGCGCCCAGATAGTAGGCAAACCTGCCGAAAATATTCTTTATCTTCTGGGGAGTAGCGTAGGATACCTCAGTAAACGCTCCGAAGGATGCAATATATACAAAGCTGCTGTCGTCAAAGCTGCCTATATCAAGGGGACGCTGACGTCCGGCAACAATGACCCTTGCCGCCTTTACCGGTTTAGTGGGCAGACCAATGCTTCGGGCAAGGTCGTTTGTTGTTCCGGCAGGAATATAGCCGAGGGGTTTTTCTATACCTTCCTTCATAATGCCCTTTATTGTTTCGCTGACGGTACCGTCACCGCCGCAGCAGGCGATGATATCGAATTCATCAGCGTGTTCTTTCACGAGAAAATCAGCATTATATTCCGGCGAGGTGAAAAATACGCCCACCTCCATATCATTGTCGAGAAATATTTCCGCAATCCTTCTTGCAGAAAAAGGCGGTCTGAAGGTAGTACCCGAACGAGGGTTGACAATCATCAGTACCTTGGTTCTTGTACCTTTTTTTCTCTTTTTCAAGTTATTCCTCCCTTTGTTTACAAAAACAGCTGAATATGATATGACCGGTTATCTGCTTAGGGTCAATCATACAATACAGTGTTACAATAGCTGTACACTTTATTTATCAGGCTTTTCTTTTGGCTTATCATTTGTTATCCTCATTCCGCCTGTGGAACGGGGCTTTTTGCCTATTTTAACAGATTCTGTGGGACCGGAATCCTTATTGTTCGTTGTTTTCAGAAAACCCTTTGTTGTATTATGAGTAAGGAAAATTATATTGCCGATTATCGCCCATCTGATAAAACGTATCAAACAGATAAGCGTAAGCAGCAGCAAAGCTGAACAGCATACTATCTCTACGATAGTATCGTTTTTCATTGCTTCGGTCTGGATAAAGGCTGCCGTATCCGTGTCTAAGCCTGCCGCTGCCGAATTCAGTGCGGCAAGTGCATTTACAGCATGATACAGTCTGTAGCCTTCGTAAACTGCGCTGAGAAGTAATACTGCTCCTGTTAAAAAGTCAAACATGATAGTCCTCTCCTTTTATTGTCAGAAGGGTCTGGGAATATATCCTATCTTTTTCATAGCCTTGTCAAGGGTGCGCTGTGAGATTTTAAGAGCTATTTCCGCACATCTGCGATACTGCTCTTCCAGGTATGCCTTGTCGTCGATAAGCTGTGCAAAGCGCTCCTGAATTGGTCTTACCTCCTCAACAACTGCTTCGCCTACAGCAGTCTTGAAATCTCCGTAGCCCTTGCCCTCGAATTCAGCGGTAATTTCGTCAGCTGTTTTTCCGGTAACTGCGCTCATTATGCCGATAAGGTTATTGATTCCGTCCTTGCCCTCGCCAACGCATACTTTTGCGTCGCTGTCGGTAACTGCTCTTTTGAATTTCTTCATAATAACATCCGGCTTATCAAGAATTGCCACCCAGGCATTTACATTTTCGTCTGATTTAGACATCTTCTTTGTGGGGTCCTGCAGGGACTTGATTCTTGCGCCAACCTCAGGAATATATCCGTCCGGCACAGTAAAGGTTTTGCCGTAGATTCCGTTGAAGCGCTCGGCAATATTTCTTGAAAGCTCCAGATGCTGCTTCTGGTCTGCGCCTATAGGCACAAGGTCTGCCTGATAAAGAAGGATATCCGCAGCCATGAGTGAAGGATAGGTAAAAAGACCGGCGTTTACATTATCCGCGTGTTTTGCTGATTTATCCTTGAACTGTGTCATTCTTGAAAGCTCACCGAACTGTGTATAGCAGTTCAGCACCCATGCAAGCTCTGCATGAGTATGAACATGACTCTGTATAAAGAACAGGCTTTTTTCAAGGTCTATACCGCAGGCAAGAAACAGAGCATAAGCTTCGAGTATGTTTTTGCGGAATGCTTTGGGGTCCTGTCTTACAGTTATTGCATGAAGGTCAGCAACTGCAAATATACAGTCATATTCATCCTGCAGCTTTACCCAGTTTCTGAGAGCGCCGACATAATTGCCGAGGGTAATTGTACCGCTGGGCTGGATTGCGCTGAATATTCTTTTTTTCTTTTCGGGCTGTGTTGTTTTCATTTCTTCTGACATATTATAATACCTCCGATGCTAATTTTCCAAGTATTTTTATTCCCTTTTCAAGCTGTTCATCTGTAGGGGTAGAGAAATTGATGCGGAAAGAGCTGCACTGCTGCGCCTCGTCTGTCAGAAAAGCATTTCCGGGAACGACGCAGACCTTGTTCAGAACAGCCTGTTTACAGAATTCGCTCATTGAAATCTTTGAATTTTCCGGAAGTCTGCACCATATGAACAGACCGCCTTCTATCCTGTCGTAGCTGATGCCTGCCGGAACGAGATATTTATCGAGCAGCTCCATGCAGTAATTTGCTTTTTTGCTGTATATCTCACGAAGTCCTTCAAGATGGGCTTCAAAATCATATTCTGTCATAAAGCGGTGAGCAACCATCTGTGCCCATGAATTTGTATGTACATCCTCGCCCTGCTTGCATACCACCATCTTTGAAACAACAGGCTTCGGAGCGATTACATATCCAAGACGCATACCAGGTGACAGTACCTTTGAAAACGAGCCGGAATATACAACTATTCCGTCGGTATCAAGGGATTTTATAGGCGGCAGGCTTTCGCCGCTTATTCTGAGTTCACCGTAGGGGTCATCCTCAAGGATCATTACATTATATTGTTTTGCAAGATTATAGATAGCCCTGCGTTTTTCAAGGCTTGTAGTAACTCCGGAAGGATTCTGGAAGTTTGCTATTATATATATGAAGCGCACATTTTTCTCTGTCTGCAGAGCTTTTTCCAGTGCTGCAAGGTTCATTCCGTCGCTTTCAAGGGGAATTCCGCAAAGGCGGCAGTTATACGAGCGGAAGGTATTAAGCGAACCGATAAAGCTGGGTGCTTCGCAGATAACGGTATCGCCTTCATTGCAGGTGGTTTTTGTATAGAGATCCATAACCTGCTGTGCACCTGAGGTTATGATGATATCATCATTTTCGCCGCCTATGCTGTATTTGCTGTTCATACGCTCCCATACTGCGCGGCGAAGGGGCGGATAGCCTTCGGTAACGCTGTACTGCAGTGCTGCGACAGGATCGGTTTTAAGTATATTTGCAGATATTTCTGCTATAGCCTCACAAGGGAAGGCCTCAGGGGCTGGATTGCCTGCAGAGAGGGATACCACAGAGGGATCTGCGGCATACTTGAATATTTCTCTGATAGCAGAGGGTTTAAGATTTTTAACTCTGTCGGATACTACATATTCCATTATTTCTCAGCTTCTTTCCTTTATTTAACGGCGCATCCG
>ONDB01000139.1 GCA_900316485.1 uncultured Eubacteriales bacterium
TATCGACTTCCGTATTTCCGTTCTCCCGAGTATTTTCGGTGAGAAGATAGTTATGCGTATTACGACTTCTCTGGGTATGGAACTTAAGAAGGAAAATATCGGCTTCCTGCCGGAGAATCTTGAAAAATTCAATCACCTTGTTAAAAGTACCAGAGGTATTATCCTCGTTACGGGTGCTACAGGTTCAGGTAAATCTACAACTCTTTATACAGCGCTGCATGAGGTTATGGGTGAGGATATCAATATCATCACGGTTGAAGACCCTGTTGAGCAGATTCAGCCAGGTATTACTCAGGTACAGACAAACGATAAGGCAGGTCTTACCTTTGCAGCTGCACTGAGAAGTATTCTTCGTCAGGACCCCGATATTATCATGCTCGGTGAGATTCGAGACGGTGAAACAGCAGGTATCGCGGTTCAGGCAGCTATCACCGGACACTTGGTTCTTTCAACATTGCATACTTACGATGCACCCAGCTCGGTTGCTCGTCTTATAGATATGGGTATTGAAGGATACATGGTATCTTCGGCGCTTCTCGGAGTTATTGCTCAGAAGCTTGCAAGAAGACTTTGTGTAAACTGTAAGGAAGCATACAGCCCGGATGAAAATGAACGTATCAGTCTGGAGCTTGATCCTAATGAGGAGATTATACTTTACAGAAAGTGCGGATGCGAGAAGTGTAACAAAAAGGGTTACAAGGGACGTATTGCAGTACATGAGGTAATGCTTCTTACAACAACATTGAAAAGAGCAATTACAGCAGGTAAGAGTACAGACGAAATCAGAGATCTGGCAATTGAAGAGGGTATGATACCTATGAAGGAAAATGTCCGGATCGACGTGCTTAAGGGCCTGACCTCTTATGAAGAATTCATAGAAATGACGATCTCGAACGACTAACGGGATCTGCATATAAAGCTTACAGAAAAAATTTAAAACAGATTGGGGTAGATTAATAATGGATTTTTATAGCCTTGTAAAGGAAGCCGTTAAAAAAGGCGCATCCGATATCCATATAGCTTCCGGTAACCATCCGGCTTACCGTCTGCATGGTAACATTTTCTTTACGAATGACCCTGCACTTAATGAAGCTGAAGTTACTGCAATTATCAAGGCAGTGCTTAATCAGTCAAGATTTGAAACATTCCTTCAGACAGGTGAAGCCGATGCGGCTGTAGAGATCGGCGAATGCGGACGTTTCAGAGCGAACGCTTTCAGACAGCGTAACGGAACATCTCTCGTACTTCGTGTAATTAACAGTGTTGTTCCTGAGCTTTCAACACTCAGTCTGCCTAATTCTATCAGAAAAACCCTTGACCTTAACTCTGGTCTTGTACTTATGTGCGGACCTACAGGTTCAGGTAAATCTACAACCCTTGCTGCTCTTATAAATGAGATCAACAAATTCAAGAGCAAACATATTGTAACAATCGAGGATCCTGTTGAGTTCCTTCACACACCGAAGCGCTGCGTTATTAACCAGAGAGAAATCGGTCTGGACAGCCGCAGCTATCCTATGGCCCTCAGAGCTGCCATGCGTGAAGACCCTGATGTTATCCTCGTAGGTGAGATGCGTGACCGTGAGTCTATTCAGATCGCACTTACCGCAACTGAAACAGGTCACTTGGTATTCTCCACAGTACATACTGAGGGTGCTGCAAAAACAATCGACCGTCTTGTTGATATCTTCCCGCCTGATCAGCAGCAGCAGATCCGTGTACAGCTTTCAACATCACTTAAAGCCGTTATCTCTCAGCGACTCCTCCCGAGAGCAACCGGCGGACGTGTAGCTGCATTTGAGATCATGTTCGTTACAGGCGCTATCAGTAACCTTATTCGTGAAAATAAGGTTGCAAATATCCAGCAGTCTATCCAGCTCGGTCAGCAGTATGGTATGATCACAATGAACAAGAGTATTGATAACCTTCTTGCTCAGGGTCTTATTACCGAGCAGGTAGCGAAGGCTTGGAACTTCGATATCGGCGATACGGACGCAAGAAGATAAGAAGAAGAGGAGTGAATTGTTTTGAAGTTTAAATACGTGGCGATGAACGCCAGAAACCAGAAAAAAGAAGGCGCTATCGAAGCCGA
Organism: uncultured Eubacteriales bacterium; assembly: GCA_900316485.1. Taxonomy (GTDB): domain Bacteria; phylum Bacillota; class Clostridia; order Oscillospirales; family Acutalibacteraceae; genus UBA1213. The sequence goes on from ONDB01000139.1 coordinate 2,093, forward strand.
AACTCAAAACCAGGCTGTTGCCATTCTTCGAGAAAAAGGTCTTATCGTACAGGATATTTCTCAGGCATCAGGCTCTGAACCCACAAGCATCTGGCAGATGGATATGGGCGGCGATATTCATAATAAGAAAATCAAGAAAAAGGCGCTTCTAATGCTCTTCAACCAGCTTGGTATGATGATGAAGGCTGGTATCAATCTGTCAATGTCAATGCAGATTATGATTGATTCTGAAAAGGATAAATCAATAAAAAATATCCTTCGTGAGATAAATGAAAACCTTTACAACGGTTTTACTCTCTCTCAGGCAATGAAAAACTTTGTTGGTTTCCCCGGTGTATACATCAGTATTATTGAAGCCGGTGAGGCAAACGGTCGTCTTGATAATGCGTTCATGCAGTGTGCACTTATCTGTAAGAAGGATATTGCCCTTTCAGGAAAGCTGAGAAGTGCATTTACATATCCTATATTCCTTATAGTTCTCGTAATTGCCCTTATTGTAATCCTGTGCGGCTTCGTTCTTCCGACCTTTAAGGATACATATGGCTCCTTCGGTGCGGAGCTTCCTGGTCTGACACTTGCTTTGATGGGCTTCTCTGATATCCTTATCGGTTACTGGTGGCTTATTATTCTTGTTTGTGTTGGTATAGGCGTTGGCTGTTACACACTTAACAAGAACAGTGCAGAATTCAGAATGGGATTTGCAAAGATTCAGCTTAAGATTCCGCTTATCGGTCCTATCGTTCGCCAGAGTGCGCTTGCACGTTTCTGCCGACTGATGTCTACTCTTACTGATGCAGGTATCCCGATTCATAAAGCAATGGCACTTGCACGTGATGCGGTTCCGAACCTTTATGTAAAGGACCAGATCCAGTATGTACTTGATGATGTACAGATTGGTGTTACAATCCACGAGGCAATGGCTAAACATCCGGTATTTGATGCAATCCTTGTATCAATGATCCGAGTAGGTGAAGAATCAGGTATGCTTGGTGATTCACTTTTCAAAATGGCTGAGCTTTTCGAGGATCAGAGTGATGAATCAACCCAGAAGCTTACAGATGCCATGACTCCTATTATGACAGTTGTAATCGGTGTAGTTGTTGGTACAGTTGTTATAGCTATGATTCTTCCGATGTTCGGTATCTATAACGTTATCGGTGATGCAACAACAACATGATGATGGTGCTGTAGATTCAGATTCTGACAATATTGATTGCACAGATATAATTGTTCCGTGAATGATATTCCGGGATAAAGTGACAAGGTTAATAAATATCAATCAACGGTACATTGACTTTGAACAATGTACCGTTGATTTTCGATAGCATAATTGTAGCTTTTTACGATGCATCTATCAATATAACCAAAGCAAAAATTTAAAATTTGTGCGTAATATTGCAAAAAAAAACTTGAATTGAACTGAATTTATAGTATAATGTAATTATAAGTGTAATTGTACCATGCAGAGGTATGATATTTTGTAGTTGCTGTTAGGAGGAAGAAATATGAAACTTAAAAAATCCCCGAAAAAGCTTCGTTCTAAACGGGGCTTGACCCTTGTTGAGATCCTCATCGGTGTAACTATAGTTGTAGTAGTTTTCGCTTCAACACTTGGAGCAATGGTCGGAGGCTTTACAACTACGGTTTATAATGCTGATGAAAACCGCGCGGCTATTCTGAATGCATCACTCAATGAGATAATTCTGAATACTGTACATAACATGAGATTCACAGAGAGAAGCGAGGTTGATGATGCTGCTGATGATATCCGTACAGACGATACTACTGTAAGCGTTCTGCTTGCTGCTGTATCAGCAAATATTCCTGATGCTGTTTATGTTGAGCCGGAGCCGGATGCATCCGGTAATATGACTGTTAATTTCCCGTCAGGCGTCAGCTATCAGTATACGCTTATTCCTGATGTACAGACAAAGCTTAACAAAAATACTGCTACTGATCCGCTTGTTGACATGAATGGTGTTACCATCAAGACCTGCTTTGAGTCTGCTGGTGGTCCTATCGTTTATGAATCATTTGTTCCGTATACAAAGTAAGAGACAGGAGGAATTATTGTGAGAAAATACAAAACAAAAAAAGCGTTTACTCTTGTTGAACTTGTTGTGACACTTGCTATCCTGTCAATAACTGCCGGTATGGGTATTGCAATATTCGCATCTGCACTTCAGAATTATTCAAAGGCTTCTGTAACATCAAGTGAGCAGGAAAAGGCACTTGAAATTGAAACTTATATTCTTAGACATGCAAGAGTAGCAACTGATGTTTATTTTATAACTTCAGACGCAAATGTTAATGGCTCAGCTGACTATACTGATCATGTTGTACCCAGTGCATCCGCTATTTCACTTGAGGATGCGGTTGGCGGAGTTGTTACAAACGCAGCCAATTCAAACATCTTTGAGTATTATGATCTGGATAAGGCTGATGATGATACTGTAGTAAAGGGTGTTACATTGAATGTAACCGGTGTCGAGAGTATTGAATTCAAGTTCAATAAGCAGAAGATTGATTTTACAGAGGGAAGTAATGATTCATTTGCTTATCTGAATTATAAGATCAACATGGAAGAGGGATATTCCGTAAGCGGTTCAGTTATGCTTTATAACTGCAAAAACGTAGTATTCTCTCATGATCCAGGTAACTTTGTTGAATCAACTTTAGACGATACCTTCACGGTTGGCAGTGAATTCAATACAGGTATTGCATTCCTTAAGAGATAAAAAAATAAAAATTTGCTCCCCTTCTTTGTATTACTGAGAAGGGGAGCTTTTTTATTATTTTAATATGTATGATGAGGATTTATATCATATAATCGCCGCCGTTTGCGGATGTAAAATCATCAATCATTTTCTGAAGGGTAATATTGTCGAGATAATCTGTTATCTGCTTGTAAAGTCCCTCCCACATAGGAAGGGTGATGCAGCTGCTCTGGCGAGGACATTCATTTACCTCCTGTTCCAGGCAGGTGATCGGGGCAAGACTGCCCTCAGTAAGTCTGAGAATCTCTCCTACTGTACATTCCGATGCTGGTTTTGACAGCATATAACCGCCCTGAAAACCCCTGTTTGTACGTAAAAGACCTGATCTGTTCAGAAGGGGTACTATCTGCTCAAGGTATTTTTTGGAGATATTCTGACGTTCTGCAATATCCTTAAGTGCAATAAAACCATCGTCACGGTGCATTGCAAGATCAAGAAGCATTCGCAATGCATAGCGTCCTTTTGTTGAAATTTTCATCGGTCTGACCTCCGGAAAAATTATCTGGTACTGGTCTGATCCGGAGCTTATCCAGCTGAAATGCTCTGGCATCAGATACATAACCTTTGGAATAAAGAAATATAAAAACCTTTATTTGCCAAAGACCTGCGCTGATGCAGGAAAACCTATAAAAGCGCAGGATCATTTGAAACATTACAATTATTCTGTTATCTGCTCCATCTCATATATCTCAAAGATATCGCCTTCCTTGATATCGCTGTATTTATCAAGTGTGATACCGCATTCAAAGCCCTGAGATACTTCCTTTACGCTGTCCTTGAAGCGCTGAAGAGAAGCTATAGTGTCATCGGCAACAATAATACCGTCACGAACGACACGGCAGCTTGCACCTCTTACAACCTTACCTGTAAGAACATAGGAACCTGAAACAAGACCAACGCCTGTGATCTTATATGTCTGGCGGACCTCAACCTTGCCAAGGATATTTTCCTTGAATTTCGGAGCCAGCATACCCTTCATAGCTGCTTCAATCTCCTCGATGCAGTCGTAAATGATTCTGTAGAGACGCATATCAACGCCGTCACGCTTGGCATTTTCTTCGGCAACCGGATCTGGTCTTACATTAAAGCCTACAATAATCGCATTTGACGCAGATGCCAGCATAACATCAGATTCTCTTATTGCACCAACTGCGCTGTGTATTACATTAACTCTTACTTCCTCGTTGGAAAGCTTTTCAAGAGACTGTCTTACTGCTTCAACAGAACCCTGAACATCTGCTTTAACTATGATCTTAAGCTCTTTCATTTCTCCAAGTTTCATCTGATCGAAGAGATTGTCAAGAGTAACCTTTGTCCGGGCATTGAAGCGTTCTTCCTTCTCAGCGTCACGGCGCTGCTGAACAAGCTCTCTTGCCAGTCTTTCATCAGATACGGCATTGAAGATATCGCCGCCTGTAGGAACGTCGTCAAGTCCTGTTATCTCAACAGGAACGGAAGGACCAGCCGTCTTGACCTTATTGCCCTTGTCATTTGTCATTGCTCTTACACGGCCTACAGTTGTGCCGGCAACAATAATATCGCCCACCTTAAGAGTACCGTTCTGTACAAGAACAGTAGCAATAGGACCTCTTCCTTTGTCAAGTCTTGCTTCGATAACTGTACCCTTTGCAGCTCTGTCAGGGTTAGCCTTAAGCTCCTTCATATCGGCAACAAGAATTACCATTTCCAGAAGGTCATCAATACCCATCTTGGTATGAGCTGAAACAGGAATTACAGGAACATCGCCGCCCCATTCCTCAGGAACAAGCTCATGCTCTGTAAGCTGGGTCTTTACACGCTCGATATCAGCACCGGGCTTATCCATCTTGTTTACAGCTACAATAATTGAAACTCCTGCAGCCTTTGCGTGGTGGATAGCTTCTATTGTCTGGGGCATGATACCGTCATCACCTGCTACAACAAGGATAGCAATATCGGTAACCTGAGCGCCTCTTGCTCTCATTGTAGTAAATGCCTCATGACCAGGGGTATCGAGGAAGGTGATCGGTCTGTCGTTTATTCTTACTCTGTAGGCACCGATATGCTGTGTGATACCGCCTGCCTCTGTTGCAGTTACATGTGCGTGACGGATAGCATCAAGAAGTGAAGTCTTACCGTGGTCAACATGACCCATTACAACTACAACAGGTGCGCGTTCAACCAGGTTTGTATCATCATCTTCGCTGTCGTCAATGATTTTTTCTTCGATAGTTTCTATAACTTCCTTCTCTATCTTTGCATGGAATTCCATTGCAGCCAGGGATGCTGTATCAAAATCAATAACATCATTGATTGTAGCCATTACACCCAGCATCATAAGCTTTTTAATAACCTCTGCAGCTGTAGCCTTAAGTCTGAGAGCAAGCTCGCCGACTGTGATTTCGTCAGGAATCTGTACAGTAATGGGCTTTGCCTTACGTGCATTAGCGATTCTCTTGAGACGCTCTGCCTCAGTTTCCTTTCTGGAATTACGGGGCTTACCCTTCTGCTGTGAGCGCTGATTTATCTTCTGCTTCTGAACTGTAGGCTCCTTGTGCATTTTCTCACTTGCAAGGCGGTCGTATTTTTCATTATATTTATCAATGTTGACATGGGAAGCACGTGTATTGATAACACGACCTCTGTTTTCATTTACCTTTGAATTATCCTCGGTAACGGTTTCGCTCTTATCAAGCTTTTTGCCCAGAATCTGGGTTTCCTGCTTTGGTCTTGCAACAGCAGGCTGCTTGTTTTTCTTCTGTTTTTTATCATTTCTCTGGTGCTCAGCAGGCTTTTTGGTCTGTTCAGCCTTTTCGGGCTGGGGAGCAGCCTGAGTCTTTACAGGCTCAGCCTTTGCAGCAGGCTTGTCTGATTTCTTTTTCTGCTCCGGTTTAGCAGGCTTAGCAGCTTTGGGAGCATCCTGCTTTTTGGAATGTGCAGGCTGCTTGTCCTTCTTATCTGGCTTCTGCTCCGGTTTTGCCTCTTCCTTGGGTTCAGCTGCGCTTGCATAATATGCATTCAGATCAGGCATACCTGTCTTATCGGTGTAATATTCAAAGATTACATTAAGCTCCTGCTCTGTAAGTACCGCAGCGGATTTTTTATTTACATTGAGGTAGTTCTTAAGCACCTCTGATATCTCCTTGCTGGGAACATTAAGATTTTTAGCTATTTCACTAAGCTTGTATTTTATCATATAATCATTCCTCCTGTCTTTATTCAGTGTAAAGCGTTTTCATCTTCTCTGCAAAGCCCTGGTCATTTACCGAAATGATCCCTGTGGTTTTGCCGATAGCAGCTCCAAGCTGCTGCATCGGGATATTAGTATTTATTACCTTTGTAGCTGTCTGGTTTGCGGTATTGCTGATGCTTCTTATCGTGCGCTCTGAAAGATCAGCCGCCAGCAGCAAAAGCTTTGTTTTTCCGCTCTTCATTGAATCTGAGGCAGCGTCGAAGCCAAGGGAAAGCTTCCCTGCGCGTCTTGCTATTCCCAGAAGCGACAGCAATTTATCATTCATTTTCCGATCACTCTTTCCGATTTTTTCTGTTATGAACTGCCGGATATGCAATTCAAAATGTCAGCGTTGGAAGCTGTATATCAGGACAAGCCGAAGTTTCAGTTTCCTTCCTCACCGGCTGTGTCCGAGATCTCCTTAGCAAGCCTGTCATAGACATCTTCGGGGATCTTACATGAAAACGCTCTTTCGAGCCTTCCGGCTTTTTTAGCCTTTTTCAGACATTCGAGGCTGTCATTACATATATATGCCCCACGTCCCGGCTTCTTGCCTGTCAGATCAACAGATATTTCGCCGCTGTTTACGGCATTTTCAGGTGCTTTAACAATTCGCACAAGGCTGCGTTTTTCCTTCATTTCATTGCAGCCGGTGCATTTTCTCATAGGCACTTTCTTCATGCGCACGTATCCTTCCTCCTGTAGCTTCGTATGTAATGCTGCGAAGCGTTACGGCGATTTGTGCAGGCTGAATTATTCTTCCTCAGGCTGGCTGCCTTCCTCGCCCTGCTCAGTTTCATCCTGAGCAGCTTCTTCTGTCTGTGCATCAGAATCCTGCTGTGCTGTTTCCTCTGTTTCAGCAGGATCCTGTTCTGTTGTTTCCTGTGTATCTGTTTCAGCAGTAATATCTTCTTCATCTGCTGTGCCCGGTTCATCATCCTTTGCCGGATGAGAGAAAATATCATCCTCGTCCTCGCCGAAGAATCCGCTTTCCGGACGTATATCTATTTTCCAGCCGGTAAGCTTGGCAGCAAGGCGGACATTCTGACCCTTATTTCCGATAGCAAGTGAAAGCTGGCTGTCCGGAACGGTTGCTTTGCAGATTTTATCTCCGCTGGGATCAATTATAACTCCCAGCACCTCGGAAGGGGAGAGGGATTTTTTAATAAATTCCACCGGATCATCGCTGTATTCGATGATATCAATCTTTTCGCCGTTAAGCTGACCTACGATATTTCCTACTCTCTGACCCTTGGGACCTATGCAGGCGCCCACAGCATCAACTTCAGGATCTGTGCTGAAAACAGCAATTTTTGTTCTTGATCCTGCTTCTCTAGAAACGGACTTTATCTCAACAACGCCGTCATGGATCTCAGGAACCTGCTCTTCAAAAAGTCTTTTTACAAGATCAGGGTGGGTACGGGAAATTATTGCTCTCGGACCTCTGTCGCCTGATTTGACATTTACAACATAAACCTTGATAAGATCGCCTACATTAAGAACCTCGCCGGCAACCTGATCGTTTTTGGGAAGGATTGCAATTGCCTTGCCAAGCTTGAGAGTTGCATTTCCTGTATTGGAATCAACCTGCTCAACAGTTGCAGTAACGATATCCTGCAGCTTGCTCTGATATTCAGACAATGCCTGTTCCTTTTCGCCGTCACGGATTCCCTGACGGATCATATTTCTTGCAGTCATCACTGCGATTCTGCCGAAGTTCTTCGGGTCGAGGGCTATGCCCACCTTATCGCCTACTGCAGCGGAAGGATTGATCTTTCTTGCAGCAGAAACAGTGATTTCCCTGTTGATATCGGTTACTTCTTCAACTACGGTCTTATTGAGGTTTGCCTCAAGTCTGCCGCGGGATTTATTGTACTGTACGGTAACATCATCATTTCCGCCGTATGAATTCTTGCAGGCGGTGATAATTGCCTTGGTTATCTGCTCAAGCATGAACTCAGCAGGAATACCCTTTTCCTTTTCTATGAGAGAAAGAGCCTCGAACAGGTTCTCCTCAGGTTCTCTGTTTTTTTTCATCTTTTGACCCTCCGTAATAGTATTTTCGTCAGCATCAGATATTGAAATCATCGAGCTTGATATAGACAGTATCCTTTTTCTTTAAAGTAAGCTCGCTGCCGTTTTCGAGTATCACACCGACAGACTCCTTATCATTGGATACCAGAGTGCCCTTGAATTCCTTTTCTCCGTTTTCATCTGGTCTGTGCAGTTTAAGCATAACCGGCGCACCGAGGAATTTTTCAAAATGCTCGTTGCGTACAAGCTCTCTTTCTATGCCGGGGGAGGAAACCTCCAGCGTATAGCTTTCTTCAATTGGGTCGAGCTTGTCAAGAGGCTCGTCGATCGCCCTTGTGACCTTTTCGCAGTCCTCTATGGTAACACCCTGCTCCTTGTCAATAAAGATACGCAGATACCATACTGCGCCTTCCTTGACATAGCGAACGTCCCAGAGCGACAGTCCAAGCTCGCTGATAATAGGCTCCACAAGTGCCGATACCTCGGCAACAGTATTTCCGCCCTTCTTTTTTGCCATATACTTTCCTCCGTTTGATGTTATAGGGAGCTGCTCCTGTGGGGCTCAGCCTCCCGTTTATAATTCCGGATCCGGGAATCACCCGGAATTTTACCCCGGAAAAAGTATGCAGGTAATGATAAAAGAGTGGGTCGCCCCACTCTTTTAATCAGCCTCCATAATCATCTAATATATTGTAGCATATAAACTTCCTTTTTGCAAGTCTTTTTCTGGCTTTTTTACGTCTGCAGGCAGGCTGCAGACCATTATGGAGGCATCACGGATCTAAAAACAGTACTAATATAAAATAAGTAAATTTTATTCAATTAATCATTGTAAGATTGTGCCGGATGTAGTACAATTATAGAAAAGCCTAAAAATGGCAGCTGAAGATTAAGCAGCCACAGGAAGATTTATGTATTTTTAGAAAGGTGTGATTATTATGAATAGTTTTAGCATGAAAAAAACAGTCAGCGCAGTTTTAGCAGCTGTGACAGCCGCTTCATGCTTTGCGGCAGGATGTATCGGAGCTTCTGCTGCAGACAGCAGCGGTCTTTCAAAATATTATTCCACAAATAAAACGAGGATTTAAGCTTCGAGAAGAGCGATACAGACCATATTACTGCGGCTTTCGCAAGAATAGGAAAGGCAAGCGAACCGGTTGTCAAGGAGCTTACCAATTTGTCAAAAATGACTGAGGGCCCGGTAGAAAAGGGAATGCCTGCTGAAATAACAGGTGCAGCAAGCGGCGGAACAGCTCCTTACAGATATCTTTTCAGATACAAGAAATCCACCGATGATGATTATATTCAGTTGGGGGATACATTCAGCAAGAAAAATACAGCTGTTTTCTATCCTCATCTTGTGGGCAATTATCTTGTAGAGGTACAGGTAAAGGATGCGCAGGGCAAGATTGCGAAAAAGTCACTGAAAATAAAGGCAACTGCTACAACATATGATTTTGCCAATACATCAAAGTTAAACAAGTCAACAATTGCTCTGGGTGAGTCCTTCAAGATGTACGGAAAAAAGACAGGAGGTCAGCCTGATTATACATATACCTTCATGTTCAAAAGAGCCGGCAATACAAAATGGAATATTATAGGTACAGAATGGGGAACCAAAAACAGCGCCACTCTGACTCCTGTATCAGAGGCTATATATGATATGAGAGTGCTTATCAAGGACGCCAGCGGAAGAGTAGCTACGAAGTCCTTCCAGGGCACAGTTTCGGGAGTAATTGCTGAGCTTACAAATAATTCTTCCATCTCTGCAACCACTGTAAAGGCTGGCACACAGGTGAAAATAAACGCATTAGCAGCAGGCGGAACCTCACCTTACACCTATGCATATTATTTCAAGAGATCAACAAATACTAAATGGAATAAGATAGGAACTGAGTTCACAACAAAGAACACAGCTACACTTACACCTTCTTCAGCAGCTACATTCGATATTAAGGTCGTAATAAAGGACAGCACAGGAAAAACAGCAGAAAAAATTATGAAGCTTACAGTTACATAAATAACAGGCTTCAGAATAATAACAGAACCGCCGCCCTCGGGTGCATCATTACAATGCAGCCAAAGGCGGCGGTTTAATTTAATTTTACCAATCTCTTACGCGTACAGCTTCTTCGTCTTCGTGACGGATCTGTGCACGCTTTATCTTTCCGCTTATTGTTTTCGGAATCTCATCAACAAACTCTATGATTCTGGGATATTTATAAGGAGCAGTTGATTTCTTTACGTGATCCTGCAGCTCCTTGATAAGCTCAGGACTGGGCTTGTAATTCTTTTTGAGAACTACGGTAGCCTTTACTACCTGACCTCTTACGGGATCAGGAGCACCTGTTATTGCACATTCTACAACTGCATCATGCTCAAGCATTGCGCTTTCTACCTCGAAGGGTCCGATTCGATAGCCTGAGCATTTGATAACATCATCATTTCTGCCTACGAACCAGTAATAGCCCTCGCTGTCACGCCATGCCATATCACAGGTGTTGTAATAATCACCGAGAAGAAGCTCGGCTGTCATTTTGTGGTTTTTGTAATAACCGGTGAAAAGTCCTACAGGAGGATTATTCTTTACATCCATAATGCAGATAGAGCCTTCCTCGCCGGTTGCCACCTCTTTGCCTTCTTTGTCAAGAAGTTTGATATCATAGAGGGGAGAGGGCTTGCCTGTGGATCCGATCTTGATATCATCCCACTGGAAATCAGCCATAAGAACAGTACCCTCGGACTGACCGAAGCCCTGATATATATTGTGTCCGGTGAATTTAAACCATTTGTTGTTTACTTCCGGATTAAGCGGCTCGCCGGCAGTTGTCCAGTGCTGGATTGATGAAAGATCATATGATGCTACGTCTTCAAGAAGCATAAAGCGGTACATTGTGGGAGGTGCACAGAAGGTTGTCAGCTTGTACTGAGCCATTTTTTCAAGAAGCTTTGCCGGAACGAATTTATCCATATCATATGCAAAGATAACAGCGCCGCATATCCACTGACCGTAGATCTTGCCCCAGCCGAATTTTGCCCAGCCGGAATCGGTAACACTCATATGCAGTTTGTTCTCCTGCACCTGATGCCAGTATTTTGCCGTAACAATATGTCCAAGAGGATGAGCAAAGCTGTGCTGTACCATTTTCGGCATACCGGTGGTGCCGGATGTAAAGTATACAAGCATAACGTCATCCTTTGTAACAGCATTCTCGCCTGTAGGACGGGGGAATACATCGGACTGCTTTTCCATTTCTTCTTCAAGGAATTCCCAGCCTTCGCGCTTTTCTCCTACAACGATATGATGCTCTACTGTTGGACTGTCCGGAAGAGAGCTTTCAACCTGTCTGATGACATAGTCATCATTTACACATACGATAGCCTTGACATGGGCAGCGTTTGCACGATATACAATATCTTTCTTTGCAAACTGCAGAGTACCAGGAATTATGGTTGCTCCCAGCTTATGAAGACCTACAGCGCATATCCAGTATTCCCATCTGCGGCGGAGTATCATCATGACCACATCGCCCTTGCCGATGCCGATGCTTTTGAAATAATTGGCTGCCTTGTTTGAAAGAAGGCTTATATCCTTGAATGTAAATACTTTCTCTTCGTCATGATCATTGCACCATACAAGAGCTTTTTTGTTTTCGTCCTGTTTAGCCCATTCATCAACTATGTCAAAGCCGAAATTGAAGTCCTCGGGGACATTGACTTTGTAATTCTGTTTGAAATCCTCATAGGAATCAAATTCGATGCGGGGTAAGTATCTGTCCAGTAACATATGTTTTCTGCTCCTTTTCTTTTTTGTCGATCCGGGAAAGCCCGTGTTTCCATAATAGTATTATATGATAGATAATAATACTATAGTAACCTGAATTTGTAAAATAATCAGCTTATTTGCTTGATTTATATAATAACATTATTAATTTTTAAAGTCAAGATTACTTTGGTTATATAAAAAGCTATTATTGTGTCAATGCTTAGTTTTTTTATATACTTTTACCTGAAAAGCTCAGTATTTCTCCGCCTGATTTGTCCTTGGTGATATCTCCGCCTATTATTCTTTCTCGTAAAATAAGCAGATTAATTACAGCGCCGCCGCTGAATTCTTTATTTTTCAGCCGATAGGTATACAGAACGCAGCTTTTTCCGGCGTAGGGAGAAAGATCAAGCCCCACAGTTTTCTGCATTTCATTGTAAGCTGTGTAAAAGCTGTCAAAATCCTTTGGCAGACGCACCCGCTGTATCATTTCCGGATATTCCTCTGTCTGCAGACCGAACTGCAATGCAAATTCCTTCTGAGCTTCCGTTGAGGCTGCACTCAGGGTATAGTATTTCCCTTCTATATGTGTATAATTCCGTCTGTCCGATACAAAACAGGCTCCTGCGACGGCAGCCGACATAAGCACCATTGCAACTGCAATCAAAACTGCAGATGCATATTTTTTCGCTAAAAAACAAATTGTCAGAAAAAGACCTCCCACAGAAAAATTTTTCAACACATAATGGCAGTCTTATCCATTACGCTGAAAAAGCTGCATTTCAGAATAAGCCGGCGGTATCACTGCATATAATATCCGAGTGACCGCTTCCCGACAGCGGCACAAATAAAACATGAGGTGACAGCTATGAAAAACAACAGCTCATCAAAAGGCAGCTTCAGCGTAATAGGAACACCGTTTGAGCCTTTAAAGCACGGCAAAAGGAAGGGAGCGGATGCACGTATTATGCCTTCACAGTTTTTTCAGCCCATGTCTCCTGTAAGATATACACTTCTGAGGAATACCGTTCCTGATGATCTGGAAGAATCGGGAAACTTTTTCCTTTGAGCAGCAGTGCATAGGTCTGTCATTCCGGATAATACTGTATATCATATATTATGCAGGGCGTTAACGGAAAAGACGATTTCTTTTAAAATCAAAATAAGCTGAAATACAGAAATCCCTGAAGGCACATCTGATACCTTCAGGGGTTTCTGCTGAATTATTGATAATAGGGTGTGAGAATGTTAATACATATATAATGTTACTTATCCTGTAAAGCTTCAAAGCCGGTTTCACCCGTTCTTACACGGACGATATCCTCAACGTCGCTGATAAAGATCTTGCCGTCGCCTATATGACCTGTGTAGATAGCCTTTACTGCAGTATCTACTACAGTCTTTACAGGAACCTTGCATACAACTATATCTACCTGGATCTTTGGCAGGAGATTCATTTCTACCTCAACGCCTCGGTAATATTCTGTCTTACCCTTCTGAACGCCGCAGCCGAGAACCTGAGTAACTGTCATACCGGTTACGCCGATTTCTGAAAGGGCTGTATTAAGGTCAGTAAACTTGCTCTGCTTTGTGATAATAGTAACTCTTGTAAACTTCATTCCGTCAGAGGTTTCTGCCGGCTTATCCCTCTTGTTAAGTGTGATTTCAATTGCCTTTTCGGGCGGAACATTGCATTCTTCAAATTCTACGCCTGTTTCGCCTGTAAGAACCTGAGGAACTGTCATGAAGTCAGCATAAGCGCCTGAAAGACCATGCTCTGTAAGGTCAAGACCTCTTACTTCTTCTTCCTTGGAAGCACGCAGACCGATTGTCTTCTTGAGTACTAAGAATACTACTGTCATGATGATTGCTGTATATGCGCCGATGCAGAGGATGCCAAGAGCCTGCTTGCCAAGCTGTTCAAATCCGCCGCCGTAGAGAAGGCCAAGTGTATCCTTATCCTTTGAGAAGATACCAACTGCCAGTGTACCCCAGATACCGTTGCACATATGAACTGCCACAGCACCAACCGGGTCGTCTATCTTTACAATGCTGTCGATGAATTCTACTGCTACTACTACGAGTATGCCTGCTACTATACCTATAATAAGTGAACCAAGGATGTCAACTGTATGACAGCCTGCTGTGATTGCTACAAGTCCTGCAAGAGAACCGTTGAGTGACATGGAAACATCGGGCTTGCCGTTCTTTATCCATGTGTAGATCATTGTTGCACAGGTTGCAGCTGCAGGAGCTACTGTAGTTGTTGCGAAGATCTGAGCCAGCTGAGTAAGATCTGTTGCTGCTGCGCCGTTGAAGCCGTACCAGCCAAACCAGAGGATAAATACGCCCAGAGCACCAAGTGTAAGGCTGTGACCGGGGATAGCACGGGGCTTGCCTTCCTTGGTATACTTGCCGATACGGGGACCAACCATTGCCGCACCGATAAGAGCAGTAATACCGCCCACTGTATGGATGCAGGCAGAACCTGCGAAATCTACGAAGCCAAGCTGTGCAAGCCAGCCCTGTGAATTCCATACCCAGCCAGCCTCAATGGGATATACTACAAGGCTGATAAGACCGCTGTATATACAGTAGGAAATGAACTTTGTTCTTTCTGCCATTGCACCTGAAACGATTGTAGCTGCTGTAGCGCAGAATACAAGATTGAATACGAATGATGACCAGGGGAAATCATTGAAATTGGTAAAGATCTGAAGATCCGGTACACCAACCAGACCAAAAAGGTAGTTTTCCGACATCATAAGACCGAAGCCCAGGAAAATAAACATTACTGTTCCGATACAGAAGTCCATAAGGTTCTTCATAATAATGTTGCCGGCGTTCTTGGCTCTTGTAAAGCCGGTTTCTACCATTGCGAATCCGCACTGCATAAAGAATACCAGAGCAGCGCCTATAAGGTACCATATGCCTATGGTAAAGGCATTGGACTGTTCCACTGCCTGGGTCAGAACACTTTGTAAGTTTGCGTCCATAATACTATCTCTCCTTTTTCTGAAAGTTCTGCTGTCTGCCGACGGCAGGACATGAATTAATTTGATTGCCGGTCAGATACCGGCAAAAAATATGCGTGCATACACCGCTGCAGAACTTATCTGTATGCGGAATATGCACGCCTTTGTGCTGAATATTAAACTCCGAAGAGGATTTCGCCGTATGAAGGATAAGGCCAGTATTTAGCCGATGTCTTGCGCTCCATTGCGTCGCCGAGTGTTCTCAGCTCTTCCATAAGCGGGAATACCTTTTCGCGGAAGAATTTTGCACAGCCAAGATTATCACCTGTAAGCCCCGCTGCCTCATCAACTGCCTGTCTGAGCTCGTCTGTTTTCTTGACGAAGGCTTCAAGAGTCTGTGAAAGCTCACCGATGAGCGATTCCTCAGCATAGGTTGAGAAGGAAGCTGAAAGCTGTTTTTTAGCGCCGGCTGCATCTGCAAGACTGCCTATGAAGCTGATAACTGCCGGTGTGATATACTTTTCTGCCATATCGAGCATTGTTCTTGCTTCGATATTGAGAAGCTTTCTGTAATGCTCGATTTCGATTTCATATCTTGCACGTATCTCTGCTTCTGAGAGAATACCGTTTTTAACAAAAAGATCAATATTTTTCTGATCTATATAATGGGGCATAGCCTCGGGAAGAGAACGGTAATTGCAAAGACCTCTTCTTTCAGCTTCCTTGACCCATTCCTCTGAATAGTTGTCACCGTTGAAGATAATGCTGCGGTGTTCAGTAAATACTTTCTTGACAAGATCCCTGACAGCTGAGTCAAGATCCTGTGCATCTTTAAGCTCATCGTAGAACTGTGAAAGCTCTTCTGCCACCATGGTGTTGAGCATATAGTTGGGGCAGGCGATGTTAAGTGAAGAACCAAGTGCACGGAATTCAAATTTGTTGCCTGTGAATGCAAAGGGTGAAGTACGGTTTCTGTCCGATGTATCCTTGATAAGATCAGGAAGAACATCAACGCCTGTAAGCATATCGCCTTTCCCGCTTGATTTGTACTCCCTGCATTCTACGATTGAATCAACCAGTGCGCCCAGATCATCGCCCAGATACATTGAAATAATAGCAGGAGGAGCTTCGTTAGCGCCCAGACGGTGATCGTTTCCGGCAGAAGCAACTGTAAGTCTGAGCAGATCCTGATATTCATGCACTGCCTTTACAACAGCGGCAAGGAAAAGCTGGAACTGCAGATCGTTTTCCGGATCCTTGCCCGGATCGAGAAGATTCTCGCCGGTGTTGGTGGAAATTGACCAGTTATTGTGCTTGCCCGAACCGTTAACGCCTGCGAAGGGCTTTTCATGAAGCAGACAAACAAGTCCGTGCTTTTCAGCGGTCTTTTTCATTACCTCCATTGTCAGCTCATTGTGGTCTGTTGCAATATTGGAGGTTTCAAATATAGGTGCAAGCTCATGCTGTGAGGGTGCAACCTCGTTGTGCTTTGTCTTTGCAAGAACGCCCAGCTTCCATAGCTCTTTGTCAAGGTCGCTCATAAAAGCAGAAACTCTTGTTTTTATGGAACCGAAGTAATGATCTT
This sequence comes from uncultured Eubacteriales bacterium, assembly GCA_900316485.1. Classification (GTDB taxonomy): domain Bacteria; phylum Bacillota; class Clostridia; order Oscillospirales; family Acutalibacteraceae; genus UBA1213. Next base: position 18,441 of record ONDB01000139.1, read on the forward strand.
CAAGCTCCTGACCCTTTGGAGCAGGTGCGCCGAAAAGGGTTCTTCCGGTATATATGATATCAGGACGCTTATCGTACATTTCCTTGTCAATAAGGAAATATTCCTGCTCAGGTCCTACGGTAGTGGTAACTCTTGTTACATCCTTTTTCCCTAAAAGATGAAGTACCTTTACTGCTTCGCTGCTGAGTCTTTCCATTGAACGCAGAAGCGGAGTCTTTTTATCAAGAACCTCCCCTGTGTATGAACAGAAGGCTGTGGGGATATATAATGTTTTCTCTCTGATAAATGCAGGAGAGGTAGGATCCCAGGCTGTATATCCTCTTGCCTCAAAGGTAGCACGGATTCCGCCTGAAGGGAAGCTTGATGCATCAGGCTCGCCCTTGATAAGCTCTTTGCCTGAGAATTCCATAATGACGCGGCCGTCCTCTGCAGGATAAATAAAGCTGTCGTGCTTTTCAGCTGTAACACCGGTCATAGGCTGGAACCAATGTGTATAATGTGTGCAGCCCATTTCAACTGCCCAATCCTTCATTGCATTTGCAACGGCATTTGCAACGCTGATGTCCAGCGGCTCACCGTTTTTAATGGTTTTTTTCAATGCTTTGTATGTTGTGCGGGGAAGTCTTTCCTGCATCTTCTGGTCATTGAATACCATGCTGCCGAATAATTCGGGTACGTTTTCCATAACAATCTCTCCTTTTTGTATTTATCAGATGATTCCGGGAAAACTGACTTTCGGGTTTACCATGAAGAATGGAGAGTCTGAATACCAGTCAGTCTCTCCCGGCGGTTTATCTGATGCGAAATATATCGAAAAAATATAAAGGCGCCGTAAGCGTCATTGCTTACAGCGCCTTTGCTGTCGATGCTTGAAGTATACACCAAATGAAAACAAATGTCAATACCTTTTTGCAACTTTTTTAAATTTTCTTGCACAGATACCCAGAAACTGCATTTTTATTGCTGTTTTTAGTTTAAAAAACGAATTTTAGAATAAAATAATGCAATTTTCTATTGACAATCCTGCAAACACCCTTTATAATAAGCACTGTAAAATTCATAAAACTGCTGCCAGGAGTCAGGAAAGTATCCCCCGGCATATTTTTTTCTGAAGCCCTGGATCCGTTCAGGTAATAACACCAGGCAGACCAGCATTTTACAATATATGAAGATATGAAGCCGGAGAAGAAACAGGAGAGGAAGATCAAAATGGACGACAAGCTGACCCTTTATGATCCGTCGTTTGAGCACGATAACTGCGGTATAGGAGCAGTTGTAAACATTAAGGGCAATAAATCCCATAAGACCGTAGACGATGCTCTTACTATCGTAGAAACACTTGAGCATCGTGCAGGCAAGGATGCCGACGGTAAAACGGGTGACGGTGTGGGTATTCTTTTACAGATCTCACATAAATTCTTTAAAAAGGCGGCTGCGGAAATCGGCATTGATCTCCCGGCAGAGCGTGATTACGGTGTAGGTATGTTTTTCTTCCCCCAGAAGGAGCTTCACCGCAATCAGGCAACGAAAATGTTTGAGATTATCGCAAAGAAGGAAGGTCTTGAGGTACTTGGCTGGAGAAAGGTTCCCAGTGATACAACGGTAATAGGCCAGCGTGCTCTGGACTGCATGCCTGATATCCGACAGTGCTTTATAAAACGTCCCAGGGATGCAAAGAAGGGACTGGACTTCGACCGCAGACTGTATGTTGCCAGGCGTGAATTTGAACAGAGTAATGAGGATACATATGTTGTATCCCTTTCAAGCAGAACAATAGTATATAAGGGAATGTTCCTTGTAGGAGATCTGAGAAGATTCTTCCCCGATCTGAGGAATGAGGATATGGAATCAGCCATAGCAATGGTACATTCACGATTCTCTACCAATACGAACCCCAGCTGGCAGAGAGCTCATCCTAACCGTATGATAGTTCATAACGGTGAAATAAATACAATCAAGGGCAATGCAGACAAGATGCTTGCAAGAGAAGAAACGATGAGAAGCGAACATCTCAAGGGAGATCTTGAAAAGGTTCTGCCCGTTGTAAATACAGAAGGCTCCGACTCTGCAATGCTTGACAATACGCTGGAATTCCTGGTAATGAGCGGCATGGAGCTTCCCCTTGCAGTTATGATAACCATACCGGAGCCCTGGGACCGGAACCATACAATGAGCCGCAGAAAAAGGGATTTCTATCAGTATTATGCAACGATGATGGAGCCATGGGACGGCCCTGCGTCCATACTTTTCTCGGACGGCGATATCATGGGCGCTGTTCTGGACAGAAACGGACTGCGTCCTTCACGTTACTATATAACCGACGACGGAAACCTTATTCTTTCGTCTGAAGTGGGTGCGCTTCCCGTACCTGCTGAAAAGATAGCAGTAAAGGAAAGGCTTCGTCCCGGAAAGATGCTTCTGGTAGATACCGTCAAGGGACGGGTAATAGATGACGATGAGCTTAAGGAATATTATGCATCCCGTCAGCCATACGGCGAATGGCTTGACAGCAACCTTGTAAGACTCAAGGATCTGAAGATTCCGAATGTAAAGGTTGAAGAGCATCACGGCAAGGAAAGAAAAAGACTGCAGAAGGCTTTCGGATATACCTATGAAGAGATAATGAAGGAAATCCTTCCTATGGCCCAGACAGGCAGCGAGCCAATAACATCAATGGGTGTTGATACACCTGTTGCAGTGCTTTCAAAACAGCCCCAGCCCCTCTTTGATTATTTCAAGCAGCTTTTTGCCCAGGTTACAAATCCGCCTATAGACGCAATAAGAGAGGAAATTGTTACCTCTACTACAGTATATATAGGAGAGGACGGAAATATTCTTGAGGAGCGTCCTGAAAACTGCAAGGTCATAAAAGTTCACAATCCTATACTTACCTCAACAGATATCCTCAAGCTGAAAAGCATGAAGGTAAGCGGCTTCAAGGTTGCTGTTATACCAATACTCTATTATAAGAATACAAGACTTTCAAAGGCTATAAACCGCCTTTATCTTGAAGCAGACAAGGCATATAATGAGGGTGCAAATATCCTTATACTTTCCGACCGGGGAGTTGACGAAAACCATCTGGCTATACCGTCACTTCTGGCTGTATCTGCACTTCACCGCCACCTTGTTGTGACAAAGCGCAGAACATCCCTTGCAATGATCCTGGAAAGCGGCGAGCCCAGAACAGTACATCATTTTGCTACACTTTTGGGCTACGGTGCAAGTGCGGTTAATCCCTATCTTGCTCAGGAAACCATACATGAGCTTATCCATGAAGAGCTGCTGGACAAGGATTATTATGCTGCTGTGGATGATTACAATGACGCTGTTCTTCACGGAATAGTAAAGATAGCATCTAAAATGGGTATTTCTACGATACAGTCATACCAGGGCTCACAGATATTTGAGGCAATCGGTATAGGCAAGGATGTTATCGACGAATATTTTACAGGCACAGTAAGCCGTGTAGGCGGTATTACGCTCAGGGATATCGAAGAAAATGCGGACAGACTCCATTCTGAGGCATTCGATCCCCTCAGCCTTGAAACAACTGCAGAGCTTATTTCACGAGGCGGACATAAATTCCGCAGCGGCAAAGAAGAACATCTTTATGACCCCAGAACCATCCATACCCTGCAGTCAGCTGCAAGAACAGGCAGCTATGAGCTTTTCAAAAGCTATACACATATGATAGATGAAGAGCGGGGTGCTATGAATCTCAGAGGTCTTCTTGATTTCAATTATCCGTCAGAGCAGGTGCCTGTTGACGAGGTAGAAAGCGTTGACGATATAGTACGCCGCTTCAAAACAGGCGCTATGTCCTACGGTTCCATTTCAGAGGAAGCTCATCAGGCTCTTGCAATCGCAATGAACAGACTCCACGGAAAATCAAATTCCGGTGAAGGCGGCGAAAGCGATGAAAGACTTCTGACAAAGGGCGAAAAGGAAAACCGCTGCTCAGCTATCAAGCAGGTTGCAAGCGGACGCTTCGGAGTTACCTCAAAATATCTTAATTCTGCAGACGAAATACAGATAAAGATGGCGCAGGGCGCAAAGCCCGGCGAGGGCGGACATCTTCCGGGCAAGAAGGTATACCCGTGGATCGCAAAGACAAGACATTCCACACCCGGAGTATCACTTATCTCTCCGCCGCCTCATCATGATATATATTCAATTGAGGATCTGGCTCAGCTTATCTATGACCTTAAGAATGCAAATAAAAAAGCACGTATTTCCGTAAAGCTTGTTTCAGAATGCGGTGTAGGTACAGTTGCAGCAGGTGTTGCAAAGGCCGGCGCAGGAGTAATACTTATTTCCGGCTATGACGGAGGTACAGGTGCTGCTCCCGGAAGCTCTATACATCATGCAGGTCTTCCGTGGGAGCTTGGTCTTGCAGAGGCTCATCAGACACTCATTATGAACGGTCTGCGCAACAAGGTGGTTATCGAAACAGACGGTAAGCTTATGACAGGACGTGATGTAGCTGTTGCAGCTATGCTGGGAGCCGAAGAATTCGGTTTTGCTACTGCTCCGCTGGTAACTCTCGGCTGTGCAATGATGAGGGTATGTAATCTTGATACCTGTCCTTTTGGTGTTGCAACACAGAGTCCGGAGCTTAGAAAGCGCTTTGCCGGCAAACCTGAATATGTTGTCAATTTCATGCGATTTATTGCCCAGGAACTCAGAGAATATATGGCAAAGCTGGGTGTCCGCACTGTAGATGAGCTTGTAGGAAGAACTGATCTCCTCAAGGTCAAGGAAGGGCTGTCTCCCAGAGAGCAGCAGATTGATCTCAGCAGGATTATCGGCTGCACTGAAAAGGAAAGCGTCAGCTATAACGATAAGAAGTATTACGATTTCGGACTTGAAAACACCCTTGACGAAAAGGTTCTCCGTGAGAAATTCAAATCAGCATTTAAAAACGGCAGCAAAAAGACAATAAGCCTTGATGTCAGCAATACAGACCGTTCGCTCGGTACAGCATTCGGTTCTGAAATCACTGCCAGATTCGGCGACAGCCTGGAGGAGGATACCTTTAAGGCAGTATGTACAGGCTCCGGCGGTCAGAGCTTCGGTGCTTTCATTCCCCGGGGTCTTACCCTTGAGCTTGTGGGTGACAGCAACGACTATTTCGGAAAGGGTCTTTCAGGAGGAAAGCTTATTGTTTATCCCCCCAAGGAAAGCAAATTCAAGGCAGAGGAAAATATTATCATCGGTAATGTTGCACTTTACGGCGCTACAAGCGGCAAGGCGTTTATAAACGGTATTGCAGGCGAACGCTTCTGCGTAAGAAATTCCGGCGCTACTGCTGTTGTAGAGGGTGTAGGTGACCATGGCTGCGAATATATGACCGGCGGCTTTGTTGCAGTGCTGGGAAAAACAGGCAAAAACTTTGCCGCAGGAATGTCCGGCGGTATAGCATATGTGCTTGATGAGGACAGGGATCTTTATATGAAGCTCAATAAGGAGCTGGTAGAGGTTTCTGAGGTAAAGGAAAAGGCTGATGTAGAACGGCTCAGAAATATGCTTGAGCAGCACGTGGAGGCAACCGGTTCTGCAAAGGGAAAAGAGCTGCTCAGCAATTTTGCGGATTGTCTGCATATGTTCAAGAAGATTATTCCCCATGACTATAAGAGAATAACTGAGGAAATATCAGCATTTGAGGGAAAAGGGCTGTCTGAGGAAGAGGCAAGGATAGAAGCCTTCTATAGTCTGACAGCAGAAAGATAAGGAGGAGCATCATGGGAAAACCGACAGGATTTTTAGAGTATAACAGAGAGGAAGCTCCTGCTTATGAAATCAGTGAGCGTATAAAGAATTTTAATGAATTTCACGATCCGCTGAGCGAAAAGGCTCAGAAATGTCAGGCAGCAAGGTGCATGGAATGCGGCGTGCCTTTTTGCCAGTCAGGATTGATGCTTGGAGGAATGATATCAGGCTGTCCGCTGAACAATCTGATACCCGAGTGGAATGACCTGCTGTACAGAGGAGCCTGGGAGCTTGCTTATCAAAGACTCAGACTTACAAACAATTTCCCGGAGTTCACTTCAAGAGTATGTCCGGCACTTTGTGAAAAGGCCTGTACCTGCGGAGCAAACGGAGATGCAGTAACTGTAAGGAACAATGAATATGCTATTGTTGAAAAGGCTTATTCAGAAGGATATGCAAAGGCAGAGCCGCCAAAGGTAAGAACAGGCAAAAGGGTAGCCGTTATCGGTTCGGGTCCTGCGGGACTTGCGGCTGCGGATCAGCTTAACCGCAGAGGCCACAGCGTGACAGTTTTTGAGCGCAGCGACAGAATCGGCGGTCTGCTGATGTATGGCATACCCAATATGAAGCTTGAAAAGACAGTAATAGAGCGCAGACTCAGGATAATGGAGGAAGAGGGCATTGAATTCCGCACCGGAGTCAATGTAGGAGTTGATATTTCTGCCGAGGAAATACTCAGTCAGTATGACAGGGTAATCCTTTCCTGCGGTGCTTCAAACCCCCGTGATATCAAGGTGGCAGGAAGAGAAACAGAAGGCATATATTTTGCCGTTGATTTTCTCCGTTCCACTACCAAGGCGCTTCTTGACAACGGTCTTACAGAAGGGACATATATTTCCGCAAAGGATAAGGATGTAATAGTTATCGGCGGCGGAGATACAGGTAATGACTGCGTAGGAACCTGTGTGCGTCACGGTGCAAAAAGCGTCACCCAGCTTGAAATGATGCCCAGACTTCCCGATACAAGGGCAGAAAATAATCCCTGGCCCCAGTGGCCCAGAGTCTGCAAGACTGATTACGGTCAGCAGGAGGCTGCTGCTGTATACGGCAGCGATCCCAGAGTATATCAGACCACTGTAAAGGAATTCATTCCTGACGAAAAGGGAGAGCTGAGAGCTGCAGTTCTGGTTACCCTTGCTTCTGAAAAGGACGAAAAAACAGGCAGGATGATAATGAAACCGGTTGAAGGCAGCGAGCATACCGTTGAAGTACAGCTTGTTCTGATTGCGGCAGGTTTCCTTGGAAGTGAAAACTATATTACATCTGCTTTTGGCGTTGAAACTGACCCAAGAACCAATGTGTCAACCGAAAAGGGAAGCCACCAGACAAGTGTTGAAAATGTTTTTGCAGCCGGAGATATGCATTCCGGTCAGTCCCTTGTAGTTCGTGCTATCAGGGACGGACGTGACTGTGCAAAAGAGGTTGATCTCAGCCTTATGGGATATACCAATCTCTGAGAATTAGTATGGCATGAGCAAAAATCCCGCTTTTTGCGGCAGGGAAAAATCTGAAGCCATTTTTTATTCATAATATAAGCTTCGCATGGAACAGGAATCTTCCTGTTTTGTGCGGAGCTTTTTTTATTATCCTTGAGCAAATTAAGAAATATTTAAGTTTTCTTGATAGTAATGTAATAATCATATGTCTTGGTTTTGTTATGAATATATAAAAAACAATTATTTTGCTTCATAATATTGTAAAAATTTAATGAGTATAGTAAAATATGTTATAAAGAAAGGTGTGAGTATAATGAAAATCCGGATTTTCAGAAAAGCAATCAGTTTGCTGCTGGCGGTTATCACCGTTATGTCTATGTTTGCTGTTACTGCTGTTTCAGTATCAGCGGCAAGCTCATCAGTGGTAGGAATTACTATTGATCTTGTGACGAGAAAATACCGTGAAGCAGCGTCCTTCCTGACCCTTTGTAATAATTACAGAGCAGGAAAGGATCTCCCGGCATGGGAAATGGATGCCGATCTGCTGGAGCCTGCCATGGTTAAGGCTGCAGAGCTTGCTGTATATGTGGATGAGAAGAACCTGGACGGTACATCCTTCCTGGATAATACAAGCGAGTACAGAGGCATTCTTGTAGGCTACGATGTCACCAATAACAGCGGACTTATAACAGCATTTGAAGATGATTCAGTGTATATGGAAAACCTGAATTCAAAGAAATTCAAATCTGCCGGTGTAGGTGTCTGCAGCGTAATGAATAAGAAATATATTGTTGTGCTGCTTTCAAGCAAGACGGCTGTTCCGGTTGACAGTGCAGTGCTTACCCAGTCAAACCAGAGAATAAGCCAGTCCACAAACTGTAAGGTCGAATATCTTGAAAATGTAAGAATGAATTTCAATGATAATGACCAGATTCTCTGCGGCGGCGATGCTGTAATGAGACTTATCGTTACCAATAAGTTCTATCCTGCTTCCGAAGCATATATTTCCGGAACGGTAACGGATATAAGCTCCTCGGATACATCAGTATTCAAACCTAACGGCAACGGAACTATTACCGGTATCAAGCCGGGTACTGCAGTCATTACGATGAAACTCAAGGGAGCACCGTCTGTATCTGCATCAGCTACCATAAAGGCTGTTGCAAAGACATTCTCAGGCTGCACAATATCTGAGATACCCGATCAGACCTATTCGGGCGTTGCACTTACTCCTTCTGTGAGCATAGTATCAAAAGAAGGCGTCAAGCTTGAAGTCGGCAAGGATTATACCCTGACATATTCAAATAATATCAATGTGGGAACAGCAGTTGTAAAAATCAGCGGCAAGGGCAGTTATTCGGGTGCGTCCGCATCTGTTAATTTCAATATTATCAATAACCCCTCAGCATTCAGTGTGACTGTAAAGACAAGTGTTCCTGCAGTTTCGGTGGGACAGGCAACAAATGTTATTGCTTCTGTTGCAAATGCGACTAATCCTGTGAAGTATAAGTTTGAAGTATCCCCTCAGGGTGTGTCTAACTTTACTACCATACAGGCGGAAAGCACGAATTCCTCCTGTACCTATACTCCTACGGCAGAGGGTACATACACCCTTCGCGTAACAGCAACAGACGGCAGCGGTAAGACTGCTATGTCGAATGTTCTGCTTGAAGTAACCACACCGATAAACCTGACGGTTACTCTCAGCTCTACATATGTTACTCTTGGAAATACTGTAACTATCAATGCAAAGGCAAGCGGCGGCAGTTCCCCTTATAAATTCGCGTATTATGTTCTGGAACCCGGCAAGTCAACCTATACAGCTCTTGCAAGCTTCGGAAGCCTGCAGACACTTACATATACCCCCTCAGCGGCAGGTACATATCAGGTTCGTGTAGACTGTAAGGGCAGCAATGATATCACAGTAACAAAAAGCTCAGCTTTTTCCGTAAACTCAAGTGCTCTTTCAAATTCATCAACAATATCCGCTACATCAGTTACAGCAGGTACAGCTGTAACACTTACCGGTTCGGCAAGCGGCGGAGCAAGCCCTTATAAATATGCATATTATTATAAGCTTTCCACTGCCGGCAGCTGGACAACAGCCGGGACGGAGTTTGGCACTGCAACCAGTGCAAGCTTTACACCTTCCACAGCAGGTACATACAATGTTAAAACGGTTGTCAAGGATTCAAACGGCACGACAGCAGATAAAACCTTTACGCTTACAGTAAAGGCAAAGGTTGCGGATCTTGTAAACAGCTCCTCAATAAGCTCATCAAGTGCAGTCGTAGGAGATACTGTTACTCTTACTGCAAAAGCGAGCGGCGGTACTACTCCCTATAAATATGCATATTACTATAAAAAATCCTCCGAAAGCTCATGGACAACAATCGGCACGGAATTTGGCACAGCAGCTTCAGCTTCCTTCAAGCCAACTGCTGCAGGTACATACAATGCAAAGGTGATTGTCAAGGACAGCGCATCAAAAACAGCGGAAAAATCCTTCTCTGTTACAGTTGCTTCTGCTCTTGTGAATAATTCCTCTATCAAATCAACAAAGCAGCCCTCAGGTGTGGCTGTAATGATGACAGGCGCCGCATCAGGCGGAACTACTCCTTATAAATACGCTTATTATTACAAGAGAACCGCCAATTCCACATGGAATGTAGTAGGCACTGAATACGGTACTGCAACAAGCGCAAGCTTCACACCCAGTGCAGCCGGAACCTTTGATATAAAGATAAATGTCAAGGATAACAACGGCAAGGTAGCAACAAAGACATTTACCTATACAGCCACAGATCCTCTTGTCAATAATTCAAAGCTGAATACTTCAAAGCTTCCTGCAGGTAATTCCGTAGTGATAACCGGAGCAGCAAGCGGCGGCACAAGCCCGTATACTTATGCATATTATTACAAGAGATCCACCAATGATAAATGGAATGCCATCGGAACAGAGTTTTCGTCGGCAACCAGTGCAAGCTTCAAGCCTGTATCCTCAGGAACATTTGATATCAAGGTATCTGTCAAGGATAAGACCGGAACTGTAGCTGTGAAGAAATTTACATTTACAGCCACAGAACCCCTCGTGAATAAATCCTCAGTAAGTACAACAAGGCTTACTCTCGGCAATACTCTTACGCTTACAGGCAGTGCGTCCGGCGGAACTACACCATATACATATTCATTTATGTATAAGCGTTCAACAAGCACTAAATGGAATACTATAGGCACAGCATATGACGGCTCCACAAGTGCCACCTTAAAGCCGGTTGCAGTGGCTGATTATGATATCAAAATAAATGTGAAGGACAAGACGGGCGCAGTTACCGCCAAAACCTTTACTGTAAAGACTGCGGATATCACGAATACATCTACCGTGGATTATTCCAAGGTAGGTGTTGGTACACCGGTTACGATCACCGGCAAGGCTTCCGGCGGTAATCCGTCGTACAAATATGCTTTCTATTATAAGCGTGCTACAAATTCAAGCTGGAACACTATAGGTACAGCTTTTGGTACGGCAACAACAGCAAGCTTCAGTCCTACTGAAGCAGTATCATACAATATCAAGGTAAATGCCAAGGATTCTCAGGGCTTCGTTGCTACAAAGACCTTTACAATTACTGCATCTGATCTTTCCAATATTTCATCGGTCAATTCAAAAAGAGTCGGTGTAGGTACAGCCGTAGAGCTTACCGGTAAGGCCAGCGGCGGTAAGAGCGGATACAAATATGCATTCCTCTATAAGCGTACAACAAATTCCAGCTGGAATACCATAGGCACAGCATACGATGGTTCCACAACTGCAAAGTTTACTCCTGTTTCAGCAGTTTCGTATAATGTCAGAATCATTGCTAAGGATTCAAATAATGCGGTGGCAATAAAGAGCTTTACCGTAACTGCTACGGATCTGACAAATTCTTCAACCGTCAGCTATACCCAGGTGGGTGTAGGTACAACAGTAAGCATAAAGGGTAAGGCATCCGGCGGCAAGAGCTCCTATAAGTATGCATTCTATTTCAAGCGTTCAGCCAATACAAAGTGGAATCTGATAGGCACAGCATACGATGGTTCCACAAGCGCAAGCTTTACTCCCACAGCTGCTGCTGATTTTGATGTGAAGGTAATAGTAAAGGACAGCAGCTCAACGATTTCTGTAAAAACAATGAAGGTAAAGGTAACATCTCTTACTAATAATTCCACTCTCAGTGCATCCACTGTAAAGGCCGGCAAGGCAGTAACAATAACCGGCAAGGCAAGCGGCGGCACAACACCCTACAAATATGCTTATTATTATAAAAGAACAGAAAATTCCAAATGGAATACCATAGGAACAGAGTTCGGTACAGCAACCAGCGCAAAGCTCACACCTGCTTCTGCTGCCGTTTTTGAAATCAAGGTTGTTATCAAGGACAATTCCGGCACAGTTGCAATAAAGGTATTAAAGCTTACAGCAACCTGACAGAATGGCTTTTCTGTGCAGACTTCTGGTTTTGTCAGGAGATCAATGAGAATTCGCCGTGTGAGGTTTTACTCACGCGGCGAAATTTTTTTGCTAAAAAACATACTAATTATTCGAATAAATTGTTGAAAAATACAGTTGAATGTGTTATAATTATACTACATTTATAAAGAAAGGGTTGGAAAAACTATGAAAGGTAAACTATTAAAGCGAATGCTCAGCGCTGCAATGACGGCTGTAATGCTTGTCTCAATGTTTGCAGTTGGTGCAATAACTGCTTCTGCAGCTCCGACTGATGAATATACCGCCGTAAAGTTTATTATGTCCGGTGTTACCAGAAAGAATAAGCTTGCGGTTGATATCTGCGAAGAGATAAACAGCAGAAGAAGCACAAAGCTTGCAGCAGACGCAGATCTTTTTGACGAATGTATGGAGCGTGCTGCTCAGCTTTCGCTCAGATTCTCTTTTGCAGACCTTGTTGATGATAATTATACCTCAAATGATGGTAGCTATTATTACTATGAAGCAGAGACACTTATTGACGACTATAAGGACACAACGTCTGTTTCATCCATTGTTGACAATATTCTTGCATCCAGCAAGCTCTCTATTGGCGGAAAAGAGACAGTTGAGAGCGCCGAGGTAAACGAAATCGGCGTTGGTGCTGTTATCGTAAGAGAAAAAAGCAATGAAACAACAAGCAGCAAAAAGCTGTATGTATGTGTAAGAACTACAAATGAGAAAACAAATAACAACGTGACTGTTAAAGCTCCGTCTTATACAGAAGATACGGAAACTGTATGTCAGGCAACCAGTATGCTCAAAGGATTTATTTGTCAGGACAGTATTGGTGTTCGTGATGTTGAGACTGACGTTATTAGTAACACTATAGCCACATTTGAGGGCGGCAAGCAGTATCAGCTTCTTCTTAGACTGAAAAACTATGAGGGACCATTGACTTCATATGCATATGTAATACCTAAGCTTGTCAGCGGTGCAATTAATTACAAGGGAATGGATTCAGGTATAGATTATTTAAGTTCAGTACTTTATCGGGACAGTGTTGGCGGAAATAAGTATTTTACTATTAGGTCATCTGATCCTAAAATTAGGATGCAGCTTGAGGGACAGTCGTGGTCAGGAGAAACTGCCGAATCATATTTCCAGGAAATCACTCTGAACTGTACTATAAGCGGTGAAAAGACGTTTACTGCTGAAGATGTTGAACTTGAGTATTACTCTGTTGTTCATAACAATGATAACAGTGTGAAATATTGGCCTAAAGTGTTGAGTGTAAAGGATCATAATACCGGTGATGTTCTTGAGGCCGGAGAGGATTATATTGATCCCATGGATGATCCCACCTGGTATTACGATGCCTGTTATCCTGAAACTCAGCCTAGGGTAGCTAAAGTCGACATAGAAGGTATTAATGATTACTATGGGGTATTTGTAACTATCGAATATACACTTTATCCTCCAGCAACAGAGTACACTGTAGATATGGATTTGGTGGTGGATAGAAATCCGATTTATGCTGGTGACCGTGTTGAAGTAGATGCCATAGCTTCGACTGGTTCAGAATATACATTTGTATGTAAGGATTCAGCAGGCAAAATAATTGAAGGAACCAAAGACGGACACAGATTTATCTTCTATCCGCCTGAAAGCGGAACATATACCGTAGGAGTAACTGCTGTTAACGGAGATAAGGCTGCAACAAATTCAGTGACTGTTGATGTTGTCGGTGAATTCAATGTAGAGATGACAAGCAGCAATATGACACCTGATGTGGGTGAGGAATTTACTCTCACAGCAAAAATATCAGGCGGTGTAGCTCCTTATACATATGTGTTCCGTGACAGCAACGGTCAGGCAGTATCAACCATATCAGATACTACAGAGACTACAGCAACTGCAAAAGCATCATCAGTCAATGCTGGTGACAGAACATTCAGAGTATCAGTAACAGATAAAGCAGGAACAACTAAAATTGCAAGCGTAACAATGAATTTCAAGGAAGTTGAAGTGAAGCCTACTGTAGTCGGACGCAGCCTTACACTCAAGGGTGATATCGGTGTGAATGTTTATATGAAGCTTCCCAACAATACCTGTAAGGTTGTCCTCAACGGTACTAAGGGTAAGCAGGAGCATATTGCATCTGAAGGTTATATCAGCACCGGTGATGATATAGGAAAGTATCTCTTCAGCTATTGCGTAGCAGCAAGCGATATGGACGAGGATGTAACGGTTCAGGTATTCACTGCTGACGGAGTTCAGACTGAGCTTTATAATTCAGAAAACAAAAGATGCGAGAATGACACCTACACAACAACCATTTCATCATATCTTGATTATGTAGCAAAGAATCCGGATAAATACAGTGATGATATGAAGGATCTTTGCAAATCAATGTACACATTCGGCTCATATTCCGATAAGTACTTTGACGGCGGAAGTCTTGAAGGAAAAGAACTTGAGGAAATCAGCAGTGTTACAAAGGATAATCTTGCA
>ONDB01000174.1 GCA_900316485.1 uncultured Eubacteriales bacterium
CACCAGAGGAAAGTGTTCAGCAACTGCCACACTGACATATACCACTCCTGACGTTATGCAACAGAGCAAAGCGTTTAAAAGCCGCCCCAACGAAGGGGTGAGTTAAGGAAAAGGGATTTGAAAAGGGGAGAACCTTAAGAGAGGGGACGGGTAAGCCACCTCTCTTATGGTGCTCCTCTTTTCTCCTGTGCCGCTGGACCCTTAATATAATGTTGTTAATGTAAGAAAAATGTGAAAAATATATGATAATATTAAGGGAATTGTTACATATGGTATAATTTGTTGTGCTTTTTGTGTTTTTTTTATTCAAGATCCCTTACAAATTCCTACAAAAAAGAAATATATATTGAAATGAACAACATTAACGTGTATAATAAATCCAGATGCATAGCCGCATGATATGATGAGGAAAAGGAAACAGGATAAAATGATCAAATATGATACGGTGATAGTCCTGCTTGATCAGGGGTGAGCTGTATCTTTTCAGCGTTTGCGCTAATGAAAGTGAGGTCATTGTGATGAAAGGAAAGAATATGCACCGCAGGCTGACAGCTGTTCTTGCAGCTGCAGCTGTTGTTATATCGTTTTCAGCAGCAAGTGTTTATGCACTGGAGGAATCCTCAGGGGATAGTTCACGTTCAGAAAGTCGCAGTGAGGAAAATTCAGCTGTAGAGAGTTCTTCAGAAGAAAACTCCGCAAGGGAAAGCTCGTCTGTTGAAAGCTATGTACCTGAAGTATCGTCAACAGAGATTATTTCATCATTGAATTCAATTGAGGAAAGTGAATCTTCAGATGTGCAGTCAAACCAAAACCAGCAGGTCAGGGACGGCAGCGGCGATATGCAGAGATATTATTTTGATAAGAACCTTGTAAATGCCGGACTTGACACCGGATACAGCGATAAAAAGGAAATAACCAGGGATGATCCGCATTTTGGCTGGGAGCTTGGAAAATTCAATCTGACCGGCTATACAAGAGTAACAAATGAAGAAACTGATAATCCTGTTTTTCTTAAAAACGTAGATGATAAGATTACTTTATGGTTTAAGCTGGAACAGGATATTGATAGTCTTGACGGCAATGACGATATGTCTGTTGTAGACGATATTAACGGCTACGATCAGTATTTCGGAGTAAGGCACAAGGAATTCAGAAAGGGAGCACTTATCATAAAGCATTCGGATTATCAGAATAAGGATCAGGAACCTGTTGTCTATTCTGATTATCTCAACACAAAGGTAAACAAGGGAGCCAATACCCAGGTAGATATCTTTGAGGAAGGCGATTACGAGGTAGCTCTTGATTATGAGATAGAGACAATCAGAAGGCTGTTGTTTATTGAAACAAAGGAGTACACAAATTACAGAATTTTCTTCAAATTCTCAGTCCGCAACGGCAACTGTATGGTATATCCTGTTGACCTGATAACGAATGAAGAGCTTACAAACAAGTCAATGACTCCCAACGGTTTCCGACTTGACCTTGCGAAGTCCAGATATCTTGATATCAATATCAAGAAAGAGGTTCTTAAACAGGATGCAGACGGTCTGACAGAGGATATCCGCTTCAATGCACCTGCAAAGGAAGGCGATGAATATTTCTCCGAGGGTATATATACCATAACCGTAAAAAACAAATATACCGGTCAGGAAACAGAGAAAAAAATCTATGTAGGAGAAAATAAGCTTCTTAAAGCATATATGACCACAGGTCTTTCAATTCCTGAGATACAGAAAAAGATAGACGACGGCGCAGAAATAACCGACGACGGAAATATTGTAATAGTATCTAAAAAGGCTCTTTCTGAAAAAGACAGCGGATCTGCACAGATCAGTCAGATCAGCAAATCCATACCCGAGCCCTTATCACAGCCAAAAAGTACAATAAACAAGGAATCAGCAATATCATCTGCAATTTCAGATAATCTGCTGTATATTCTGATAGGGATAGGAGCGGTTCCGGTACTTGCTTCGCTCGGTATACTGATATCAGTATATATGAAGTCAAAGAAAAAAACGGAATAATTTGTTTTCAGAATAAAGGTCTGATGCATCGTAATAATACATCAGACCCGATAATAACACAAAAAAGTCGATGAATTTTCAGGTTCATCGACTTTTATTATTTGACGGAACATGGAGGACATCTTCCGCTGGAAAATAAATCTTTGTATTTTCAGTAAAACAGCTATAATCTTCGTTATTATCCGCAGCAGAAAGAGCTGTCAGAACAGCCGGTGACTGTGGTAAGCTTTTTAAGATATTCAATAGCGCTATTTGCACCATCTGCTGATATTGAATAATTCATCCATTTACCGTCTTTTCGTGCTGTAACAATTTCGCTGTCGCATAATCTTTTCATATGATGCGATAAAGTCGGCTGAGTAATATGAAGATCATCAAGCAAAATGCAGGCGCACTTTTCGCCGCTGAGAAGAATCTTTAGTATACGGATTCTTTTTTCGCTCAATTCCATATTATTCACCTCAAAAACTATTATACTTATATTATATTCACGAATTTGAATTTGTAAATATAATTTGTATTATTTCTGTGGTTAATATGGCATATTCTTTGTGAAAAATTAAAGAATGATATAAAACAGAACGTCCCGACACAACAGTGACAGGACGTTCATGGCAGGGGCAGAAGGACTTGAAGCGGAACAGGAGCACATTTGAATATTTTTATATAATCACTTTTCTGCTTAAATGCCCTTAAAC
>ONDB01000140.1 GCA_900316485.1 uncultured Eubacteriales bacterium
ACCGCGGGCAGCCAGATAGTCAGGCGAAATCAGAGCGTAACGTAAGTGAAGCGACACCATCGCGTTACGGCACCGGCGGCTCGCCGGCGGCGGCGTGCTTGACATTTGTGTACAATGTATTGTATACTATGGATAAATATAGAAACCGGCATGGGATTTTGCTGGGATGAGAGGAGGTAAATCTGTGAAAAAGTACGTATGTGATGTTTGCGGTTATGTTTATGAGCCCTATGAAGGAGATCCTAATAACGGCATAGCTCCCGGAACAGCTTTTGAGGATATTCCGGAAGACTGGACCTGCCCGCTTTGCGGCGTTGGAAAGGAAAATTTCTCGCCTGAGAGTTAAAAACAAAACCGGCAGCGGAAATGCTCTGCTGCCGGTCAGTTATTTTTTAGGGGGAAGCCTATGTGGGATAAAAGAAGATATTATTCACTCGATTCATACCTGAAAGAAGCCTTCGGAGAAAAACTGTATAAGCTGTCTCTGGACGGCGGAATGACCTGCCCGAACCGGGACGGTAAAATTTCATACGGCGGCTGTATTTTCTGCAGCGGCAGCGGTTCCGGAGATTTCGCCGCGGCAAGAACCGGAAGCACAGAAGCCCAGTTATACGCCGCCAGAGAAAAAATATCTGCAAAATTCAGCGATGGCAGATATATTGCATATTTTCAGTCCTTTACAAATACCTATGCAGATGTTTCATATCTCCGGGAATTATTTATGCCTGTGATAAAGCGTGAGGACATTGCAGTGCTGGATATTGCCACCAGACCCGACTGCCTTGAGGATGACAAGCTGCAGCTTATCAGAGAGCTTTCATCAATTAAGCCTGTATGGGTGGAGCTTGGACTGCAAAGCAGCAGCGACGCAACAGCAGAGCTTATCAACAGGGGCTATCCCACCAAAGTATACAACAAAGCCGTGTCAGACCTTCACTCTGCCGGTGCAGAGGTCATTACGCATATGATAATTGGTCTGCCCGGTGAAAAACGTCAGGATATGCTTAACACTGCCCGGTATATAGCTGAATCCGGTTCTGACGGAATTAAGCTGCAGCTGCTGCATATTCTCAGGGGCACACAGCTGTATTCAATGTACCTGCAGGGCAGTGTATCAGCGCTGAGCGAAGAGGAATATATCAGTCTTGTATGCGATATAATAGCCATTCTTCCGCCCGGAATGGTCATTCACCGGCTTACCGGTGACGGCGATAGGGCTATACTTGAAGCGCCCTTGTGGAGCTGCAATAAACGAAGGGTGCTGAATCTTATCAATCATGAGCTGAAAGTCAGGGACATTATACAGGGAATCAATTATCACAGCTCTTCAATTGACCCGAAGCTATAACCCATGCTTTCCCATTTTGTCAGAAGCTCGTCAAGTATATTCCTGTTGGTTTCAGAGGTGCTGTGCAACAGCACTATTGCACCGTTGTGTATACGGGGGATAAGCTTTTCAAATGCCTCCTCCTTTGTAGGCTGGTCGTCGTTGTACCAGTCAACATAGGCAAGGCTCCAGAATACCGTCTTGTAGCCCAGCTTTTTTGCCATTGCAAGGTTATCCTCGCTGTATTTGCCCCGGGGCGGACGGTAGAATTTTTTCATGCTGGTTCCCGTTGTCTTTTCAAAAAGCTCCTCAAGTCCTTCAATTTCACTGCGGAAACCCTTTTCATCTGCAATCTGTGACATATCCGGGTGTGTCATCGTATGATTGCCTACGATATGTCCTTCGCTGACCATGCGTTTTACAAGTTCGGGTGAGGTTTCAATAAAATTTCCCACCAAAAAGAAGGCTCCGGGAGCATTGTGCTTTTTCAGCACATCTAGTATATCTGCCGTACAGCCGTTTTCATAGCCTGCATCAAAGGTAAGGTAAATCCGCTTTTTTGATGTATCGCCGGTGAAAACAGCATTATACTTCTTCAGCTCCTGTGCGCCTGCATTGCCTGTGGGTGTTTCTCCTTCCCTGGGATAGGAAAGTCCCCAGTTGGCATCAGCAGCAGTTGACACAGACAGACTATCCCTTATTCCTGCACCGGAGACAACAACTGCCGTCAGCAGCACCGCAGCACTCAACAGTGCTGCTATTGTTTTTTTACCGAAAATCACATACAAACATATCACCGCCGTATTATGGTTTTTTCTGCCCTTTCTGCGCCGGGCAGAAAAGGACTATGCTGATTAATCATATTCGGCAGTGTGTAATAAAATGACTGAAATTTTTTTATCTTTCCGCTGCTTTGCTGATAGCCTGGTGATATTCCTCGACGGTATCGGCAGCCTGGGAAAGCATATATTCAAATATCTCACCGCTCAGGTTAGTTTCATAAAAGCTGGTGGTCATTTTAAAATAAATGCTGCTGCAGTCCCTGTCGATACAAAAGCTTCCGTTGCTCAGAGAATTGTTTATCATACATATCTGCAGCGCAATATCACCGGGCTTTTTTCCCCTGTCTATATCAAGCACCGGAGAGTAAAGGCTGACAAGCATTTTTTCCGGGTCAATGACAAAAAGAAAGACAAGCTCCCTTCCCTGTCCTGAAATGCTGCACCGGACATTCAATCCTCTGTCGCTGCGCCGGAAGGAAATATCATTTCTTTCGAGAGTCCTGCACAAAAGCATATAATGCTTCCATGATTTAGTAGAGGTAAGAGTCATAACAATATCTCCTTACTTATTATGTTTACTGAATCTCCGAAAAGCTTCGGAGTCTGCTTTTCTCTATTATACAGCAGCAGCTTTGAAAAAAATGACTTAAGAAGGCGCATCAAAAGCGTAACGCAGTGTAGCGACACCATCGCGTTGCAGCACCGGCGGCTTGAAATGAATTGAGGATTCTTGTATAATGGGATAGTAAATTAAGGGGGAATAATAATGACATATAACGAAGCTGTTAAAAAAATCAATTCCATGCTTACTTTCGGAATAAAACCGGGACTTGAACGTATCATTGAACTGATGGAAAGACTGGGGTCGCCTGACAGGAAACTCCGGTTCATACATATAGCAGGAACTAACGGAAAGGGCAGCACAAGCGCACTTATCGCTTCGGCTCTTAGCTGTGCAGGATATAAAACCGGGCTGTTTATTTCGCCTTATGTACTTGAATTCCGTGAGCGCTTCATGATAAACGGCAAAATGATACCTGAGCAGACTCTGGCTGATATCGTTGAGGAAATCTATCCCATTACAGAGGATATGCGGGCACAGGACAGGATAATAACTGAATTTGAGTTTGTTTTTGCCGTCGCTGTATGCTGGTACCAGAGGGAAGGCTGCGATTTCGTTGTGCTTGAAACCGGGCTCGGGGGAAGATTCGATGCTACCAATATGATAGACAGGGCTCTCGTGGATGTGATAACCTCAATATCCCTTGACCATACCGCAATTCTCGGGGGAACCTATGGGGAAATCGCCCGGGAAAAATGCGGAATACTAAGACAGGGCGGCACCTGCGTTGTCTATGCAGACCAGCAGGACGAAGCAATGGCAGTAATAAAGGAATCTGCAGCGGCTTTTGATAATGACCTTATCATTGCCGACGGCGGCAGCGCAGAGATAATAAACAGCAATATCAGCAAAACCAGGTTTGTCTACAGAGGTCTGCCCCTTGAAATAAGACTTATCGGCGACCATCAGGTAAAAAATGCCGCTGTGGCTGCGGATGCACTTTTTGCGCTGAGAAAACAGGGCATCGGACTGCCCGACAGCGCAATACAGGAAGGCTTTGGCAAAGTAAGCTTTCCGGCAAGACTGGAGCTGATGTCAGAAAGTCCTCTGATACTTCTTGACGGCGCCCATAATCCCGGCGGCACAGCAGCTCTTGCAGAAGCTGTAAAAAAGCATCTCAGTGGATACAGACTGGTAGGCATTACAGGCATGCTCAGGGATAAGGACGTTTACAGCGCATTGTCCTGCCTTGTTCCCCTTTTTGACAGTATATATACCACCGAGCCTGACAACCCCAGAAAAATGACAGCCTCTGACCTGAGGGATACTATAGAATCCTGCTGCCGCCATATCACCGTATGTACAAACCGTGAGCAGGCATACAGTATGGCTTTATCTGAGCTTGACGATAACAGCGCCCTTGTGATATTCGGCTCCCTGTACCTTGCGTCGGATATGAGGCGCATAATACTTGAAAGCAAAGGCGGCGGAATCTGAACCATGGAAAAAAGGAAACCCCTTTATCAGCGTCTTGCTGAACACAACTTGCTTGACCGGTCTTCATTCCATACCCCGGGGCATAAATGCTCTGATTTTCTGCCCCCGGAGCTTTTGCGGCTTGACTACACCGAGCTTCCGGATACAGACGCTCTGTTTGAAGCCCGGGGTGTAATAAAGGAATGTGAGGAAAAGCTTTCTCAGCTGTACGGAACTGCCGGGTCATTTATCTCAGCAGGAGGCTGCAGCCTTGCAATACAGGCAATGCTCCGGGCTGCCCTTCGCAGCGGAGGCAGACTTCTTTGTGCAAGGAATGCACACCGCAGTGCGGTAAATGCCTGTGCCCTGCTGGGAATCGACCCGGTATGGATATACCCGTCCGGAGGAAGCTATACCGGACGCATTGACCCGGCAGAAGCGGAAAAGGCTTTCCGCCGGAATCCTGATATTACAGCCTGCTATATCACATCACCCAGCTATTACGGCGAGCTTTGCGATATAAGGGCGATTGCGGATATATGCCATAAAAACGGAGCCATACTTCTTGTTGACAATGCCCACGGCTCACATCTGGCATTTATGGATGAGAATATCCATCCCATAACCCTGGGAGCGGATATGACTGCCTGTTCCCTGCACAAGACAATGCCTGTAATGACAGGAGGGGCTGTGCTGAATGTAGGTAATCCGGCACTTGTGAAATATGCTAAGGCTGATATGTCCCTTTTTGCTTCCACAAGCCCTTCATATGTAATAATGTCCTCAATAGACCTGTGCGCCGATTATATGCTTTACGGCCGGGGAAAAAAGGCATATGCCCAATGCAGCAGGCGTGTAGCTGAGCTTAAAGCCGCCGCAGAAAAAAAGGGCATACCTCAGCCCGCGGGTCCCTGCGACCCGCTGCGGCTGACCCTTGATACTGCCCGGTGCGGAATAATCGGCGAGAAGGCTCAGCTTGAATATTTTGAATCCCATGGAATTGACTGCGAATTCTGCGACGGAGCAAACGCTGTGCTGTTATGCACTCCCTTCAACAGTGAAAGGGATTTCAGCCGTGCTGAAGCTGCAATAAATGATATGCCCCCGGGAAAGGCAAAGGAGGAAAAATACTCTGCCCCGAAGCTTCCGGAAAAGATTATGAGCCTGCGCAGCGCCATGCTGTCGGAGCATGAAACCGTGGCTGTAGAAAGCGCACGGGGAAGGACAGCAGCAGATACAGCCTGCCCCTGTCCCCCGGGAGTTCCTGTGATAATGCCTGGAGAAAGGATAGACGCTGCATCGGCAGAGCTTCTGATAAAATACGGCATAAGAGAAATACAGACTGTGGCTGAGATGTAAAAGCAAAATAATCTTTGTGATAGTCTTGAAAAAAAACTGCGGCTGTGCTACAATGACTATAAACGCATTGACGAAGGAAGTAACCGTTCAATTCCCTTCTGACAGAGATGTCCGTACAAGGCTGAAATACGGACGAAGGACGGTCCGGCGAAGTTCCCTTCTGAGCGGCACGGCTGAACATTTTTTCAGTAGGCTGTGACGGCAGACGCCGTTAAGAGTCATTTTGAGAGTTTGCAGTATAATGCAAAAAACAGGGTGGTACCACGGAACGCAGTTTTCGTCCCTGTACAGTCAGCAGGCTGTACAGGGACTTTTTTGTTGTGCTGCTCTGTTTATTATAAAGCAGATTTCATATAGCGCAGAAATGCGCCTGTTAACTTTAAACACTTAAACGGAGGTATCAGAAAGTGGATGACAAAATTTTACACCTGAAGGAAGAAATCGAAAGAGAGCTTTCGGCAGCTTCTGATCTGTCGTCTCTGGATCAGCTGAGAGTTTCCTATCTTGGAAAGAAGGGAAGCATCACCGCTCTTCTCAAGGGAATGAAGGATCTGGCTGCAGATCAGAAAAAGGCATTCGGAGCAGATGTCAACAAGCTCAAGGAATATGCCATGACAAAGGTAGAGGAAAAGACCCAGGAGCTTAAAAAGAAGCAGATTGAGCTTGAGATCGCTGCAATGCCCAGGTTTGATATTTCATCTCCCGCAGCAAACGAAATGGGTTCATATCACCCCATCACCCTTGTTCAGAGACAGTGCGAAACTATTTTCAAATCTATGGGCTTTACCGTTGAGGATTATCCTGAGGTAGTTACGGATTATGAATGCTTTGAATCTGTAAACATACCGAAGCATCACCCGGCAAGAGATATGCAGGATACCTATTATCTTGAAAACGGCCAGCTTCTTAAATCCCAGACCTCTGCAGCCCAGAACGCTATTCTCAGAAAATACGGTCCCGGACTGAAGGAAAACGGTGTGCCCATCAAGGCTATTTTCCCGGGACGCTGCTTCCGTAACGAGGCAACAGATGCCTGCCACGAAAATACATTTTTCCAGATGGAAGGCATGATGGTGGATAAGAATATATCCATATCCAATCTTATTTACTTTATGAAAACAATGCTGTCAGAGGTATTCAGAAAGGATATCAAGGTACGTCTGCGCCCCGGCTTTTTCCCCTTTGTGGAGCCGGGCTTTGAGCTTGATATCAGCTGCCTTATCTGCGGCGGAGAGGGCTGTCCCTCATGTAAGCACAGCGGATGGCTGGAGCTTTGCCCCTGCGGCATGATCCATCCCAATGTACTCCGTGAGGGCGGAATAGATCCGGATGAATACACCGGCTTTGCCTTTGGTCTTGGTCTTACAAGACTTGCAATGATGAAATACGGTATCAAGGATATCCGAGATCTCAACAGCGGCAGCCTGAAGGCTTTGTCACAGTTCACGGATGACGAATAAGGAGGAGCAGGAATATGTTTTTATCAATGAATTGGATCTGCGATTTTGTGGATCTTGAGGGTCTTGATAAGGTAGACCTTATACATAAGTTTTCACTTTCCACAGCAGAGGTTGAAAATGAGATATTTTTCAAAGGCTCTGATATCAGCGGAATAGTTGTGGCTGAAATAATATCTGTGGAGCCTCACCCTGAGTCAAAGAAGCTTCACCTTCTCAAGGTGGATGCAGGCGACGGTCAGCTTACCGATGTAGTATGCGGCGCACCGAATGTAAGAGTCGGCATGAAAACAGCCTTTGCAAAGCTGGGTGCCAGAATAGGCGAAATAACTATCGCTCCCAGAAAGCTTGCGGGATATACTTCAAACGGTATGTGCTGCGGTGAATCAGAAATAGGCCTTTCTGACGATAACACCGGCATTATGGAGATAACAGACGATATCCCCTGCGGCACAGATATCAAAACAGTATATGATATTGACGATATAGTATTTGAGGTAGATAATAAGTCCCTTACAAACCGTCCTGACCTGTGGGGTCATTACGGTATCGCAAGAGAGTTCGCAGCCCTTGCCGGCAGACCTCTCAGGCAGCTTGATACTGACGACCTGGCTGTATATGACGGGCTTCCCAAGGTAGACCTGAAGGTGGAGGACCATCTTTGCAAACGCTACAGCAGTATAAAGGTGGAGAATATCAGCCGTACCGTCAGCCCCGTAAATATCCGCATAAGACTTTATTACTGCGGAATGAGGGCTATCAATTTCCTTGCAGACCTTACAAACTACCTTATGCTTGAAATGGGTCAGCCCATGCACGCATTCGATGCAAGAATGGTTGAAAAAATAAGGGTAAAGCGCTTTGCCGAGCCTTTCAGATTCACTACCCTGGACGAGGTAGAAAGAAATATAGACGAAAATACACTTATGATATGCAACGGTGATACGCCTGTGGCAATAGCCGGCATCATGGGCGGCCTTGACAGCGAAATAAAGGAAGATACCACCACTCTTGCCCTTGAATCTGCCAACTTTGACGCTGCCTGCATACGCAAGTCAACCGTAAGACTTTCTCACAGAACAGATGCTTCAATGAGATATGAAAAGAGCCTTGACCCGGAAATGACAGTTCCGGCTATCGGACGCTTCCTTTATCTTCTCAAGAAATATGACGGCGGAGTAAGAGTTGTATCTTCTCTTACAGACGAATATGTAGAAAAATTCCCCCCGGTAACTCTTGAATTTGACCAGGCTTTTGTTGACAGATATACAGGTATTGACATTGACGGAGAAACCATTGTAAAGACTCTTAACGGTCTTGGCTTCAAGGCTGTAAGGGACGGGGATAATTTCACTGTTGATGTTCCTTCATGGAGAATTACCAAGGACGTTACTATGAAGGCGGATATCATAGAGGAAATAACAAGAATTTACGGCTATGACAACTTTGAAGTTAATACAGCCCTTTCTCCCCTTTATCCTATCAGAGCAGACGTTGTAAAGACAGATGAAGAAAAGATAAAAGACCTGCTTGTAAAACGTTTCAGCCTGCATGAGGTACATTCCTATGTATGGGTATATAATGACGAGCAGAAGGCGCTGGGCATTCCTGTTGAGGAGAATATCAGACTTGCCAACGCTACCAACCCCAACATCGAAACCCTGAGGAATTCAATGATTCCCACGCAGCTTTGCCAGGTAAGGTCAAATACAGGCTATGCAAACCAGTTCGGTATTTTTGAGATAGGCAGAGTAGTAAACGGAGTTGACGAAAACAATCTCTGCATAGAAAACAAGATGCTGGGAATCACCCTTTACAGCAAGGGTCTTATGGTAAAGGACAGCTATTTCAGACTCAGGGATATACTTGCCGCAATTGTTCTTGATGTAAAGCACAGCGAGCTTGAATTCGTAAAGGCTGAGCCTCAGAAGAGCTATATCCACCCGGTAAACTTCAACAGGGTCATCCTTGAGGGTCAGGATATCGGTTATATCGGAATGACACACCCGACAGTATCAAAGAATATAGACAAAAAAGGCAGTGTAGTATTTGCCGAGATAGATATAAACAAGCTGGCCTCAATTCCTGCAAAGGCTATTGAATACAGCGAGCCTTCAAAGTATCCGTCAATGGAATATGACCTGAGCCTTGATATTCCCCAGGGAACAATGTTCAGCGCCCTGAAGGAAAGCTGGAAGAATGACGGAACAGAGCTTCTCAGGAATGTCAGTGTAATTGACACCTATGATACAGACGAAGTACACAGAATAACAGTACGTTTTGAATTCGGTTCAAATGAAAGGACTCTTTCATCAACAGAGGTTCAGGAAATAGTTGACAAAATCACAGCCAACCTTGCAGAAAAAGGAGTTACTATCAAAGCCCAGTAATTTTTTGTCAGAGCGGACCCGATGTCACATATAATAAAGGGGCTGTGGCATTAAAAGACTGCATTATACCTTATAATAACATAAAAAAGTCGATGAATATTTTGGTTCATCGACTTTTTGTATTTGTCAGGGAGTCAGTCGTTTCGCTTTCTGCTATGCTGCCCTGGGGCAGCAAGACTATTTCTTCATGAACCAGACAAGGGGACGCCCTGGGAAAGAGGGATTGAAGCAAATAGATTTCGCACTAAACAAAAATAGCCGGAGCTGCCTATGATATCAGTCTGTATGAAATGACCAATGCAATTATTGAATAGAACTTCCGACATAATAAAGCAGTCCGTTATTATTGCCGAAGAGGGTCTTATGGGTGATTTATAAATATTTTTTATAAAAAGCTATTGTAATTATGATAAATATGTGTTAAAATAAACTATGAACTTCTGGAGGTGATATAGATGCGTAAAGACGTAACAGATAAGACTATCGTTTTTTCGATCTCGGATAACCGTGACGAATCGGTCAAGGCAATTCTTACTACAGTATATAAGGCACTTGAATTCAAGGGCTATAATCCCATCAATCAGCTTGTGGGATATATTCTGTCTGAGGATCCGACCTATATCACTACGCATAATAATGCCCGCAGCCTTATCGGCAAGATAGACAGGGATGACCTTCTTGAGATACTTCTCAAGAATTATCTTGATGTGTAAGTGACCAGAGCGGCGGAGCCTTTCCGCCGCTTTAATGTATTTATGCCGGTTTTGATGATTTTTGTTTACTTAATTAATGGATACAGGAGGTAATACCAATGGCAGAGAAAAGCAAATTCTTCACTTATAAGGGGAAGCCCCTCGTAAGATGCGGCGATCTTTTGTATTTCGGAGATATGAGGGATAATTATGTAGTAAGGATACAGGTCAAGTCGAAAAAGACATTCACTCCCGTGAATGCACAGACTGATGACGGCAAGCCCGTAAAGGAGCTTTCTATGGCGGATAAGACATTTGTGCAGCTTGTCAATACAGATACCAATGTTGACCCCCGCAAGGCAATAGAGAAGTCCAGCGAGCTGCCCAGCCTTTTTGATGCAATAGATACTGGTTATGTGTGGCTTCAGCAGGCGCTGAGAGAAAGCTGATAAAAAACTGCAGGAAATGCTTTTCGGTATTTCCTGTATTTTTTGTTCTGGTAAAATACACAAAAAAGCAAGTGAATTATCTGTTAAAATGTAGAAAAACATCCTTTATGCTTGCAAATAATAGTTTAATCTATATAATTAATAATGTCAATAAGTATATGGCAGTATCATTCTGCCAGGAAATTCTGAGGTGAATAATAAAATGGAAAAACGTAGTCAATGGAGCTCACGTTTTACGTTCATACTTGCTGCCGTAGGTTCTGCAGTAGGTCTGGGTAATGCGTGGAGATTCCCGGGACTTGCTGCAAAACACGGCGGCGGAACCTTCCTGCTGGTGTACCTTGTGGCAATGGTGGCAATGGGTATTCCCCTGCTTATGATGGAAATATCAGTTGCCAGAAAGCTGCGCAAGGGTGCAATCGAATCAATGAGAGGCATCGGCAGGAAATTTGAACCCATAGGCTGGGCAGCAACGTCAAACGCTTTTGTCATTGTCTGTTATTATGCAGTGGTTTTCGCATGGGTCATTATGATGTTCGTAAATTCATGGCAGTTTGCCGGAATGACAAACAAAAGTGAAGAAGCCTCTGCTCTTTTCTTCAATCTGACACAGACTACAGGTGCAATTGAAGGCTCATCAATCCCCGGAGAAGTACTTCTTTGTACTCTGGTTGCATGGGGTCTTATTTTCTTCTGTATCAGAAACGGCGCAAGCTCTGTGGGCAAGGTGGTTAAATTCACGGTATTTGCCCCGGTAATACTTCTGCTTATCATGGCAGTAAAGGGCTGTACTATGGAAGGCGCCGGAAACGGTCTTGCAAAGCTTTTTATCCCCAATTTTTCAGCTCTTTCTGACCCTTCTCTGTGGGTAGATGCTATCGGTCAGGTATTCTACAGCCTGTCCATTATGATGGCTATTATGTTTGCCTACGGTTCGTACCTGGGAAATGATGCAGATGTAGCTGCTGATGCTGTTATCATCGCATTCTCGGATATGGCTATAAGCGTTCTTTCAGGTATCGTAATGTTCTCCACAATGGGCGGCACAGGAATGCTGGACAAGATTACAGACAGCGGTGTTGCTACTGCGTTTATCGTATATCCTCAGGCAATAGTAAACCTTACGAATATGGGCTGGCTGAATGCTCTGTTCGGAGCGATTTTCTACCTTATGCTCATTACTCTTGCCATAGATTCCGCATTCTCCATAGTAGAAGGCGTTTCCGCTGCTGTGGCTGATAAATTCCACATCAGTCCGAAAAAGGTCACTATCTCAGTGTGTGCAATATGCGGCGTTATCTCAATTATCTTTACCACCCAGGCAGGTCTTGCATGGCTTGATATTGTTGACAACTGGACAAACCAGATAAACCTTATCATCATCGGCGTGCTTGAATGTATTGCAATAGGCTGGTGCTTCGACCTGAAAAAGGTACATCATGAAGTCAACAGGAATGCCAGAAAGTTCAAGGCTCCCTACTGGTGGTTTGCTTCCTCAATAAAGGTAGTAGCGCCTGTTCTGCTTGTTGCTTTGTTTGTATGGAATATGATAGACCTGTTCGGCAACAAAGGCGGCTCCTACGGCGGATATCCCATCTGGGCGCAGATTGCTGCCGGCTGGGCTGTATCCGGTCTTGTATTCATCAGCGGATTTATTGCAAGAATAGTAATAAATCACAAGAAGAAAAAAGAGCATTTTGTTGAGGACGAGGTAGAATGGGACAAGGCTCCGGCCATGGCTGCGGCAGGTGCTGCGGCTTCCTCTGCAAAAATCGGAGCAAAATCCGGCACAAAAAAATCCCGCAAAGGCTCACACAAGAAATCGAAGAAATAATTAAAGCGGATATCAGATTGTCTGCCGCATTAATAACAATGCGCCATAACTGAAAACAACGCAAAAAAGCCGATGAACTCAAAAATTCATCGGCTTTTATTATTTGTCAGAAAGTCAGTCGTTCCGCTTTTTGCTCTGCTGCCCTGCGGCAGCAGGACTATTTACTGCATTCCCGGCATGCCTCCCATTCCGCCGCCCATTGTAGACTGAGGAATAGAATCTACCTGCTCGCCGTTTATGATTATTGTACCGCCGTTGTACTGTGCTGTTCCGTCATAATCGAAGGAGGATACCGTTGAGGTGATGTCTATTGTACCGCCGTTGACGATTATATCACCGTTTGAATCTATGGCGTCTGTGTCACCCTGACCTACTGTTATCTTGATGCTGCCGTCATTTATCTCTATAGTCGGTGTTGAATAATTTGTTTTCTGACCTGCATTGATGCCGTCGTCTGTAGCTGTTATCACTATTTCACCGCCGTTTATCTGTACATAGGTGGATTCTATGCCCTCGTTTCCGCTCAGCTCCAGTGTTCCGCTGTCAATCTGGCATACTGTTGCTGCCTGTACAGCATCATTGGCTGCATTGATTCTGATTGTGGCTGCTGCTATATATACTGCCCCTTTTGTTTCATCATCCTTGTTTTTGCACTGGATGCCGTCCTTGGATGATTCAATCTCAATAGTGCCGCCGCAGATTGAAACAGAATCCTTCACTTCAATGCTGTCCCCTGAGCTTGTAATCTTATATGTGCCGCCGGTTACCTTAAGGTCGTCCTTGGCTGCTATGCCGTTGCCGTTGGCTGCACTGATTGTAAGTGTACCTGTACCGTTAAGTACCAGGTCGTCCTTGGCAAATATTACAGCGTCAGTCTTTGTATCTCCGTCTGAATCAAATGAACCGCTGACCGTAAGGCTGCTTTCGTTTCCGTTGGTGGTTACAAAGCATTTGTCAGCCGATACCACATATATGACCGGTGCGCTTTCATTGGTAACATTCAGATTATCAAGCACAAGCTGAACCTTTGATTTGCTGTCTGCTTCTACCTTTACGGTGAAATCCGAAGCTGTGCCTGTTATGATATAGGTGCCTTCCTCGCTTATTGTTTCTGTTTTTTTATCCGATGCGGTTATGGTCCTGGCTCCGCTGAGGTCAGGCGTCTGCAGCAGGTCACGCTTTGTAAACAGGTCGGTAGTATCTATCTTTCCGCTGCTGTTTCCGTTGAATTCAGTCGATATGCTTTCTACTGAAGAAGCTGTCTGTGATGCTTCCCCAGAAGCGCCGCTTTCCTGAGCGGATGTATCGCCGGTTCCGGATGATGCGGTATCCGAAGCCGAAACTGCAGAAGTATTACTGTCAGATGATGCTGTATCCTTTCCCTGACCAGAGCAGGCTGCAAATGAACATATCATTAAAGCTGCTATTACGATAGCTGTTGTTTTCCTCATGTTTTTCATAATTATACCTCCGTTTCATAATCTGACTGCACTGCAGCAGCTCCGGGCTGCATTATTTTATCAGAATAGTATGATTATTATGGGTCTTTGCTTTGTTTTGATAAGTATAGTCTATTCTATAAATGTGAACTTATTATTTCCGGTTTATAAATATGTTTCTAAAAATAGCCCAAATTTTTTAAAGGTACGGATTCCGGTTCTTTTTTCTTTATGACAATTTGCATTTTTTGATAAAGTATTTCTTGCGTTTTGTGTTGAAATCGGGATGAATTTGATGTATAATGATAAGAAGCTGAAATCCGGCTTTATCGAAGGGGAATATATATTATAAAGGAGAAAATGCTATGAAAGTTCTGAAAATATTTATTGCAATCATTATTCTGGCCCTTATAGGCGCAGTTATTGCAGGCGTTGTTGTGGACAACATCACCTCATCCGATATCGAAGGTAAAATAAAGGCTATTCCGGTTCCTGAAAACACAACAGTTGATTCCTCAGTGTCAAGGACAGGCAAGCTTTCTGATCCCAATGGTCCGCTTGAGTTCTACGGCGCAGTCCTTCTCCAGAGCAATGCAGACTACGGTTCTCTTAAATCTTATTATGCAAACAATTCACCTGAAGGTCTTACTGTTCAGGTTGTAAGCCTTGCAAATGCAAAGAAGGAGCTGGGCGAAAATTTCCCTGCTGATCTCAGATTCAGCCACCATGATTCCGCTCCGGATCATTATTACATTGCTTACGCCTTCACAACAGGCACAAGTCCCTTCCCGATGCTGGACTATCGTTCATATGTAGGTTAATATCTTTCCGCCCGGTCTTTTTATCCGGGCGGATTTTTTACATTTATGAGAAACAATCTGCCAGTACAGATCGCTGTATGGAATAAAAAAAACATTTCAATGCTTGAAAATATTATTATTATATATTATACT
>ONDB01000142.1 GCA_900316485.1 uncultured Eubacteriales bacterium
CTCCGGCTATGGTCAGCAGTATGACGATCAGCCCCAGTACGATAGCTCCGGCTATGGTCAGCAGTATGACGATCAGCCCCAGTATGATAACACCGGTTATGAGCAGCAGTATGAGCAGCCCCAGTACAGTGAACAGCAGTATGAAGAGCCACAGCCTGTTGAAGATGAGAAGCCGGCACAGAATTATTATCATTCCGAGCACACTTCGTATGATCAGATACCCACAGATGAAAGCAGCGTAAGTGACATAGATCCGTATGCATATGCTGCCGAGGAAAAGAAAAAGGTAGATCCCCACGAAGCGGCAAAGAATTTTAAATTTGAGAAATCAGAATCTGATCCAAAGCCTGAGGAACAGCCGGAGGAGCAGCCTAAGAGCGTTAAGGGCTGGCTGGCAAAATTCCAGGATACAAAGGACTACACCGTTGAATATGACCCCAACAAGCTTGCTGAAAACAAGCAGTACTGCAAGCTGGCGGTACTGGGAATAACCTTCTGGGTTCCCTTCGTAGCTGCGAAGGACTGCGGTTCTGCCAGATTCTATGCAAATCAGGGTCTGCTTATTTTCATAGTAGAGCTTATTCTTCTGATTCCGGAGCTTATTTTTACTGGAATTATCGGAGTTGGCCTTACTCTTGGAGCTCAGATAGTTGTAGGTCTTATCCTTGACCTGATTATAACGGCGGTTATCTATTCTGTACCGATATTCATGATAGTAACAGCCTTCAAGAATATTGACAACGGCAAGGTAAAGGATATTCCCTTTATCGGAAGGTTCAGAATTCTTAAATAAACAAAAAGAATTGAATAATGATGAAGGCTCTGATACATTGAAAGCATCAGAACTGATAATAACAAAAAAGACGATGAATCGAAATATTCATCGGCTTTTTTTGCTATTATGAGGTATAATGCGTTATTTTAATGTGACAGTCCCTTTTTCTGTTTTTCGCCGGATCAGATTGTGGGGACATTTTCGGAATGAGAAAATAAAATGCGTATTTCAGGATGTTCTTTTTTCAGTCGTCTCAATGTTGCAAGCACCGACAGATAATCATCCGGATATGCCTGCTGCTTTAGCAGCTTGTCGGTGGGGATAAGTCCTTCCGTTAATGCGGTTTCATCTATGGAAGCATCCGCCGCAATAAAAATATTTTTTTCTGTCAGGAAAAAACCTGCCATTGCTTTGTCGTGACCTGTAATATCAACTGCAAGTATCGTGCCATCGCCGAAAATATCAAATACCCACCTGAAATAGTCGGAAATAAAGCTTTTTCCCTTGAAAATGCCTGCAGCCCTGGTGGGGGTATCCTCGGTGGGCAGGGTGCTTTTCATAAGTCCGTCGGATGTATCGGCAAGCCATAGAATAGTCAGCACCTTTGCTATTGATATCAGCTCATATTTCGGCAGAAGGTTAAGTCCGCCGCAGCATTCCGGGCTGCAGTGGGTGAGAAGCACCTTCTTTACTGCTATGGGGTCAAGCCCATCCTCTTCAAGACGGTTTTTTACGGAATCCTCATCCCTGAAGCGGAGCCTGTGCTTTGTAAGCAGCCTGGAAAAGGCGGTTGCATTGATTTTCAGCAGCTTGCTGCAGCCGGTGTTTATCAGCATCAGTCCGTGTTTTTTGTGCTCAGTTACAAAAACATTGACCGGCAGCTTTTTGTTTTTTATTGTACAGCCTCTGTAAAGCTCACTGAAATCGAAATCCTCATATCCGCAGATATATCTTCTGAAGCTTATTATCTTGTCCATTATTGTTCTCCGTTACTGCAATAAATTGTAGGTGGTCTGCTTCTGCACACTTTCCTTAATGATTATTTTATTACAAATAACAAAAAAGTCAAGGAAAAACCGGCTGATTTGAAAAATAACAGTTGAAAATCGTCCGGAATTTTGGTATTATTAGAATGGTGTTTTTATATCAGACAGATTAATTTGTGTCCGTTTATGAAAAAACTGTGATTATGACAGCTTTTTCAGGGCAGGCGGATGAATAAAGAGAGGAGAGGACAAGATGAAAGAAAACAAGTCTCTTGTTAAACGTATCATGGCAGCTCTGGCTGCAGGTACAATTCTTATTGCAGTGCCTATGTCAGGATGTAATTCCAACAATAATAATGAAAAAAAGGATTCCTCAGGTGAATCTGCTGTTTCGGGAGATACCTCGGACAGTAATTCAAACAGCACAATAGTTGCTACTTCTGAGCATTATTCAATACCGTTCAGCGTATTCCAGTATCTTTACAACTATAATTACAAATCCTTTGTCAGCAATTACGGCACACAGCTTATTGACAGCTCAAAGCCTCTTAATGAACAGTATTACGACCAGGATAATAAAATTTCATGGCATGATTATTTCATTACATCAACAGAGGATTATATCACATATATAGTTTGCTTTGCTGAGGGCGGACTTGCACACGGTATGCAGCTTACAGCAGATGAAAAGAAGGAAATAGAGGACGGCTTCAAGGAATTTGAGTCTGCTGCAGCACAGAACAGCAAATCTGTTGATGAGTATATCAAAGAAGTTTACGGTGACGATGTAACAAAGGATGATATCATCAACATCCAGACTATGTCCAAAATCGGACTCAAATACAGAAACGAGCTTTACAAAAGCTATAAGCTGACCGA
>ONDB01000170.1 GCA_900316485.1 uncultured Eubacteriales bacterium
GCGGGCATGAAAGCAACCCTTGACCAAACAGAGCGAAACGTAGTGTAGCGAACCCCGCGTTATGGCTCCGGCGGCTCGCCGGCTGGCGAAACTTTTGCACCTGGTTTCTTCTGTCACTAAAGTTTTTTGCTTTGATTCAGATACATTAAGTACCCCACGCGGGCATGAAAGCAACCCTTGACCAAACAGAGCGAAACGTAGTGTAGCGAACCCCGCGTTATGGCTCCGGCGGCTCGCCGGTGCGTTACGGGTTCAGCGTCACGCTGGCTGGTGGTTGACAGAATGGTGTAAATGTACTATAATAGTGTTGAAAAAGAGTGGGATAAACAGCTGCGGATGCAGTGCCGAGAGGCCGCACCCGAGGAAAGTCCGGGCTCCATAGGGCAGGATAACGGCTAACGGCCGCCGGGGGTGACCCCAGGGAAAGTGCAACAGAGATATACCGCCTGAATTTTTCAGGTAAGGATGGAAAGGCGAGGTAAGAGCTCACCGGCGCACCGGAGACGGTGCGGCCATGTAAACCCTATCCGGAGCAACACCGCAGAGAAGTGTATTCATCGGCCCGATGGCTTCAGCAGGTGGCATTGAGCAGTATCGGTAACGGTCTGCCAAGATAGATGGCTGTTCACGACAGAACCCGGCTTATCGTCCCACTCAAATTTTAAAGATCAGCGGTACAATAAGGAAACACTGAATAATCGACAATCAATATTTCCAGTTGGAAAAAAGTGACACCGGATTTTGACCGATGCCTCACCGCCGGTTTGTGGATAGATCAGAGTTTACCTGAGCTGTACCGCTTTTTTGATATACAAGGAAGGTGTGATGTATTGGATAACAGAGCAAGGCTTATAATAAAAACAGCAGTTTCAGTTACGGTTACTGTTCTTATGGTACTGGCTGCCGAGCTTCTGAATGAGCCGGAAATGATATTCCCGGAAGTTGCAGCTCTTGCTGTGGGTTCGTTTATTTGCGATAAACTTGCATGGAACGTCACACCAATAAGAATGTTTGTGCTGATGAGTATTGCCGCTGCCGCAGGGCTGTGCATATCTGTATATATTCCTTTGCCTATGGCAGTAAAGGTCATACTGGCATTTGTGCTGTGCCTGATTGTTTTGTCACGCTCACATACTACTATGCTTCCGGTGATATCTGCTGCGGTTCTGCCGGTGCTTACTTCGGTCAGTTCAATAATATACCCGATCTCCGTGCTGGTGCTTACTGCTTCAATAATCGGAATACGTATGATTCTCGGAAAATTTGGGCTTGTTGATAAGATCAGCTTCAGTAAAAAAATGCCGGAACCGGAGGCGAATATTATCAGAAATATATGGCTTGCTGCTGTGTTTTCTGTAATAACGCTTATTTCCGTAAGCACAGGGCTGACCTTCATTATAGCTCCGCCCCTTGCTGTTGTTTTTGCGGAATCCTCGTTCCTTGACAGCTCTGTACACCGCAGCCCTCTGCGTTTTTTTCTGTGTACCATACTGTGTGCCTTTACCGGCGCTGCTTTCAGATTGATTACTGTAGAGCTTTATCATCTGCCCCTTACGGTTGGTGTGCTTGCAGCGGTATCGTTTTCGATGGCTTTGCTTTTGATTTTCATGAAACCGTTTCCTCCGGCGGCTGCTCTTGCAGTGCTGCCTTTCATATTGCCCCAGGCTGCTGTGGCTCCGTATCCCTTTGAGGTTGCAGCTGGTGCGGCTGTTTTTATCTTTTTGAATGAAGCTTATAAGATACTGTGGGAAAAGGGTTTTCTCATTAAAGTGTTTGATGTTTCAGTTGAGTTTCTGCAGTCCGTAAGAATACTCGCCAGGACAGAGGAGCCTGCCAGAGTCTGTGCTGCAGATTCTGCCGGAATACAGACAGAACCACGGTTTGCTTCCGGGTCAGACCTTAATGGGATAACTGAACAGCGGGACATTGAAACAAATGAAACAGACATAATGCTTTCTGCAGAGCCGGAGCCGCCGGCAGATGAAATATCTGACCAGCTCCAGCCGGAGGCGGAAGAAGAACAAATCACCGATACAGATGAATCAGAGGTGATTTATCCGATAAATCACCAGCCGGATTCAGAGCAGGAAGAGTGGGACGAAGATCAGGACAGTTCATTCGATATTGTTATTCCCGGTTTGTCCCTGTCTCCGGAGCAGGAGGAAGAACCGGAGATCAGATTTGATCCTGAAGAAATACCGGAGTCTGATGAAGAAGCTGAAGGTCCGGGTGTGCATTTTATGTTAGGCAGCGTAAACGATGGTGATAGTGAGGAAGAAGAAAAGCCTTCCGGCGTTATACAAAATGTGCTTGGACGCTTTTTGGGCAGACGGCAGAAACAGAGCGTGCCTGAGCGGATTATTCAAGAAGAAACAGAAGAAATTCCGGAAGAAAAGCCTGCTGTTACAGTCAGCGCAACGGGTAATGTCAGGAGGCGCTTATGATGAATTATTGTATGGACTGCGGAGGACTTCTGAAAGAGGTTTACCACAGTGAGCGTGAGGGGACAGTGCCCAGATGCACAGTTTGCGGAAAATTCCAGTTTCCTGTTTATTCCTGTGCAGTAAGCATGATAGTACAAAGTCCGGATAAGGAAAGAATACTTCTGATACAGCAGTATGGAAGCAAGGATAATATACTGGTTGCCGGTTATATTTCAAAGGGAGAAAGCGCAGAACAGGCGGTTATACGTGAGGTTAAGGAAGAAACCGGGCTGGATATTACGGAGCTATCCTACAATAAAAGCGAGTATTTCCCAAAAACCAATACGCTGATGATTAATTTTGTCTGCACAGCTGCAGATGACGATCTCAGCGGAGTTGACAGCGCAGAGGTTGATAAGGCGGCATGGTTCAGCCGCAGCGAGGCAGCGGAGAAAATACGTCCCGGCAGCCTTGCAAAGAAGTTTTTAATGAATTATTTAGCTGATTTATGAGGAGGATATGAAATGAAGATACCTTTTTCACCGCCTGATATTACGGAGGAAGAAATAAACGAGGTGGCAGCAGCCCTCAGAAGCGGCTGGATAACCACCGGCCCCAGAACAAAAAAATTTGAAAATCAAATCACCGAGTACTGCATGAGCAATAGAACTGTTTGTCTTTCATCATGCACAGCGGCTCTTGAGCTTACTCTCAGAGTGCTGGGAGTAGGCAGGGGTGATGAGGTTATCGTGCCGGCATATACATATACAGCATCGGCAAGCGTTATCTGTCATGTCGGCGCAAAGCCTGTTATGATTGACTGTGCTCCTAATTCAGTGCAGATGGATTATGACAAGCTGCCTGATCTTATAAATCAGCGAACAAAGGTTATTATTCCGGTGGATGTAGGTGGCGTTCCCTGCGACTATGACAGAATATATGACGCTGTCAGGGCAAAAAAGAATTTGTTTATTCCCCGGGGGAAATATCAGGAGGCATTTGGCAGGGTCATAGTGCTTGCAGACGGAGCACATTCTCTTGGGGCAAGAAGATATCAGCTTATGACAGGTGCCCTTGCAGATTTTACTGCCTTTTCCTTCCATGCGGTGAAGAATCTTACAACAGCGGAGGGGGGCGCAGTAACCTGGAAACGCAATAGTTATATCGACAGTGATGAGCTTTACAGAGAATATCAGCTGCTTTCGCTCCATGGTCAGAGCAAGGATGCATTATCAAAAACAAAGATAGGCTCATGGGAATATGATATAGTTGCTCCTTATTATAAATGCAATATGACAGATGTTACCGCTGCAATCGGTATTGCACAGCTGAAAAGATATCCGATGCTGCTTAAAAGGCGCAGGAGAATAATTGAATTCTATGACAGAGAACTGCAGGGCAGCGGTGTGTCAATGATGCAGCATTATTCAGATAAAGAAAAGTTCACATCCAGCGGTCATCTGTATCTGGCAAAGCTTATCGGAAGAAATGAGGAGCAGCGCAACAAGGTCATAGAAAAGATGGCTAATATGGGTGTGGCAACGAATGTGCATTATAAGCCGCTTCCCATGCTGAGTGCATATAAGAACCTGGGCTTTGATATTGCTGATTTTCCGAATGCGTATAAGATGTACGAAAACGAGATAACTCTGCCGCTTTATTCAAAACTTACGAATGAAGAGGTTTACTATATAATGGATTGCTTCAAAAAAGCAATAAGAAACTGATAACCTATACTGAATGAAATAATGTCCATGCAAGCAGGGAGGTGCATAGATTGGCGTCACTTTTCAATATGCCTGTAACGGAGCTGAAAAAAATCGGAGCCAAAAGAGCAGAGCTTTTTGCAAAGCTGGGAATATACAGCGTTGGCGATCTGGTGCGCTTTTATCCCCGTACCTATGAGGATTGGAGCAAGCCCTGCCGCATTGAGGATGCACCGGAGGGTATGGTATGCTGCATTGGCGGATATGTTGAGCGTGTTTCCCCTCCCTCAAGGATAAGGGGAGGCATGACCATTCTTAAGGCTGTGGTCTGTGACGGAAATGACAGAATGACAGTGACGTTCTTTAACCAGCCCTATCTGTATGATCTTCTCAGCAGCGGAGTAGATCTTCTGTTTTACGGAACGGTAAAAAAAGCCGGTTATTATTATGAAATGACTGCACCGACTGTTTCAGCCCTGCAGAAAGCAGGTATACATCCTGTCTATCCCCAGACTGCCGGACTGCCCAGCCGTCATATTGAGGATGCAGCAAAGCAGGCTATGAAGCTTCTTCCGGAAAAAATGAATGACCCGCTGCCAGAGGAACTGCGGGAAAAATACGGGCTTTGTTCTCTGGATTTTGCAATAAGGAAAATACATTTTCCGGATACATTTGATGATGTGGAAACTGCCAGGAAAAGACTTGCTTTTGAAGAACTTCTTATCCTGCAGCTTGGTATGGCAAGATTAAAAAGCGGCAGAAGAGACAGCGGAACGGCTGCAAACAGGATCGTACAGGATTACAGTCAGGAGTTTTTTTCAATGCTTCCGTTTGAGCCAACCGGCGCACAGAAGCGTGCTGTAAGCGAATGTATAGCTGATATGAGCAGCGGCGGAAGTCCGATGAACAGACTTGTACAGGGAGATGTGGGATCAGGAAAAACAGCTGTGGCAGCAGCAGTATGCTACAGTGCTGTGAAAAACAATATGCAGTGTGCTTTTATGGCTCCTACGGAAATACTGGCAGCCCAGCATTATAATTCACTCAGTCAGCTGCTTCTGTCCTGCGGAATAAAAGTGGAGCTTCTTACCGGATCGGTAAAGCAGAAGGAAAAAAAGCGTATCTGCGCGGCTCTGGAAAACGGAGAAACCGATGTGGTAATAGGTACTCATGCTCTGATATCAGAAAATGTAAGCTTTTCAAATCTTGGACTGGTGATTACGGATGAGCAGCACCGCTTCGGAGTATCCCAGCGCTCGGCGCTTATTTCCAAGGGGAAAAGTCCCCACATATTGGTAATGTCCGCAACACCTATTCCCAGAACCCTTGCTCTTATGATATTCGGGGATCTTGAACTTTCGGTGCTGGATGAGCTGCCCCCGGGACGGCAGAAGGTGGATACCTTCCTTATCGACAGCGCAAAGCGGTTCCGTGCCTTTGGCTTTCTGAAAAAGCATATTAATGAGGGCAGGCAGTGCTATATAGTCTGTCCCCTTGTGGGTCAGAGTGAAATGGAGCTTGAATCGGCAGAGGAATATATCGAAAAGCTGCGGTCAACTCCGCTGGCAGACTGCCGTACAGGTTTGCTTCACGGAAAGATGAAGCCTAAGGATAAGGAGGCTGTAATGGCAGACTTCTCATCCGGAAAGATTGATGTTCTTGTCTCCACAACGGTTATTGAGGTGGGAGTGGATGTTCCCAATGCTACCATAATGATGATAGAGAATGCAGAGCGTTTCGGTCTTTCCCAGCTTCATCAGCTAAGAGGCAGGGTAGGCAGGGGAAAGGAAAAGTCCTATTGTATTCTAGTTTCAGATCATCAGGGAGATACAACAAGGCAAAGACTTACTGTGATGTGCAAAACAAACGACGGCTTCCGGATTGCAGATGAGGATCTCAGACTAAGGGGTCCGGGAGATTTTTTTGGTTCCCGTCAGCATGGACTGCCTGAGCTTAAAGTGGCAAGTATGTCCAGCATGGAAATACTTGACCAGACACAAAGCGCTGCAGTAGAAATACTTCGTGACGACCCTATGCTTGAAAAGAAAGAGCACAGGGGACTGAACTTTGAAACAAAGCGGCTTTTTTCAAAAACAGGTTCCGGTCAGCTGCAGTAAAAAACGGCTGCCTGCAAAAACAATAAAAGTTTCGCCAGCCTCTGTGAGCTGAGCGAAACTTTAATTATATAGTCATTGTTGAAGAATGTTATTAAAATACTGTCAAAGATGATAATAAAAAGAAATATCAGTAAACAAAATAAAAAGGAGAATTACTATGTCAGATTTTGAACAAATGAAAAAGAAGATTATTGAAACAAATGATCAGAACTACGGAAAGGAGATCAAGGCGGAATACGGCGAGGAGGTCTATGAGGCTACAAATAATATCATCAGCGGACTTACTGAGCAGCAGTGGAAGGATTCCGAGGAAATGAGGATCACAGTGGAAGATATGCTCAGACGCCTTACTCCTTCCGGTGATCCGAAAAGCAGGGACGCACAGGAAATGGCAGCTCTTCACGGCAAATGGGCAAGCACCTTCTGGCAGGACGGTATGTATTCCCACGAGGCTCATGTTGCCCTTGTAAGTATGTATACAGAGGATGAAAGATTCAAGGCCTATTATGATGCAATAGCTCCCGGGGCTGCCGCATTTCTCAGAGAAGCAGTAGAGGCTCTTGATGCTGAAGATGACTGATACAGCCTGGAAACAGCAAAATAGTTCCTCGGAAAGATAAATTGTGGTGTTTTTGTTGTTAAAAACAACAAATTACACCAACAAAGTGCATAATAAGTTGTGTTTAAGCTTGACTAAAATAAAAAATTGAGATATAATTTTTTTGTTGCTAAGTTCTTTAATATCCGGTTGTATAATTGCGGAAGGATTTTGCGGCTTTGCCGGGTTAGATGATTAAAACCGGCGGAATAAACCGCAAATGGTGCGTATTTATACTACCGCCGGATAAATAAAAATTTAAGGAGGCAGTCAGAAAGTGAATATTAAAAAGATAATAGCAGTTTCACTCTGTGCAGCTCTTGTTTCGTCAACAGCTGCAATAACGGTTTCAGCAACAGAGGAGGAATTATCTGATAGGGAAACATACCTTAACAATCATTCCTTCGGAATAGTAGGGTCATTTACCACCTGGGGAGGAGATGATGATATTCAAATGACCGATCCGGATGGTGACGGCGTATATACTGCTGAGGTAACTATTGATCCGGGCAAATATGAATTCAGGGTTCGTGCAGATTCTGCCTGGGATGATTCATGGGCAGCGTATGAGGAGAATTACGACCGCACATATAACAGTCAGCACAATTTGGTGACAGAGGTAAACGAGAGAACAACCTTTACAGTGCTTTTCGATACGACAGGTGATGACTATAATCTATGGACTGTAAGTACTGAAGGATTGCCTGATATCACCCCTGAGCCGGAACCAGAGCCGGAACCGGAAGAGCTTATTATTTCCAACCACAGTGTCGGTATAACAGGCAGCTTTACCCAATGGGGTGCTGAGCCTGATATCAGGATGTATGACCCTGATGGTGACGGAATATACACAGGTGAATTTGAGGTTGACGATGAGGGTGAATATGAGTTCAAGGTTCGTCTGGATGATGAATGGATTTATTCCTGGGGCGATAATGACAATCAGACAGGATATACACTCAACAGCTCGCAGCCAATGTCCTTTA
>ONDB01000159.1 GCA_900316485.1 uncultured Eubacteriales bacterium
AGGCACAGCACCCGAAGGTGTAACTGTAAGGGGATATACTCTTGTACTTGAAGATATGACTTCCTTCAGACTTTATCTTAAGTATACAGGTAAAAAACCCACAGTAACAAGCGGTAAT
This sequence comes from uncultured Eubacteriales bacterium, assembly GCA_900316485.1. Classification (GTDB taxonomy): domain Bacteria; phylum Bacillota; class Clostridia; order Oscillospirales; family Acutalibacteraceae; genus UBA1213. Next base: position 119 of record ONDB01000159.1, read on the forward strand.
AACACACTGACAATAAAAAGCTCAAGTCTGGGCAATTATGTGGAAATAGCAGATATTCCTGCGTCTAAGTTGAATTCTGATCTTTCATTTGTTATTTCTGACGGTACAGATAGTCTGACAGTAACAACTCCTCCTCTTACATATGCACGTCTTGTACTTGAGAAGTATGATAATGAAACATACAAGGATAATGAAGAAATCGTTAATCTTTGCAATGTTGTAAAATCACTGTATCTCTATTATCAGGCATCTTACAAGTATTTTAAAACAACTTGATTTGTAATCCGAATGCGGACGTCCTTAAACGGGCGTCCGCATTTTCAGCTTTGAAATTAAATAAGCAGCTGGCAGCGAAAAAGCAGTTAAAAATAAAAAATAACGTATGTCTGCCAAAAAACTTGTAAATCCAGGCATTAAAGTGTATAATATGTATGTCGATAAGCTTATGAAAGGGTAGAACATTATGCCAGAAAGAGGAAAATTCATTGTATTTGAAGGACTGGACGGATCCGGTAAGGGTACACAGATTTCTGCACTCAGGGATCATATCAGAAGTACAGGAGCTGAAGCGTATTTTACTGCAGAGCCGACAATATCTTCTACCGGCGGAATGATAAGGGATGCCCTTGGCGGTCATTTAAGGCGCGATGCTTATGAGCTTTCCGCCCTTTTTCTTGCTGATAGAATATTTCACAATGTAAACCCCATAAACGGTATTAGACAATATATTGAAAAGGGGATAGATGTTGTCTGTGACAGATACTATTATTCCTCATTTGCATACCAGGGAATAGAAGCTGATCTGGACTGGGTTATGAAAATGAATCTGGGATGCAATGAAATACTGAAGCCTGATTTGTGTATTTTCCTTGATATTGATATATCAACAGGCGAAAAGCGGATAAGTGAAAACCGTTTTGACAGGGAAATATATGAAAATGTTGAAGCCCAGAGAAGAATCAGAAAAAGATTTTTTGAGGTGTTTGACAGAATCATGGAAAATGAAAATATAAAAATCGTTGACGCTTCAAGGACTGTTCCTGAGGTGTCGGCTGATATAATAAAAATTTATAATGAATTAAAGGAGAAATGAAAAAATGGGTTATCATATCAATACTAAATGCCTGCAGGCAGGCTATGACCCCAAAAACGGAGAACCGAGGGTGGTTCCGATAGTTCAGAGTACAACTTTCAAATATGACAATGCAGCAACTCTCGGAAAGCTTTTTGACCTTGAAGAGGACGGCTTTTTCTACACACGTCTTACAAATCCCACATTAAGCACAGTAGCTGCAAAAATCGCAGAGCTTGAAGGCGGCATAGGCGCAATGCTTACATCTTCGGGTCAGGCTGCAAGCATGATGTCCGTTACAAATATCTGTCACGCCGGAGATCATGTTGTTTGTGCTGCTGCAATTTACGGAGGTACTTTCAACCTTTTCAATAAATCTCTTAGGGAGCTTGGAATAGAATTTACATTTATCCTTCCCGATGCGACTGAGGAAGAAATAAATGCAGCCTTCAAGGAAAATACAAAGGCTGCATTTATCGAAAGTGTATCCAATCCTTCACTTGACGTTGCTGATATCGAGCTTTATGCAAAGATAGCTCATGCACACGGTGTGCCGCTTATTGTTGACAATACTTTCCCGACACCTGTAAACCTTCGTCCTTTTGAATGGGGAGCAGATATCGTAACCCATTCAACTACAAAGTATATGGACGGTCATGCAGTTGCTCTGGGCGGAGTTATCGTAGACAGCGGCAATTTTGACTGGACAAACGGTAAATATCCCATGTTCACTGAGCCTGATGAGTCATACCACGGTGTTATCTACTCTGAAAGATTCGGTAAGGCTGCTTATATTACAAAGGCAGTAACCCATCTTATGCGTGATTATGGTGCACAGCAGAGTCCCCAGAATGCATTCCTTCTCAATCTTGGTCTGGAAACACTTTTCCTCAGAATGGAGCGCCACTGTCAGAATGCACTTGAGGTTGCAAAATATCTTGAAGCAAATGAAAAGATCGAATGGGTAAATTATCCCGGTCTTGAAAGCAATAAATATTATGAAAGAGCAAAGAAATATATGCCCAACGGTACCTGCGGAGTTATTTCCTTTGGTGTAAAGGGCGGAAGAGAAAAGGCTATGCAGTTTATGGATCAGCTCAAGCTTACAAAGCTTGTTATTCATGTTGCAGATGCAAGAACCTGTGCCCTTCATCCCGCAAGCACAACTCACAGACAGATGAACGACAAGCAGCTTGAGGAATGCGGAGTAAAGCCGAATCTTATAAGAATGTCTGTAGGACTTGAATACATAGATGATATCATTGCAGATATCCAGCAGGCTCTTGATAAGATCTGATTGCCTGCTCTTTCAAAGACAGCGGTAACAATGGAGCAAAGCGTCTGGTCAGCTTCTCCGGGTGTAAAATTCTATCAGGTAAAATTGATAAGATAGATGCTCAGATTCAGATATGCAGCAAAGCTTAGCCACAAGATGTAAGGCAGCTGCAGCAGAGCTGCGGTTTTGTCTGTTCTGTAGAATACTATTATCATGGCAAGTACCAGTACCCATAATATTATCAGCCAGATGAATGAGAAAAGGTAAGCTCCTGCCCCGAAAAACAAAATGCTCCAGCCCAGATTGAAAATCAGCTGGGCTCCGTAAAGGTACATAGCAGGATTTTTCAGATTTCCCAGACGGATATATATCCTTGCTGCGGAAAATGCCATAAGGGCATAAAGTATTGTCCATACTATGGGGAAAAGAAAGCCCGGGGGAGAAAGGAGCGGCTGAATCAGCTTTTCAAAGCTGCTCATATTAAGGTATGTTACTATGCCGCCGGCTATTGCAACGGCGAATGCAATACAAAAGGAAATAATATAGGGCTTGTATTTTTTCATTTTATCACCGCCATAAAATATTTCCGGAAAATCCCGGTTGGTCTGTATGCATATACCGATAATTATCGGTATGCTGTATTATCACTGTATTCATCCGGAGCTGATTTTATTCATATGACATAAAAATACGTAAAGCTGCCGTTATCTGCGCTGAATAAACAGCGTAAACGATAAACGGCAGCTTATTTACTGTGGGTCTTATTTGATAAGGGAAAAACAACAGAGTATTGGAATAAAAAATAAAAAATAATAAAAAAATGCAAAAAAACTATTGAAAAAACAATAAAAATATGATATTATAAACACATAATAAATATGAGTTAACCAACCCTTTGTTGTTTTTTCATTATCCCTTCCTTTTGCACAGACGCAGTCATTAATGACTGCGTTTTGTGTGTTTTTGGGGGGTTATTTTTTTGAGAGATAATCATTGATAACTTTAAGAAAATCATCCCCGTATGCTTCCAGTTTTTTTCTTCCTACTCCGGATATGCTGAGAAATTCTTCCTTGTCAGAAGGCAGCCTTTTGCACATATCAATAAGTGCAGCATTTGAAAAGATAATATAAGCCGGCACACCTGCTCTGTCTGCAAGCTTGCGTCGAAGTGTTTTAAGGCTTTCAAGCAGCTCTGAATTCGCCTGTTCTTCCTTTACTGCTGTTTCCTTTCGTGCAGGCTGTTTGTCTTTGGCAAGCCTGATTTCAAATTTTTCCCTGCCGCGCAGTATTTCTGCACAGGAAGGCGATGTTTTCAGCACCGGGTATTCACCCTCAGATGAAAAGATATATCCTTTTTCTTCCAGGCAAAGCATAATACTGCGTATGCGTTTTTCTCCTGAATCCCTCATTATCCCGAAGGTGGAAAGCAAATCAAGCCCGTTTCGCTGTATTTTTTCATTGCTGATTCCCCTAAGAATATCAATTATAGTTTTTTTACCGTAATTCTGTCCGGCTCTTATGATGCAGGACAGAATTTTTTGTGCGTCAACAGTAGCATCAACAATTTCCGACTTGGTCATACAGCTGGAGCATTTACCGCAGTAGCTGATATGACCCTCTCCAAAATAATTAAGTATAAAGCTGCGCAGACATTCATTCGTAGTACTGTAGAAGGTCATATGTTTAAGCCGTTCATAGTCAAGCTTTTTTACTGTTTCCTGCTGCTGCTGAGAAAGCTCCGGATTAGGCTCTGAATTTTCAATAAGAAATTTAGCTGTGCGAACATCTGAGGGCTTGTAAAGAAGTATACATTCAGCCTGTTCACCGTCACGGCCTGCCCTGCCTGCCTCCTGATAATAGCTTTCAATATTCTTTGGCATATTGTAATGAATTACGAAGGACACATTTGATTTGTCTATTCCCATGCCGAATGCATTTGTTGCGACCATTATGCTTTTCTTATCAAAAACAAAATCCTCCTGATTGCATTTCCTTTCGTTTTCAGAAAGGCCGGCATGATATCTTGTAGCCAGAAAACCCTCATTGCAAAGCGTCTGACATACTTCCTCAACAGATTTTCTTGTGGCGCAGTATACTATTCCGGACCTGTCCTTTCTTTCCCTGAGCAGTGAAAGAAGAGTTTCTGCCTTGGAGGAAGGGTTTATTACGGAGAAGAAAAGATTCGGGCGGTCAAATCCGGTGGTTATTACAAAAGGATCCCGGAGTTTAAGTATTTTGAGAATATCTTCACGGACGGTTTCGGTAGCTGTAGCGGTGAATGCGCTTACTATTGGCCTTGCAGGTAGAGAATCAATAAAATCAAGTATTTTCAGATAGCTGGGACGAAAATCCTGACCCCATTGGGAAACACAGTGAGCTTCGTCAACTGCAACCATAGATATTTTAATATTTCTGCAGATATTCTGAAATCTGTCTGTCATAAGCCGTTCGGGGGCTACATAGATGATCTTATATTTTCCGGCTTCGATATTATTCAGAGCTTTGAAATACTGTCCGGCGGTCAGTGAGCTGTTAAGATAGGCGGCTTTTATTCCTGATTGTATAAGTGAAGTAACCTGATCATTCATAAGTGAAATAAGGGGAGATACAACTATAGTAATACCCTCAAGCATAAGAGCCGGGATCTGATAGCATACAGATTTTCCTGCGCCGGTAGGCATTATTCCCATAGCGTCCCGTCCTGAAAGAAGCTGATCCACGATTTGTTCCTGTCCGCTGCGAAAGGAGGAATGACCGAAATATTCCTTCAGCAGTCTGTGTTTTTCATCCATTTCTATTTCACCTGAATTCTCAGAGACGTTTTTTCGTCTGCTTTTTTCATTATTTATTCACGCAAATGATTATACCACATCACACATTCCATTTCAAACCATCTGCCCGGCGCCAGTATGACGCTGGACCCTAAACGCGCCGGCGAGCCTCCGGTGCCATAATGCGATGGTGTCGCTCCAAGGTGTTGCGCTCTTTATGTGCCTGATTGTCTGACTGTTTATGGTCATTAATCAATTTCAGAATTGTTGTACACAAACGATTATTACTCTTGTGAAGAAGCACGGTATGTGGTACAATGTATAGTTGAAGGCTGCTGAAAGGCGGCTGGATGTGGGAAAAGAGTATTTCCCTTGTCGGCTGAATAATAACCGGCGGAATAAAAAAACGATATATTGTCGTGTGAATGAAAACGGAGGTAAATATGACGCAGGCAAAAAGAAAAAAGGACCTGTCACTTGAGATCATGAGAATTGTTGCCATGTTCTTTGTGATCTTCAATCATACAGGACTAAAAGGCTATTTCCTGTTCGCAGACTGTACCCCCGGAAGTATCGTCTTCTGGTTGTATATGGGAATGTCTGTGCTGGATAAATTTGCGGTTCCCCTTTATTTTATGATTTCCGGAGCTTTGCTTCTGGGTAAGGATGAGGATCTTAAGACAATATTCAAAAAAAGAATTTCTAAAACTGCTCTTGCACTGCTGATAATATCCGCAGTATATTATATTGTTGATATCATTAACGGAACAATTAAATTCAAGGGAGCAGAAACTGTACTTAATTTTTTTGTAGGACTATTCTGCGGAAATATCAAATTTCATCTGTGGTTCTTGTACAGCTATCTTATAATGCTGCTTATACTGCCTTTCCTGCGCAGGATCGTAAGAGGACTGAGCAGAAAGGAATACAGGTATATGTTTATTCTGGCGTTCAGCGTTATGGTGTTCAAGCCTTTGTTTGAATATATTTTCTTCAACGGCAAGGAACTGCACTATACCTTCAGCCTTCTTGATACCAATAATGTTGTTTTCCCCATACTTGGCTATTATCTGTACAATGTTGTGGATCTCAGCAATATGAAAAAAAGATGGCTTGCTGCTGCATGGGGAATCAATCTGTTGCTGACGGCTGTTGTATGTGTGCTGATATTTATTCGTTATAAGAATACCGGCAAGCTGGATGAAACCCATTCCCAGCAGTTTCACCGTATGTTTGCAATGGTAAATGCCACAACTGTATTTCTTACCATCAAAAAGCTTACACCTGAAATTGAAAATAAAGTGGTATCATATATCCTTTCAGCAATCGGCGGATGTACCTTCGGAGTTTATCTTATTCATCCGCTTATAATGAAGGATGTTCAGATGATTTCTTTATGGGACAATATGTCCGCAGTCATTCCTAATCAGATGATAGCTACAATTCTTTTCTGTATTATCATATTCCTTATCTGCACGGTATTTACATTTATCCTGAAGCTTCTTCCCTTTGTGAAAAAGCTGTTATAGCTTGTAATCCGTCATTAAATGTGGTATCATTGAACGTACAGAATCAATTATGTATGAATATTCATATTAAAAAATGAAAAGAGGAAATATAAAATGAAATTAGGTATAGTAGGTCTGCCGAATGTCGGCAAAAGCACACTTTTTAACGCTATTACTAATGCCGGCGCTCAGTCTGCAAACTATCCGTTTTGTACTATAGAGCCTAACGTGGGTGTTGTTGCCGTTCCGGATAAAAGACTTGATAAGCTTGCAGAAATGTATGATCCTGAAAAATATACTCCTGCTACAATAGAATTTGTTGATATAGCTGGTCTTGTAAAGGGTGCGTCAAAGGGTGAAGGCCTTGGAAATAAATTCCTTGCAAATATCCGTGAGGTAGATGCTATAGTTCATGTAGTGCGCTGCTTTGAAAATGATGATATAATTCATGTTGACGGCAGCATTGACCCCAGAAGGGATATTGAAACCATAAATGTGGAGCTTATCCTTTCAGATATCGAAATGCTTGACCGCAGGATAGACAAAACCCAGAAGCTTCTGAAGGGTGACAAGAAATATCAGGCTGACCTTGATTTCTTCAAGCGTGTAAAGGAAGCTCTTGATGAGGGAAAGGCTGCCCGTTCTGTTGAATGTACTGAAGAAGAGGCAGAGCTGCTTGCCAGCGTTGCGCTGCTGACAAACAAGCCTATTATCTACGCTGCAAACCTCAGCGACAGTGATTTCAGGGACGGCAAGGTTGAGGGCAATAAATATTTCGACATGGTAAAGGAAATTGCAGACAGCGAGCATGCAGCAGTTCTTCCTATCTGTGCGGAAATAGAAGCTGAAATTTCAGGCATGGAAGCAGACGAAAAAGAGCTTTTCCTTTCCGAAATGGGACTTGAGCAGTCCGGTCTTGACAGACTTATCAATGCCTGCTATGACCTTCTCGGTCTTATATCATATCTTACAGCAGGTAAGCCTGAGGTAAGGGCGTGGACTATCAAGAAGGGTACAAAGGCGCCTCAGGCAGCAGGAAAGATACATACTGACTTTGAGCGCGGATTTATCCGTGCCGAGGTAGTAGCTTTTGATGATCTTATGGAATGTGGTTCAATGGCAGCTGCAAAGGAAAAGGGTCTTGTCAGAAGCGAAGGCAAGGACTATGTAATGAAAGACGGAGATATAGTTCTTTTCCGGTTTAATGTTTAATATGAATAAAGATAAATGTCTGTCGCATCTGCGGCAGCTTTTTTCTGTAATTGAAGTAAAAAGGCAGGCAGCCTAACTGAGGGATCCCCTTTTCAAATCCCTTTTCCTTAACTATCCCCCTCGCTTCGGCGGCTGCTGAACGCTTTACTCTGGTGCTGAACGTCAACTGTGGTTTATTGTTCGCGAGACGGTTGCTGACTCCCTGCTCTGACTAGCAGCGTCAATTTAAGTAAATCAAGCAA
>ONDB01000168.1 GCA_900316485.1 uncultured Eubacteriales bacterium
AAAAAAGCAAGTAATATCAGACAACAGATTTACGGCAAAGATGTTTATGTCCGCGGACTTATTGAATTTACAAACTACTGCAAAAATGACTGTTTGTACTGCGGAATAAGATGCAGCAATAAAATCACTGACAGATACAGACTTACCGTAGAAGATATCATGGAGTGCTGCAAAGAAGGTTATGAGCTGGGATTTCGCACCTTTGTACTTCAGGGCGGTGAGGATCCGTATTTTACCGACAAAAGAATGATTGACATCATAAAAAAAATAAAGACAGCTTATCCTGACTGTGCACTGACATTATCTATTGGTGAAAAGGAATATGACAGCTACAAAGCGTTCTTTGATGCAGGAGCTGACAGATATCTTCTTCGACATGAAACAGCTGATGCAAAGCATTATGCGAAACTCCATCCTGAAGATCTTTCCTGGGAACACCGTGTCAGATGCCTTTATGATCTGAAATCTATTGGCTTTCAGACCGGCTGCGGCTTTATGGTCGGGTCACCTTATCAGACAGCAGAGAATCTGGCACAGGAGCTTCTATTCATTAAAAAACTTGAACCTCATATGGTAGGAATCGGTCCATATATTTCTCAGCACGATACTCCGTTCTGCAATGAAAAAAACGGAACTTTAGAAATGACTCTTTTCATGCTTGGGCTTATCAGACTTACTCTCCCGCATGTACTTTTGCCCTCAACTACTGCGCTGGGCACGATACATCCTCTAGGCCGGGAAAAAGGAATACTAGCCGGAGCAAACGTAGTAATGCCTAATTTGTCTCCTGTTTCTGTCAGAAAAAAATATCTGCTTTACGATAATAAAATATGTACAGGAGATGAGGCTGCTGAATGTAAACTATGTCTGCAGAGACGGATGCAGTCAATAGGTTATCATGTCGTTACCGACAGGGGCGACTATAAATAAAAATAAAAGAAAGAAGAGAAAAAAGAAATGTCTTATGATCCGAAATCCCTCAGAGCCGAGGACTTTATTAACCACGAAGAAATACTTGAAACACTTGGTTATGCTGATGCAAACAAGCATAACAGAGAGCTGATCGAACAGATACTGGAGAAAGCAAAGCCACGAAAAACCGGCAGAGGCGTAGAATGTGCAGGTCTTACTCACAGAGAAGCAAGCGTTCTTCTTGCTTGCGATATTCCTGAACTTACCGAAAAAATGTATGCTCTTGCTCAGGAAATCAAACAGGCGTTTTACGGAAACAGAATAGTAATGTTTGCTCCGCTTTATCTTTCAAATTATTGTGTGAATAAGTGCGTTTACTGCCCTTATCATTATCAGAACAAAGAAATTCCAAGAAAAAAACTTACCCAGGAGGAAGTAAAACAGGAAGTAATTGCACTGCAGGATATGGGACACAAGCGTCTCGCTATTGAAAGCGGTGAAGACCCAGTAAACAATCCGATAGAATATATTCTTGAGTGTATCAAAACAATTTACAGCATAAAGCATAAAAACGGTGCTATTCGCCGTGTAAATGTAAATATTGCTGCAACAACAGTTGAGAATTACAAAAAACTTAAAGATGCCGGTATAGGAACATATATTCTATTTCAGGAAACATATCACAAGGAAAGCTATGAAAAGCTTCATCCGGCTGGACCTAAGCATAACTATGATTATCATACTGAAGCAATGGACCGAGCTATGGAGGGCGGAATTGATGATGTAGGACTCGGAGTTCTTTTCGGACTTGAACTTTACAGATATGAATTTGCCGGACTCCTTATGCACGCAGAACACCTGGAGGCTGTTCACGGAGTAGGTCCTCATACTATCAGCGTTCCAAGAATCAAACGTGCTGCTGATATCGACCCCTCGGTATTTGACAACGGAATTGATGATGATACATTTGCAAAAATTATTGCCTGCATAAGAATTTCAGTTCCTTATACAGGAATGATTATTTCCACAAGAGAAAGTGAAGAATGCCGTGCAAAGGTCATGGGACTTGGTATATCTCAGATTTCCGGCGGTTCTAGAACCTCTGTAGGAGGCTATGCCGGCTATACCCCTGATGAAAGACCGCACGATACCGAGCAGTTTGATGTTTCTGATCAGAGAAGCCTTGACGAGGTAGTTTGCTGGCTGATGGAAAAGGGTTATATACCTTCATTCTGTACAGCCTGCTACCGTGAAGGCAGGACTGGCGACAGATTTATGGCTTTATGCAAAGTGGGACAGATTCAGAACTGCTGTCATCCGAACGCCCTGATGACTCTGCAGGAATTCCTTACTGACTACGCGTCTGAAAAAACCAGAAAAATCGGTGAAGAACTTATTGCCCGCGAGATACTGAATGTACCCGATGAAAAAAGACGTCAGCGTGCTATAGACTATCTTAGTGAGATAAAGAACGAAGGCAAAAGAGATTTCCGGTTCTGATTAAGATTTTACAAGGGATAATATGAAGTCTGAAGCTAAATTAGTTTGTTATTGTACGGCTTTATATTATCCTTTTGTTTTTATACCGAAAATCGATTAAAAGGAGCAGTGAACAATGAGCCTTAACAATACACCTTCCGCAGACAGAGTGCATATTGCTTTCTTCGGAAAACGAAATGCCGGTAAATCAAGTGTTGTAAATGCTGTAACAGGTCAGGAGCTTGCAATTGTTTCTGATACACTTGGTACAACAACTGACCCTGTTTCAAAAGCAATGGAGCTTCTTCCCCTTGGCCCTGTTGTAATTATTGACACACCAGGAATCGACGATGAGGGAGAATTGGGCAGTCTGAGAGTGCGCCGCAGCTATCAGGTTCTCAATAAAACCGACGTTGCTGTGCTTGTAATTGATGCAAATGCAGGTGCGGCTAAGGAAGATCTGGCACTTGTCGAACGCTTTAAAGCAAAAAATATACCGTACATCGTTGCATACAATAAAAGCGATATCTCAACAGCAGAAACAAAAGAAGAAAACGAAATACTCGTAAGTGCTGTGACCAAAGAAAAAATAAATGAACTGATAGAAATGATCGCAAAGCTTTCAAAAAGTCTCGAAAACACAAAAACAATTGTTTCTCATCTGCTCAAAAAAGAAGATATAGCTGTACTTGTAGTTCCGATAGATGAATCAGCGCCAAAAGGAAGACTCATTCTTCCCCAGCAGCAGACAATACGCGACCTGCTTGACCACCATTGTATGGCATTCGTTACACAACCTGATGAACTACCCCGTACAATAAATACACTGAAAAAAAAGCCGGCATTGGTAATCACAGACAGCCAGGCTTTTGCAAGAGTAAGCAAAGATACTCCCGAAGAAATAACCCTTACATCCTTTTCCATACTTTTTGCAAATTATAAGGGTAATCTCAGGCTTGCAGTAGAAGGAGTAAGAGCACTTGACACAATACGAAGCGGTGACAAAATCTTAATATCCGAGGGATGCACACATCACAGACAATGTGGTGATATCGGAACTGTAAAGCTTCCCAAGCTGATAAAAAAATACTCCGGAGTCTCAGACATTGATTTTGAATGGTCAAGCGGCACCGGATTTCCGGATGATCTATCATCGTATAAAATGATCATTCACTGCGGTGGCTGTATGCTTAATGAAAGAGAAATGAAATACAGACTAAAATGTGCTGAAGACGAAGGCGTTCCTATAACTAATTATGGTACAGCCATCGCTTATATGAATGGAATTCTGAAAAGAAGTCTTTCGGTATTTCCGGAAATATCAGATCTGCTTAAGTAATATAATCACGACTGTACAAGACACAAAAAGGACTTGTACAGTCGTTTTTTCAATTATTATTTTTGTGGGAGTCTGCGGTTTTTGAAAATGCCTTTTTTGTTATTATATAGGAACATCAGTACCGCCATTGCAATAATTATTGCATAACCGATAAAACTATAGATATCAGGTAGTTCACCCAGGAATATCAATCCCAGAAGAGTTGCAAAGATAATCTGAGAATAATCATATACAGATATTTCACGGGCAGGAGCATTGTAATATGCAGCGGTAATTGAGAACTGTCCTCCTGTTGCAGAAAGGCCTGCACCAAGCAAAGCCAATATCTGCCACCATGCCATAGGATGAAAATCCAGAATAAGTGCCGGAAGAGTGGCAATACATGAAAATGCAGAAAAGAAAAATACAATAAGAGGTCCTTGTTCCCCTCTTTGTCCAAGAATACGTACAATGGTATATGCAAAACCAGCTCCAAGACCGCTCAGAAGACCCGATGCATATGGTATCAGATCAATATTACTAAAGGTTGGTTTTATTATAAACAAGCATCCTATGAACGCAATACAAACTGCCATACCTTGAAACAGTGTAAGCTTCTCTTTCAGCATAATGATCGAAAAAATAATAACAAAAAAAGGAGACATTTTATTAAGTATAGAAGCATCTGCAAGAGCAATGTGATCTATAGCATAATAATTTCCTATTATTCCCAGAGTTCCAGCAAATGAACGAAGAATTAGCCATTTAAGATTACCTTTTTTCCATTTCAGACCCTGTTTATTTCGGATCAAAACTGCAAGGGCAAAGAAAAAAGATACAAAATTCCTGAAAAAGCATTTCTGCATAGACGGAAGATCACCAGATAGTCTTACACACAAATTCATACAGGCAAAACAAAAAGCAGATAGTATAATAAATATTATGCCTTTATATTTTGCAGGAATTGAAATTTTTTTCATATAATCATCACCACTATGATTATACCACAAATATCACTTCCATACAACCAGGCTGTACCCCCTGCGAGCCGCCAGCGTGACGCTTGACCCTTAACAAAATGGTGTAACTTCACTTACGTTACGCTCTTAATACACATGACTGTCTGGCGGCCGCGGTGGTGCTATAATCTTTTGTTTTAGCGAACTCTTTTTTTTAATTAACCGGAATTATTTTACACAAACGTACCTTTCTACTTCCGGCTATGGCACTGATTTTTCATAGAACAGCCAGAACAATTACAACCGCACAGATTCTTTCCTTTTTTCTTTGACTTTATCAGATAGACAATATCAAGAATTACAATAAAAAGAATCACTGCCAATATAACAATAGTTGAAAGATTGGATGCAAACCATTCAAGCATAATAACATCTCCTAATCATTAACCCGAATAAGCAAGACTGGTAGTTTTCTTTGCTGGTCTGAAAAGCATAAAACATATCAATGCAAATATTATTACAGCAAAAATAAGTCCTAAAATACTGATATTACCTGTAAATATAGAGCCAAACTGATAGATAATCAATGCAACAGCATATGCAAACAAGCACTGATATCCAACTGCAAACAATGTCCATTTAGGGCTGTTCATTTCCCTCTTAATTGCACCGATTGCCACAAAACAAGGCGCACAAAGAAGATTGAAAGCAAGGAAAGAATAACCTGCAAGCTGAGTCATTCCCTCAAAGTCAAGAACTCCGAATACACCGACAACCTCTTCCTTAGCAACAAGTCCCATTATTGTTGCCACAGTTGCAGTAGAATTGCCAAAACCGATGGGTGTAAATATCCAGCAGATAGTATTGCCCATAGCAGTATGTATACTGATACCGCCTTCCTCAAATTCCGAGAATTACCCGAATGAATAATTATTCCATCCTATATGATTCAAAAGCCAGATAATGATTGATGAGAGAAGAATTATTGTTCCAGCCTTCTTTATGAATGACCATCCTCTCTCCCATACACTTCTCATTACATTTCCCATTGTAGGCATATGATATGCCGGAAGCTCCATTACAAAAGGTGCCGGATCTCCGGAAAAAGTTTTGTCTTTTTCAGCATAATACCTGATATTATTATTGCAGCAATGCCAAGAAAATACGCACTGGGCGCAACCCACCACGCTCCGCCGAAAAGTGCTGCCGTCAGCATTGCAATTATCGGAAGCTTTGCACCGCATGGGAAAAATGCTGTTGTAATAATTGTCATCCGTCGATCTCTTTCGCTTTCGATGGTTCTCGAAGCCATAATGCCCGGTACTCCGCATCCTGAACCTACAAGCATAGGAATAAGTGATTTTCCAGACAAACCAAACCTTCTGAATACTCTGTCAAGAACAAAAGCTATTCTTGCCATATAACCGCATGATTCCAGAATAGCAAGGAAAAAGAAAAGAAGAAGCATCTGCGGGACAAATCCCAAAACCGCGCCTACACCGCCTATTATTCCATCAAATACAAGTCCATGCAGCCAATCCGGAGCATTTGAAAACAACGGCTCCAGTAATACAGGTATGCCTGGAACCCAAACACCGAAATCACTGTTTTGTGGAATACCTTCCGCATCATCACCTGTCGCATTGTTGTAGATCTCTGTAAAGGAATATGATATTTTCTTTTCTTCATAATACTGACTGACAGAGTCTGCATATTTTCCATATACATCATTAAAATCTCCGTAGCTACCGCTTTCTATTGCATCAGATATTTCAGATGCTCCAATAACATTTGCATTTGCTGCTTTATCTATATCAGAAATAAAATCAGCAGTCCAGATTTTTTGGAAGCATAATCATCCATTGCTGCATCATATTCACTCTGACCAATACCAAGCAGATACCAGCCGTCACCAAATACTCCGTCATTTACCCAGTCTGTAAGCACAGTTCCTAAAGAGCTGCCCCAAGGCATAGGCACAGGCATCATAACAAATCCATATATAAGAAACATAACAATAATGAAAATAGGAAGAGCAAGTATTCTGTTTGTTACAACCCGATCAATCTTATCAGAAACAGTAAGACCACCTTCAGATTTCTTCTTGTAACATTTTTTTATAATCTTTGATATATGATCGTAGCGATCGTTAGTTATAATATTCTGAGCATCATCATCAAGTTCTTTCTCTGCAGCAGCAATATCCTTTTCTAGATGCTCAAGCTTTGTTTTTTCGATATTATGTTTTTCAATCACCTTTTCATCACGTTCAAATATTTTTATTGCATACCATCTCTGCTGTTCTTCCGGCATATCGTGCAGCACAGCTTCTTCAAAATGCGCTATTGCATGTTCTACAGGACCGGAAAAACTATGCTGTGGTATAGTTTTTTGTGCTCTCAGCTGCTTTCAGAGCTTCTTCGGCAGCCTCAGTCACACCATCGCCTTTTAATGCAGAAATGGGAATTATTTTACATCCAAGCGATTTTGAAAGCTCCTGGATTTTTATATTATCACCGTTTTTTCTGATGATGTAAATCATATTCAGAGCGATTACTACCGGGATACCAAGTTCAGTAAGCTGAGTAGTAAGATAAAGATTACGCTCAAGATTGGTACCGTCAATAATATTCAAAATAACATCCGGTTTCTCACTTATAAGATAATTCCTTGCCACAACCTCTTCAAGAGTATACGGCGATAGTGAATATATACCAGGAAGATCAGTTACTGTAACATCTTTATGATGCTTTAGCTTTCCCTCTTTCTTTTCAACTGTTACACCAGGCCAGTTTCCTACAAACTGATTAGAACCAGTCAAGGCATTGAACAAAGTCGTTTTTCCGCAGTTAGGATTTCCTGCAAGAGCAATTTTTATTCCCATTTTTTATCCCCCTCTTTTGCATTAGATTAATCTAACGGAAGCTTAAAAAAATAAACACTTATATCTCAATATTTTCCGCATCACTTTTACGCAGAGAAAGCTCATATCCTCTGACAGTTATTTCAATAGGATACCCCAGGGGCGCAACCTTACGTACTTTAACACATACACCCTTCGTGATTCCCATATCCATTATACGGCGCTTAGTCTCGCCTTCACCATGAAGCTTTACGACAGTAACCCTTTCTCCTATCTTTGTATCTTTTAATGATCTCATTATTACACCTCCTTAAATCATAATTTTCTGAGCCATTTCTTTACTTATTGCGATTCTTGAATCCTTAATATTGACAATGACATTTCCTGCGAAAGCACTTACCAGACTGACATTTGAGCCAGCTACAAAACCAAGGTTTTCAAGATGCTTCTTGATTTCAGGAGACCCTCCTATTCTTTTTATAACATTGACTTCTCCGATACTAGCTAATGTTAACGGCATCATTTTTTCCTCCTGTTTTAATAGCCATAATTATTGCTTATAAAGCTTGATTATGGCTATTTAATTACGATTAGTTTTGTCTAACTAAAACTCGTTTAATACAGCTAATTTATTTTGTCAAGTCCTTTTATAAAAAATAGTTTTTATTCTGAATAAAAATACAATTCATAGATCCGGAACACCAGATTCAAACTATAATGTATGTAATGCGAACGGCACATTCAAAGCGGAACGTAGTGAAGCAATGCAATCGCGTTAGAGTTCCAGCGTCACGCTAACGTCAATATTGTTTATCTTGATTTTTTAAAAGAAATATGTTATTCTATTAACATGCAGATATAGTTTTAATTATTTACGTAAAAACATACTTTATTAAGATAAAATCAGACAGTTCACTATGATATTGCTGAATTACTTTTGCAAAGATTGTAGGAATATTGTCTAAAAATGGAGGTCGGTAATTATGAATCCAGAACACAAGTCAGAAAAAACCGCAGAAGACTATCTCGAGGCAATGCTCATGCTGAAGCATGAAAAGGGATATATACGATCTATTGATGTTGCTCAGAGACTTGGTGTTACAAAGCCTAGTGTTACGTATACAACTAAACGGCTAAAGGAAAAAGGCTATATCATCATGGATAAGGATAATTATATTATAATTACCGAATCCGGAATGGAAATTGCTGAAAAAATACTGCATCGTCACGAAACCCTTACAAACTTTTTTATCAGTATCGGTGTAAGTGAAGAAATTGCAAAGAAGGATGCATGTAAGATTGAGCATGACATAAGCCATGAAACATTTGTTGCTCTTTGTGACTATTTTGCAAAATATAAGTAAACTATTTCTGCTATTTATCTACATATTTACACTAAAAAATTACAGCTCTGAATCGTTAAGATAATCACTTGACGAATCAGAGCTGTTATTACTTTAAAATAAAAAAGGATCACCGTAAAAACAGTGACCCTGAAGTGTTTATTCTACTGTAAGTGTAAAATATCTTGCTGTTATATTACCTGTAAGATCCTTAACTCTTATTGAGAATGAATATGTGCCTCTCTCCCAAGGACGATATGTATAACTTGTAAAAGAATTATACTTTCTGAAATTTGCCCAACCTAAACTACTGGGCTTAACAGCGTTTATCTCATACTTATATGAACCTGTGCCGCCGTTTGCCGACAGTAAAAAGTCTACTGTTTCACCGTATTTGATAGTCTGAGCACTGATGGTTGAAGTATTAACAAGATCTTCTGCAGTTACTGTAAAATATAAATTCTTTACAGAAACTGTACCCTTATTATCTCTGCAGACAATATTGAATCTGTATGTACCTACTTCCCACGGACGATATGTGTATGTGGAAAGTGAGCTGCTCTTTCTGAAATTAACAAATGTATCACTGCTGGGCTTCATAGCATTTATCTCATATTTATAACCGCCCATTCCACCTGCAGCGCTTAATTCAAAATTGATTGTTTCACCGAATTTAATACTGTCACTGCTGATAGTAGATGTGTTTGAAAGAGGCGCAGCATATACTTCAAAGCTGAACTCCTTGGTTGATACAGCACCTGTTGAATCCTTTGCAACAACCTGGAGTTTGTATGTTCCTATCTCCCAGGGATGATATACATATGAAGAACTAGAACAGAACTTTCTGAGATTTATCCAATCGGAGGTGCTGGGCTTGATTGCATTTATTTCATACTGATATTTTCCTGAGCCGTACAGAGAAGCAAGATTAAGAACTACATTGTTTCCGTATGCCACTTTCTTGGTATCAATACTGCTGTTATTCTGAAGGTTTTCATAAGAAACGACCTTAAAAAGCTTTTCGCTTGAATTTCCTTTGCTGTCCTCAACTACCACACGAGCTTCATACTCACCGACAGAAGGAATAAATGAAGCAGAATCATTTGTTGTATTGCTGTCTATTGTCTGCCATAAACTGTTGCCAGCTCTTCTGAACTGATATGTGTAGGTGCATTTTCCTTCGTAATTATCAGCTGAGCCGGTAAGAGTAACTTTTGAACCTGCATTTACTTCTGAAGCACTAATTATTGATGTATTCTTCAACTGTGTAAGTGAAACATCAGATAAACCATTTTTAATATACCAGTATGCTTCTATATCAGAAGTATCAACCAGTGATCTATCAGCCTCTATCCTACCGTATCCGCAGCATCTTGCAGGGTCGGAGCAGTAAAACTTTCCATTAGTATAATCTGTAAGAAGAACAGCATGGGGGTAATCATAATCATAAGCTACTATACCCTCAGGATGTTCGCTGAGAAGCTTTTTAAGAGTTTCGGTTGAATTGCCGTATATTCTTTCACAATCAACTGTAAAATTTTTGTAAGTATAAGTAAATCTCATACCGCCCACCCAAAGAGAGGACGAACAAGCACCTTCTGTTATACTCTGCCAATCGCTGTCTCCTCTTAGAAGAGCTGCTCTTCTGAGAAGCATTACATTTGAAGCAAGAGTACATGTATCACTCTGCTGCTGTTTTACAAATACAGAAGAATCGTTTAGCGTATTTATATCAACTGCATTGGTATTATTTATAAAGCCTAATGCGCATACTGAAGAAATTGCCGATGCACAAAGCAAAACTGATAGTAATTTCTTAGGTTTTCTCAAAATAATAACCTCCGTAATTAATTTTCCTTCTATATATTACAATTTGTTTACAATTATTTCAAGGATTTACAGGAATTATTTTTAAAAAAAACCAGCATTTTTTAAATTTCAGCATTTCGTATAGTTTTAAAAATTGTTTTTTGCAGGTTTTATACCAAATTTCGGGTGTTACTAATCAAAATCAGCAAGAAAATTTGTAATATTATCCAGATACACTTGTAACAAAACTGAAATTAAAAATATTACAATTAATATTCGATAATAATACTAATAATCTGGTTACAGAGGATTATTTTCTTGTACATATTTATTTCTTTCCGGAACTTGATACCGTTATTTTTCCGAAATCTATTTCTGCCTGTCTGTTTACTACATCTTTTATCATAAGTGCAGAGGAATCATCAAGCTTGCCGCCATACACAGTTACACTGCAGCTTCCGTTATTGATTACTACATATGCATCATCAAATCCTTTTGTCTTTACCTCATTTTCAATATCTGTCTGCAGCTTTATATTTTCAGCCATTTCCTTGGCAGAACTTACAGCATCCTTTTTTGCAGTTTCATCTGAGGATGCTGATTCGATAATATCTGTAAGTGATTCAATTGCTTTTTCGTTACTTTGATTTCTCTTATCTTTTTCGTCAGAAAAATAATCGTTTTTTACCTCTGCGTTAACAGCTTTTGTTTTTACAGTCCCAGAGCTTTCAGATCTTGAAACGACAGATGAAGTCTCAGGCTTTGAAATATATTCAGAAGAATTCAGCTCAGTGTTTACATATGTTGTTTGACCAAGCTGTTTTGCAGAAGATGCTTCCGTCTCGGCAGATTCAAGACTACTGCCGTCCGAGAACTGCCAGTTAAGATACACTGCAGCCCCCAGTGCCGCAACCAATGATGCTATCACAAGCTGTCTTTTTCCGAATGTCATAGTATTACCTCCTGTTTAAATCAGCATTTACGATAACCTGTTTTTCTAACCCAATGCAGATACACAGATATGTGACTTTGTAATATTCAGAGCTGTGCTCACTGCCTGAATTATTTTTTCTTTTACCTGCTCATCTCCCCCTCCCTCACATATTACTAAAACACCCTTTATCTCCGGCACAAGCTGACCGATGGTAAGTGCCTTTTCTGATCCATCCTTTTCTTTTACAAGAATATATTTTTTCTTTTCGTTATTCTGTTTTTCTGTATTTGCGTTATCCTTTGTTTTCCTCTCTGAGCCTTTATCTATAATATCAGTATCTGTTGCATAAATATTTCTTACTGTACCTCCCAATGTCAGCATTATCTTTGTTTTGCCAGCTCCATCGATACTGGCTATCATATTCCCCAGCTCCTCAGATAATTGCTTCTTGTATTGATCTGCTGTAAAGCTATCCTGCTGAATACTGCTTGATTCTATATCATTATGTTCGGATTTAGGTTCGAGATAAGATGAAATAAATATCAGACAAATTCCTGCCATTCCGCAAATGACGATTGCAGGAATTAATTTGTCATTTCCAAACAATCCGGCTATATGAAATTTTTTTTCGTTATTATCCGCTGTTCTTTTCTTCATATTGTAAGCTCTCCCAGTATTGCAGATAATCTGAATTCATGATATATAACTATGAAATATTTAGTTTTATTCATATTACTGACCATTGTTTACATGATAATGATATGCCGGCAAAAATAAGAATATGCAACATATAACAATTCATTCGCTGCTGACACATATCACCTCAGGCTCAACACCAAGCTTGCTTCTGATCACTTCCTTAAGCCGGGGTATACTTGATTTGTCAGATCCATTGATGTTAATGGTACACTGAATATTTTCCGCCTGCTGTTTGTCATTGTAAATAATACTTGTACTGACATAGGTATAGCTCAAAGCGTTTTCTTTAAGTATATTCTCCGTTGTTTTACTTAATTGTTTATCAATATATTCCCTTTCCAGCTGTTCAAGCTCCATGTTGTCATTATCAATGTCATATTCATTTTTTGTCAGTGTGTTTCCCATATCAAACATCTCAACAGAGAAACCTGTCAAAGGCGTTGCAATCACACACAGTATTACACAACCAAGAACAGCTCTTATTGTTTTTTCATATTTACCGTCATTTATCAGCAGTTCAACAATACATGCCATAACTGAACAAATCACAATAGATATCGTCAGACCATTGATTTTATCCATTTGACCTCCAAGAGCAAGAAAAACTCTTTTACTTTGTGATAATAAGCAATATTACTGTTGAAATAATAAATATCAGTACAGTGGTAAGCAAAACCGCTGTTATTAATGAACATACCGATTCTACCGACTTAACGGCAGATGCTGGCAATGATAAACCCAACATATCTGATATAGCACCAAGAGCCGAAAAACTAAAGCGCCAGAGAATACATTCAACGAGTGCAGGAAGAAAAATACAGGATGATGCTATCAGAACAAATACACCTGTACCGCTTTTAAGAAGAGAAAGACTTCCGGTGAATGTATTTACAGTTTCACTGAGTACTCCTCCAACAATCGGGACAAAGGTATTTACTGCAAATTTCGCAGCCCTGTTGCTTACGTCATCCATAGTAGAACTAATCAGCGACTGTGCAGTCATAATAGTAACAAAAATACCCAGAGAAAAATTCAGTATCCATTTTATTCCCCGGCTAATTGCTGAACAAAGGCCTGATACCCTTAATGATGGAGAAAGCGTTGATACAGCTGACAAAGTAAGAAATATTTTTATCATCGGTATTATCAGCTTTGAAGAAACCAGACCAATCACTTCCGCTGTTCCCATCATTGATGAATAATATGAGCTGCCGGTTATGCTGTGGGACGAAGAAACAAGAAGTCCGGTCATAACCGGAACATACACAGAGATAAATCCGGATGCTCCGTTAATAACCTCTGAGCACCTGTCTACAAGATCACAAAGAGGCAGAATACAACAGGCACACACACCAAGAGAAGAAATTGCATTTATATTTTTCTTTAGTGTACTGCCTCCTGACATAACATCTGCTCCTTCTGCCAATGAACAAAGCAGGAATATACCCAAGGAGGTAAATATCATCCGGACAGGAGATCTGCTGTTGTTAACAACCAGATCGGCGATTGCAGGAAAAATATTTCCTAACTCAGGTTTGGAAATATCCTCCTGATCAAGAATATTTATTTTCATCTCAGAGATAAGCTTCTGAGTTTCTTCAGGAAGACCGGAGTACAGCTTATCAGCTCCGGTCAATCTTGACTGATCTGCATAAAGATTATTATCAACAGTTTCATTTTTATCTTCAGCAGCATTTACCATTACAGATGAAACAATAAAAATAAAGAGTATTATTATACTTATTCTGATTATCTTTTTCATTTCTATCACCTTTATCATCCGGTCAGTAAGCTTGTTGCTACAGAGATAATACTTTCGTAAACAGGCAGGGACATTACAAGTATTGCTGCCTTTGCAGCAAGTTCTATTTTTCCGGCTAAGGATGAATAGCCATTATCTCTGCAAAAATCACCTGTGAATTTTCCAGCTATACAGATAAGAATTGTTTTTACTAAAACTGAAATATAATCCGGGTTAATTCCGGAAATTTCACTAAGCTCATTCAGCTCTGTGATAAGCACTGTCAGCCTTGGCAGAACTGCCACAATAATAAGTATTCCGCCTGAAACGGCTATAAGTATTGATATCCCCGGGGAATTCTTTTTTAATCCTGATGCGGCTAATATTGTAATAAGGCCCGCGCCGCAAATACAAATAATTTCTTTCAAAATCCAAAAAGCCCTTCTATTGTGGTAAACAGTTCAGATATCTTCTCTACCAACATAAACAGTACCACAACAAGACCAGCCAGAGTTGTAAGCATAGCCTGTTCCTCCCTCCCCGAGCGTGAAAGAACAAGGTTCAATACTGCAACTATTATTCCTATTGCTGCAATTTTAAAAATAAATTCAATATTCATTTTCCACCACCGTAAGGGTCGCCTGTGAACGAATATATCTTTGATCAAATAAGCAATACTGCTATAAGTGCACCGCAAAACAATCCAAGGGTTCTGTATAACTTTTTTCTTATCTGAACATCAGATTTCATATGTTTAAGTCTTTCTGATGCACTGGTAATAATAAGCTTTATGGCTGAGCTTTCTTCAACAGCCCCCAGTTCACCGAATCCTTCTCCAAAAGATAGTATAAGCGGAAGGTCTTCTTTTTCAAATTCTTTTCTGTTCAGTGAATTCTCTGCTGCGGTCATCCAGGCATCACTGAAGCTTAAATTTCTTTCAAGTAAAGAAATCACTTCATCAATAAGTGCACGCATCTGTGGAACACCGTGAACAGCTTGTAAAATTGAATATATATCTGCTCCCTGATAACAGATCATCGAGTCAGCCTGATTCAGAAACGAAATATACTGTTCAAAAAAATCAGCTCTGGCTGATATTCTTTTTGAGATAAGCAAACCTGCTGCACCGCCGCAAAACAAAATACATATCCCTCCTGCCAGTCTCAGCAGCATAATATCACTCCTTTCAGAACCTGATGATAAGTGCTTTTCTATTCAATTATTCCTCACTATCTTACATATCTGTCCCGGTTTATCACTTGAAGACAAATACACAATTGTCCGGAAAGCACCGGTATTCAGAAGTTTTTTAGTCTGACTGCGCCGCATCAGCTCATCTTCAATTCCTGCATGAATGGAGGCTATAATAAATGCTCCTGCGTTTGCTCCCTTTGCAATAGCTGAAGCATCTTCGTCAGTTCCTACCTCATCACATATTATCAGCTGAGGTGAAAGTGATCGTATAGCCTGTATAATTCCTTTATCCTTCGGATAACTGCACATTACATCTGAAAGACCAAGATCAATATGTCCGCTGTTTCCGCCCGAAAGCTCTCCTCTTTCATCAATTACACAGGTTCTCATTATTCTGCAATCTTTTCCCAAAGATACATTATATGCAATATCACGCAGAAGAGTGGTTTTTCCGGTAGATGGTGCTCCTACTATCAGGATTCCACCGTCAAGCGGAAATGTTTCCGATAGCAGCTTTCGTGAAATACCAAAAATCTGTCTGGACACTCTTATATTCATAGAAGTGATATCAGTAACAGAATTTATCTCACCGTTTTTTAATGAGGCTGTTCCACAAATTCCAATTCTTGATCCGCAGCGTGAAGTAATATAACCGTCATTGATTTCATTTTGCTTGCTGTAAACAGAATATCCGCATATCCCCTTAAAGCTTTCAAAAAGATTATGTTGTGAACAAACAAAGGCACGGGGGGCCGGTGAATAAATAATTTCTCCGCTTTCACAAACGAACAGGGCTTCTCTTCCGCTGCTGAGAGCAACAGGCTTATCGCTTCGCAATCTGATTTCCTGAATTATTTTTTTCTTATTATCAGGTATTTTTATCAGAACCTCCGATAGATCTGAGCACAGCATCTTTGCAGCTTTGTCAAAGCTTTCTGTGTAACTGTCCATGATTATTCAGCTCCTTTGCGATGGCTTTGCTATATTATACATTCCTCAAATCCGCTTTAGAACAAAAAAAAAGAGCACAAGCTGTCGCTTTGACTGCTTGTGCTCTTTTGTCAGATCATAACTCTTCTTTTTTATTTTCAGATCCAATCCCCTTCCTCTGCAACATAAAAACAGCTTTGTCATCCGCTTCGGAAGCCGCCGTAAATATTGCCATACAAATAACTCCCACTGCTGCTCCCGTTATCATACCGGATAAAAATATAAGCATTACAGCACCTCCGATAATCTATCAACTTTCAAAAAATGGACTTACCCTATTTTATGCTGCAATAAGAAGGTTTATTCATTATATATTATATTATATTATTAATATTCGCTTCTGTCCGCCTGACCGAAAACATCTACAGGTACACCAAGCAATGCCATAATCTCAATATATCCGTCGTATATTTCATCTCTTGAAAAGCCGCCTAATTCAAGCTGTTCATCACTAAGTGAATTCAGCCTTTGATAGAAATCTGATGCCAGCTCTATATATTTGTCGGAATATTCAAGATTATCAAAAAGCATATCTTCAGCTTTACAATATTCTCCTTGCCTTATGAGTTTCATAAGTTCAAGATGCAGAATGTCTGTTCCGGTAAGAGAATCACTGTCATCAATATTTCCAACGATCTCATACCTGACCTCTGACTCTTTTTTACCAAATACCACATTAGCAACAAATCTTGTCATCATTTCAATCTGCCGCATCATCCAATCATCCTGAAAGCCCATTTAATCCCCTCCTGTGCGTTCATACAAATAAATTACTACTTACTGCGGTATCACAGAGATCCTCGTCATAGTTTATGTGGACGCTGATTTTATGAAAGAGCAGCCAGTACACCTGTGGAAAAAGCCGTCTGAAGGTTAAAACCACCCGTATAACAATCCACATCTATAACCTCGCCTGCAAAGTAAAGTCCTTGTACAAGCTTCGACTGCATCGTCTTAGGATCGATTTCTTTTACACTGACCCCGCCTGACGTAACTATTGCCTCTTCAATAGGACGAAACCCTGTAACAGTTCTTGTCATCTTCTTCAGATTGGTAATAACTGCTTTTCTTTCGTTTTTTGTAAGCTCACATAGCCTGCGGTCAGCAGGTACAGCGCTGATTTTTACGAAATCCTCTATTAAAGCCCTGGGCATAAGTAATGCAAGAAGATCCTTATATGATCCTGTTTTTGCAGCATCTATTTCCCTCAGAATTCTTGCGTCAAGTGTTTCCTCACTGAGAGCAGGCTTAAGATCAATTTCTATCAGATATCTGCCGTTTTCCATATTTTTCATATGAGCTGATGCACTTCGTATTATTGCACCAGACAAACCATAGCGTCTTAATTCAAGTTCACCGAAATCTGTGTAAATACATTTATTCTTTTTTACTGTATCAATAACTCTGATTGCCACATTTTTCAGAAGCAATCCCTGCGAATCATAGCCGAAATGCTCAGCAGTTTCCAGCGGCACCAGGGAAGGACGAATATCTGTTACTGTATGTCCTGCTTTACGGGCAAAAGTATATCCGTCACCCGTGGAACCCGTCAGCGGATATGAACAACCGCCTGTGGCTATAATTACTTTACTGCAGGTCAGTAGCCCGCCATTATCAAGCATAACACCGGATATCCTACCATCTTCTATTATTATGTCAATGACATTATCATTTATTATCTTACAGCCGCTGCGTTTTACTGCATTAAAAAGCGTATCAACAATATCCGCCGCCTTGTCAGATACCGGAAAAACACGGTTGCCTCTTTCTGTTTTAAGTGGGCAGCCGTGTTTTTCAAAAAATGCCATTGTATCAGACGGAGAAAAAGTACTCAGAGCACTGTACAAAAACCTTCCGTTATTCGGAGAATTTGCGATAACAGTTTTCTCGTCACAATTGTTGCAGACATTACACCTGCCTTTTCCGGTAATATAAAGCTTTCTGCCGGGTTTGATGTTTTTTTCTATAATCGTGGTATCTCTGCCGTTTTTTGAAGAGAAAATGCCTGCAATTAATCCGGCTGCTCCTCCTCCTATAATAACTGTTTTTTCAGCGCTCAACAGCTTCATCCTCTCTGTTGTTTCTATAAACATCATATTCTTCCCAAATAGTCTCAAGCTTTGTAAAGGTATCCTCCACCTCGCCGTCAAGCTCAATTACAGTCGCTACTATCAGAGCATTAATCATGCTCAGCGGTGCTACGAGAGAATCAACAATAGACGCCATATCACTTTTGGCAATAAGCACATAATCTGACATCTCACAAAGCGGACTGGTCATACTATCTGTCAAGGCGATTACTTTAGCACCTCTTCGCTTTGCAAAGCTCATAGCCTTTACAGCAGCATTTGAATACCTAGGGAAGCTTATTCCGATAATTACATCATTCTCAGATATCCTGAAAAGCTGCTCATAAATTTCTGTTTCACCGTAATTGCTGATTACCTTGACATTATCAAAAATGAGAGAATAATAATAGCCCAAAAATGAAGCCAGTGCTGCAGAGCTTCTGACAGCAAAAATATATATTGTACCAGCATTGGCTATTGCCTTTACAGAATTGATAAAGCATTCATTGGATGTTTCCTCTATAGTTTTGCGTATTTTTTCGATATCCTGATTAAGAACACTTGAAAGCACATTTTCATTTCCAAAACGATTTTTAGTTACCTCTATTCTTTGAATGGATGTAAGCTTGTCCCTGATCATTTCCTGCATTGCCTTCTGCATTTTCGGGTATCCGTCGTAGCCAAGTTCTGTTGCAAAACGTACCACTGTGGATTCACTTACACCAACCGTGTTGCCAAGCTTTGATGCTGTCATGAAGGCAGCCTTATCATAGTGTTCGGTAATGAAGCTTGCTATCAGCTTCTGTCCTTTTGAAAAATCTGACATTCTGTCATTTATAAGTGACAATAAATTCATATTATATCTGACCTCTGTTCAAAAAACTTTTTCAAATAAAAACAGGACAGTTCATCCTGCCCTAATAAAAACATAAACCAAGCAGAGATCATTTCTCTCTGCAATTCAGACATTCACCACTGCAGGCATCAGAAATTAAGAGATGCAAACAGAATAGAAAACACACTGAGAACAATCAGAACACAAAGAATAATCGCTGTAACCCTGATAAGCATTTTCCTGTTTTTGAACATTTATCATCATCTCCATTATTTTTAGTCAATTATAATATTATAACATAGTCCGGGAAAATGCAAGTCGGTATATAAAATATTTTATCATAAATGAACGAAAACTCCATTTTTCGTTGTTTTATTGGTAAAAATGCGGTGTTTATATTATTTTTATACTCTATTTTGCATAAAAAGATTGACAAATTATTCATTTTGAAGGATAATATATTTGCATACAATTAAAGAACGCATTTATGTGTGATTCAGATTATTGCAAGCAGCTATATTTGTGCTTAAAAGGAGGAAGGAGTATGGGCTTTACTATTGCTCAGAAAATCATTAAGGCTCACCTGCTGAGCGGTGATATGACCGTCGGCAGTGAAGTAGGTCTTAAAATCGACCAGACATTAACTCAGGACGCTACAGGTACAATGGCATACCTCGAATTTGAGGCTATTGGTGTACCGAGAGTAAAAACAGAGAAAAGCGTTGCTTATATCGATCATAATACACTTCAGACAGGTTTTGAAAACGCTGATGACCATCGTTTTATCCAGTCTGTATGTAAAAAGCATGGCATTTATTTCTCAAGACCCGGAAACGGCATCTGCCACCAGGTTCATCTTGAGCGTTTCGGTAAGCCGGGTAAAACACTTATCGGTTCAGACAGCCATACCCCCACAGGCGGCGGTATCGGTATGCTTGCTATCGGTGCAGGCGGTCTTGACGTTGCAGTTGCTATGGGCGGCGGTGCATATTATATTTCTATGCCGAAAATGGTCAGAATTAACCTTACAGGAAAGCTCCAGCCTTGGGTATCTGCAAAAGATATTATCCTTGAGGTTCTCAGAATCATGTCCGTAAAGGGCGGCGTAGGAAAAATTGTAGAGTATGGCGGAGAGGGCGTAAAAACTCTTACTGTTCCGGAAAGAGCTACTATCACCAACATGGGCGCAGAGCTTGGAGCAACAACTTCTGTCTTCCCTTCAGACGAGATAACAAGAAAATTCATGAAGGCACAGGGTCGCGAAGAAGACTGGACAGAGCTTTCTGCTGATGCTGATGCTGTTTATGACGAGGTTATTGATATTGATCTGTCAAAGCTCGTTCCTGCTGCTGCTTGTCCTCATAGTCCTGATAATATCAAAACTATCGAGGAAATCGGTCCCCAGAAGATAGATCAGGTTTGTATCGGTTCATGTACAAACTCATCATATCTTGACCTTATGAGAGTAGCTGCAATACTAAAGGGTAAAACTGTTGCTGATGGTGTTTCTTTGGCAATTGCTCCTGGTTCAAAGCAGGTTTATAATATGCTGGCAAGAAACGGTGCTCTGGCTGACATCATCGAAGCAGGTGCAAGAATTCTTGAATGTGCCTGCGGTCCCTGTATAGGCATGGGTCAGTCTCCTAATAGTAAGGGGATTTCACTTCGAACATTCAACCGCAACTTTGAAGGCCGTTCAGGCACAAGAGACGGTCAGATATATCTGGTCAGCCCTGAAACTGCTGCTGCCAGTGCTCTTACCGGTGTATTTACCGATCCGAGAACACTTGGAGATGCAGTTGATATTCCGCTTCCTGAGAAATTTGATTTCAACGATAATATGGTTATCGCTCCTGCTACTGAAGAGGAAATGGATAGTGTTGAAGTGCTCAGAGGTCCTAACATCAAACCTTATCCTGAAACAGCTCCTCTTGCTGACAGCATTAACGTTCCCTGCTCTCTCAAGGTAGGCGACAATATCACAACAGACCACATCATGCCGGCAGGCGCAAAGATCCTCCCCCTGCGTTCAAATATCCCTGCTATTTCACAGCACTGCTTCACAGTATGTGACAAGGACTTTCCTGAAAGAGCTAAAAAGCTGGGCGCAAGCATAATCGTCGGCGGAGTAAACTATGGTCAGGGAAGCTCACGTGAGCATGCAGCGCTTGCTCCTCTTTACCTCGGTGTAAAAGCTGTAGTAGTAAAGTCATTTGCAAGAATTCACAGAGCTAATCTTATCAATGCAGGTATCCTTCCCCTTACATTTGTAAATGAGGAGGACTATGACAATATCAGCGAGGGCGATGAGCTTTCACTGCCCGATGTTCGTCAGCTTATTGCAGACGGCAAAGAAGAGCTTATTCTTGTAAATAAGACAAACGGAAAGGAAATGAAGGTTCTTTGTGAGCTTTCATACAGAACAAGAGATATCATTCTTGCAGGCGGACTTCTTGACTATACAAGAAATAACGGCTGATACTATTCAGAAAGTTTGTCTGCAGCGGTTGTCTTTGCAGACAAACTTCTGTTGAATAACCCTGATTTTTTTGAAAGGAATTGAAGACATGGAAAAAATTCAGATGACTACACCCATAGTTGAGATGGACGGCGACGAAATGACAAGAGTTCTCTGGACTATGATAAAAGATAAGCTCATCCTCCCCTTTGTTGACCTCAAAAGTGAATACTATGATCTTGGCCTTGTTAACAGAGAAAACACAAAAGATCAGGTAACCGTTGACAGTGCGGAGGCTACAAAGAAATACGGCGTTGCTGTAAAATGTGCGACAATTACACCTAACGCCGAGCGTGTAAAGGAATACAACCTTACACAAATGTGGAAATCTCCTAATGGTACTATCCGTGCTATTCTTGACGGTACAGTATTCAGAACACCCATTCTTGTAAAGGGTATCACTCCATACATTTCTACATGGAAAAAGCCCATAACCATTGCCCGTCATGCATACGGCGATGTTTACAAGAATACAGAAATGTTTGTTTCTGAAGGCAGCAAAGCAGAGCTTGTTGTAACAGATAAGGATGGCAATGAAACAAGACAGCTTATTCACGAATTCAATGGCTCTGATGGTATTATTCAGGGTCTGCACAATGTAGACAAGAGTATCGGAAGCTTTGCAAGAGCATGCTTTAATTTTGCTCTTGACAAGAAGCAGGATCTTTGGTTTGCTACAAAGGATACTATTTCAAAGAAGTATGACCACCGTTTCAAGGATATCTTCAATGAGATCTTTGAAAATGAATATAAGGATAAATTTGAAAAATCCGGTATTACATATTTCTATACCCTGATTGATGATGCTGTTGCAAGAGTTGTACGCAGCGAGGGCGGTTATATTTGGGCTTGCAAGAATTATGACGGTGATGTAATGTCTGATATGGTAGCTACAGCGTTCGGTTCACTTGCTATGATGACTTCCGTACTCGTTTCACCTGATGGGATCTATGAATATGAGGCTGCTCATGGTACTGTACAGCGTCATTATTACAAATACCTCAAGGGTGAGTCAACATCCACTAACTCTGTAGCAACTATATTTGCATGGAGTGGTGCTCTCCGCAAGAGAGGCGAACTTGACGGAAACGATAAGCTCAGCGCATTTGCTGACAGTCTTGAAAAGGCTACTATTGACACTATCGAAGACGGTATTATGACAGGCGATCTTTATCTGCTTTCCTCACTTGAAAACAAAACTAAGGTTGACAGCGAGACATTCCTTGATGAAATTAACAAGCGTCTTGACAAGCTTGTTAATGCTTGATATAAAAAATCCTGGAAGTGCTGTTGCATTAAAATAACGCATTATACCTCATAATAACACAAAAAAGTCGATGAATGTTTTGTTCATCGACTTTTTAATTTGTCAAGGATTCAGTCGTTCTGCTTTTTTTCTGTGCTGCCCTGGGGCAGCAGGACTATTTCTTCATGAACCAGACAAGGGGCCGCCCTCTTTCCCGAGGCTGCACAGAACCGTGTCACCTTAATTACTGGCACATTGCCTTGTTATTAGTTAAAACAATAACTTTGTTAATTACGCCTGTCGGAGCTTCACGACCTTATGCCGAGGGATTTAGCACAGGAGATTTCTCACTCTGCGGAGTAGTATTCTTTTAGCAGAATTCAAGTCTGATGGGTGTACATCACTGTACGAATATTGTATATTAAGTCTTATAATAAAATATTAGAAAAATCTGAGTATATGTATGTCAGCTTGTGCAAATAATAATCTTGTTAATTATTATTTTTGACAGGATTAACCCTTGAAGTAAAGCAAAAAAAATGGTATACTTAAATGTATGCTGTTATGCTTTCATTCACCTTTGGAGGTAGTAAGTATGGCATATAAAAAAACAGCAAAACAATCATCGACAAAGAATGATACTGATGAGGAATATTCCGGTCAGTCTGAAAAAGAAGATGAAATCGCTATTCCTTCCGATGCTGACAGCTGTATTATTAATTCAGGTTCGATTATTTCAGTCGGAGAAAAATACACCGTTCAATGTCTGACAATCATAGGTCAGATAGAAGGTCATTATCTTTTGTCACCAAGGGATAAGACTACAAAATACGAACACATCATCCCCCAGCTTGCAGCTGCAGAACAAAGCCAGCAGATAGACGGCCTTCTGATAATACTGAATACTGTCGGAGGAGATGTTGAAGCTGGTCTTGCAATTGCCGAGCTTGTAGCAGGAATGACTAAACCGGTGGTATCTCTTGTACTCGGCGGAGGTCATTCTATCGGAGTTCCAATCGCTGTTGCAGCAAAGAAATCATTCATTGCTGAATCAGCAACGATGACTATCCACCCTGTAAGAATGAACGGTCTGATGCTGGGCGTACCCCAGGCATTTGAGTATTTTCAGCGTATGCAAAGAAGAATTACTAAATTTGTCACAGATAATTCTTCAATGGACGCTGAAAAGTACAATGAGCTTGCAATGAATACCGATGAGCTTGTTATGGATATCGGAACCATTCTTGATGGCAGAGATGCTGTTGAATGCGGACTGATCGATAAGGTCGGGTCTCTTAATGACGCTTTATGCGCATTGTATAAAATGATTGATAAGGAAAGAAGTAAAAAGCGAAAGAATTATTAATAGGAGTTTTCAGAATTTTCTATGGATAATTCTGCAGCAACAGGAATATTATTATTCTGTCAGCTTATTGCTGACGGATAATATTCCGTGATAACTCAGGAGGTACATATTTATGGATATACTTAGTGCTATTGTGCAGGGAATAATTCAAGGTCTTACTGAATTCCTTCCCGTTTCAAGCAGCGGTCATCTTACAATTACCCAACATTTATTCGGAATGCAGGAAGATAACCTTTTCTTCTCTGTAATGCTTCATATTGGTACTCTTGCCGCTGTTATAGCAGTTTATGTAAAGCTGATTGCAGGTCTTTTAAAAGCTTTCGGACTTATGGTAAAGGATATCTTTACAGGTAAATTCAAATGGAGTAAAATGGATAAGGAACGCAATATGGTTGTGATGATCATAATCGGTCTTCTCCCCCTCTTCCTTCTCTTTATCCCTATTCCGGGAACAGATATGAAGGTCAAGGATCTTGCGGATATGTTCTCAAAAAGCGGTTACTTCATTGTTGTAGGTATTTCTCTTCTTGTAACAAGCCTGCTTCTGTTTATTGGTGACCTGAAAAACAAGCATACAGTAAAAGTGTATCAGGAAAAAGGTATGTTGAAAGACGGTGCCGCCGGAAGAAAAAAATACAATGTTCTGGATGCGATCACTGTAGGTATTACTCAGTGCTTTGCAGCACTTTTTCCTGGTGTTTCAAGATCAGGCTCAACTCTTGTAGCAAGTGAGCTTAGAGGAATCAATAAACAGGCTGCTCTTGACTATTCCTTCCTTCTTGGTACACCGGCAATTGTTGCTGCCGCTATTATTGAAGGAAAGGATGCCCTTTTTCCAAAGGACGGACAGCCGGTTAGTATAGATTATCTTCCTGTTATCGTTGGAATGATAATAGCTGCTTTGGTAGGCTTTTTTGCTATCAAGCTTTTTAAATGGCTGCTTAAAACAGACAGAATGTATGTTTTTATCATTTATACTGCTATTGTCGGCGCTGCGATCACTACAATAAGTATTATTGAACTTACAAACGGAACCAACATCATAACAGGTCAGCCGCTTGTATTCTGATTTGGTCGGGCAGCATTCCTGTTGCCCGACTTAGTGTCGTTTATTGGGATCAACTGGTAATTCAGTCAGTTAAACCCTTCAACAGAAAGGCAGCTTTTTTCTGCCTTATATCTTTTAAAGGAGTTAGATCATGGCCTCATCCGGTGCTAAAAAAAGCGGCTCAAAGGCTGCTAAAAATAAAAACACAAATAAACGTAGTCCAGGATCCTCAGCTGCACCAAGAACAAAAACGTCAAGACCCAGAACTGCTGCACAAGCAAAAAAAGCAGCCCAGGCAAGAGCTGAATGGGAAAGACAGCGAAGAAGGTTTATTTACGCAATAGTCCTCTTTTTATCGGCTGTATTATTTACATTTATGTACTTCATGCCCGGAGAAAAGCTATGGCTTTCTATGCATGAACTATACAGCGGTATTTTCGGTATTTTTGGTTTTATGCTCCCCGTAATTCTTGTATTTTGTGCATTTCAGAATGTTAAGGACGAAGCTTCCCCGAATTACAAATCCCGGATAATTCTGGGTTCCCTTTCTACTGTTTTTCTGGCGAGTGCGGTATTCTGCTTCAGTGTGGGCGAAGATCCGCTGCTCGGTTACGCTGACGAGCTACATAACAGCCTTATTTATGCTAGTACCAAACCTGGTTCTGGAGTTATCGGAGCTATGCTTGGTATTCCCTTGGTAAAGCTGCTGGGCAAAACCGGCGGCGGGTTTATTGCTATACTTCTTTTTCTGATTTTTCTCGCCCTTACCTTTGCAGACATTGTTGCCAAGCTTTTCAATGCCTTCAAAACACCTGTTAAAGAGCTGAGTGAGCATATCAGTGACAATAAGGAGATACGCACCAGAGTAAGAAAAACCCAGCAGGAGAACCGTGCAAAGGAAAGAAAACAGTCTCGAGAGGAATATGTTCAGAAACAGGTTGACAAAAAACTTGCCGCAAAAAAGAAAAACAGCAACCCGGATTTCAGGCACTATAAGAAAACCCCCTTCTATGAGCCTGAAAAGGGCGTCAGCGATATTCCTGAACCAGCAATCGAAAATGTACCAAAACCAGAAACACCTGTAAAACCAAAGCAAGAAAAGGTAAGACAGAAAAAACATAAAAAACCAAACAAACCCGAGCCTCCTGTTTTCTCAGATGAATTATTCTTTGATACCAAAGACCTTGATCCGGATGAACTTGATAATATTCCGTCCGACGTTCCCCCTGATAAAGCGGATCTGGCAAACGAACCTTTCTTTGAAACCGGTGTTAAACCGAAAAAATCAAAAACTGAAAGAAAACCGGATGAGGAACAGTTTAAGATAACAGAGGATAATTCCCTGTTAAGCGGTCATTATCTTAAACCACCTACAAATCTTCTGGAACCTCAGCCGTATGAGGAAGAAAGAAGTATCTCCGCTGAGCTTAACCAGCGTGGCACAATGCTGGTAGAAACCTTGAAAAGCTTCGGTGTGCAGACTACGATTGTTAATATCAGCCGGGGACCTTCTATTACACGATATGAGCTGCAGCCGGCTTCGGGGGTTAAAATCAGCAAGATCACAAATCTTTCTGATGATATTGCCATGAATCTTGCAGCAACCGGCGTAAGAATCGAAGCGCCTATACCAGGAAAATCTGCTGTAGGAATTGAAGTTCCGAACAAACATGTAAGCATTGTAAAGCTTCGTGATATCGTTGAATCCAGTGAATTCAGCAATGCAAAAAGCAATCTCACTGTAGCCCTCGGAAAGGATATTTCAGGTAAGCTTGTTCTGGCTGATCTAAGCAGAATGCCCCATCTTCTTATTGCAGGCTCTACAGGTTCAGGTAAATCTGTATGCATCAATACCATGCTTGTCAGCCTGCTTTATAAATCAAGCCCCGATGATGTGAAGCTTATGCTTATTGACCCGAAGGTTGTTGAACTGGGTGTTTACAACGGTATTCCTCACCTGCTTGTCCCGGTTGTTACAGATCCGAGAAAGGCTGCTGGAGCATTGAACTGGGCTGTTAATGAAATGCTTAACCGCTACAAGATATTTGCTGCTCATAATGTTCGTGATATGCATAGCTACAACAGATATGTTGAAAGACAGAATGCCCAGGTTGAAGAGGCAAATGCTAGTGAAATAACAGTTGATGATAACGAAAGATCCTTTGAAGAGGATGAAATGCTCGCACAGGCACAGGCAGAATTGAATTCTGCACAATCTGATGAAGTTAAGGCTGAACCACAGAAACTGCAGAAGATGCCTCAGATCGTTATTGTTATTGATGAGCTTGCTGATCTTATGATGGCAGCCCCGAATGAAGTTGAGGAATCTATATGCCGTCTTGCTCAGATGGCCCGTGCTGCGGGTATGCATCTTGTTATAGCAACACAGCGTCCTTCAGTTGATGTCATTACTGGTCTTATTAAGGCAAACGTACCAAGCCGTGTTGCGTTCGCTGTAAAATCCCAGATCGACTCCAGAACCATTCTTGACAGCGGCGGAGCTGAAAAACTTATAGGACGCGGTGATATGCTTTTCTCTCCCATAGGAACAACAAAACCAATACGTGTTCAGGGCTGTTTTGTAGATGATACTGAAATAGAAAGAGTAATTGATTTCATAAAACAGAACAAAGTTGTTGAATATGATGCCGAGGTTCTCGATCAGATAGAAAAAAATGCAATTCCTGAGAAAGGTTCAAAGGATGCTGACGATGATCTTTCAGGAGCGGATCCTATGATTGAAGATGCAATAAAATGCGTTGTTGAAGCAGGTCAGGCTTCAACATCAATGCTTCAGAGAAGATTCAGAGTAGGATATGCAAGAGCCGGACGTCTTATTGATGAAATGGAACAGATGGGAATAATCGGTCCCCACGAAGGCTCTAAACCCCGACAGGTACTTATGACATATCAGCAATGGCTTGAAAGAAACGTTTCACGCTCTGAAGAAAAACAGTAAAAAACCGGATTCGTTTTTGTTTGGTCAGCATTCTGTTGGCAGACCGAGAACCTTTTCCGGAGATAATATTTTTCATGAAATTGTAATTGTTCCGGTCGAACCCAGGCTTTTACAATCTTCTGAATAAACGGAGGTATACAGTATGAAAAAAGAAGGACAAATCAAAGTTGATTCGGAAAACCTGTTTCCGATAATCAAAAAATGGCTTTATTCCGATAAGGACATTTTTCTCAGGGAAATAGTTGCAAATGGTTGTGACGCCATTAAAAAGTATCAGAGTCTTTGCACTATCGGAGAAGCTGAAAATGATAATATCAAACCAAGAATTGACGTAATTCTGGACAGAGATGAAAAAACTCTTACTGTAAGCGATAATGGTCTTGGAATGACCGCTGATGAGGTTGAAAGATTTATAACACAGGTGGCTTTCTCCGGCGCTAAGGAGTTTATTGAAAAATATAATGACAAAACAGATGCTGAAGGAGGCATAATTGGTCATTTCGGTCTGGGCTTCTATTCCGCATACATGGTATCTGATACTGTTGAAATTGATACCCTTTCATATATTGAAGGAAGCGAAGCTGTACACTGGTCTAGCGACGGCAGCAGCACATATGAAATTACCGACAGTGACAGAACTGAAAAGGGTACTTCTGTTATTATGCACCTTTCAGAAGACGGAATGGAGTTCTGTGACAGCCTTAAGTTAAGATCTGTATTAAAGAAATACTGCCATTTTATGCCTTATGAAATTTATTACACCTGTGTACAAGAGAAAAACGATAAGGACAACGGAGAAATGCCGAAGGAAAAGCCTGTAAATATTACAGATCCTCTCTGGCTCAAGGCTCCTAAGGACTGTACAACAGAAGAATATGAGGATTTTTACAGAGAGGTTTTCCCTGATATTAATCTTCCGCTTTTCTGGATCCATCTGAATGTAGATTATCCCTTTAATCTCAAGGGTATTCTTTATTTTCCCAAGCAGACTGACAAGCTTCAGGTTATGCCCGGAGAAATCAAGCTGTTCTCAAATCAGGTATATATTGCCGACAATATCAAGGAAGTAGTTCCTGAATTTCTCATGCTTCTTAAGGGCGTAATAGATTGTCCTGATCTTCCTCTTAATGTATCACGTTCTTTCCTTCAGAACGACAGCGAGGTAGCAAAAATATCCAGACATATTACAAAGAAGGTTGCAGATAAGCTTGTAAGCGTATTTAAGAACGAACGCAAGGAATATGAAAGCTACTGGGATGATATCTGCCCGTTTATCAAATTTGGCTGTATCAAGGATGAAAAATTCTATGACAGGATGAAGGACATAATTCTTTATAAAACCACAACAGGAGAATTCAGAACCTTCTCTGAAATACCAAAAACTGAAGACAACAAGGTTTATTATGTATCTGACATGAATGCTCAGGCTCAGTATGTGAAAATATTCAAGGATAACGGCATTGATGCGGTAATACTTGAACATAATATAGATACCCACTTTGTTACTTTCCTTGAATACAAAGAGGCTGGAACAAGATTTGTAAGAATTGACTCTGAAGTAGATCAGGCTTTGAAATCAGATGAAAAAGAAGATGATAATACTGCAGACAACGAAGAACTTATCAATATATTCAATAAAGCTCTGGGAGATAATAAATTAGAGATTAAAGCTCAGGCTCTTAAGACAGAGGGCACACCAGCAATCATTACCATTAATGAATATCAAAGAAGAATCAATGATATGAACAGACTATACGGAGATATGTTTGGTGCGAATAATGATAAGGCTAAAGAAACTCTTATCCTTAATACCGCTGATCCTATCATCGGAAGATTAAGTGAATTTGATGATGATAAAAAAGAGCTTATCTGTAAACATATATATGATCTTGCTGTACTCAGTCAGCGCAAGCTTACAGCTGATGAGCTTAAAGGCTTTGTTTCCAGAAGTGTTGAGGTTATGGAACTTCTGTAATACAATAATTATATATAAAAAAATGAGGCTGTTGCATTATAATAACGCATCATACCTAATAAAAACAAAAGTCGATGATTTTTTCATCGACTTTTGTTTTTATTATATTTGTCAAGGTGTCAGTCGTTCCGATTTTTGCTTTGCTGTCCCAAGGCAGCAAGACTATTTATTCATGAACCAGACAAGAGTACGCCATCTTTCCCAAGGCTGCACATAACCTGTGCTCCCTTAATACTAGTTCATTAGCCTGTTTTAGTTTATACAATAAAACATAATAATTACGCCTGTCTGGACTTCTCGACCTCTTCAAAACAGTCTACCGAAATATTTTTGAATTCGCCCCTTGCTGAGGGTTTTGCTTCATGGACCCCACAGCCTTTGAAAAAGCAGGCGGAACTTTATTATTGCGACAGCCCCGTTTTAGATCTTATGGCAAATATTATTCAGCATCTGCCTTTACCTCTATTTTATATATATTGCTTGTTCCAAGAACATACAAAGTCTTTGAATCGCAGTAGCATATCTTTCTTGAATCTGCACTTGATTCTATTGAATTAATTTCCTTTCCTTCCATATTATAAATACCAATTGTACTCGGGAACAAAGCGCACAGCTTTTCATTTCTATAATCAAGAGATAGTATTCTTTTGCCTGTATTGACTTCTATACATTTATTTCCATCGGAATTAACAGCTACAATATCACATTCTCTTCCGTCCGGATTCATAGAAAGGGATATAAGAACACCGAAATTCCTTTTCAGAGTGTATGTTGTAAGGGTTTTGGATTCATATGATATTTCTGTCATTTTTTTATTGTCAATATCAATATGGTAAACTGAATTATCTCCTACTGCAACAACCTTATCATTATCAAGATAGCAGATATCATAGATATATGAATCCTCAAATTCATATTTCTGATAGTAGGTTTTCTGGCTGAAATCCAATATATAAATAACTGATATCAGACCACCGTCCTTTGCACTTATTCCGCTTAACGCTGCCCTGGTACCGTTTGAATTAACAGAAACACAGCTTACATAATATTCAGCAAAGGAATAGCCGTATATCTTATTATCATTCTTGTCATTTACTGTAAGAGTAGAAAGATAATCGTTACCGTAAGTAAGCAAAGCATATGTTCCGTTTTCAGCAATATCAGCATCAAATAACTTCCGCTGTGCAGAGCCTGAATAAAT
Organism: uncultured Eubacteriales bacterium; assembly: GCA_900316485.1. Lineage (GTDB taxonomy): Bacteria > Bacillota > Clostridia > Oscillospirales > Acutalibacteraceae > UBA1213. The sequence continues at coordinate 31,459 of ONDB01000168.1, forward strand.
TGTGCTGTCACGGTTTATTATTCTGTATCCTGTTGCATCTGCATTATAGATTATTGAGTATTCTTTGTCTGTCTTTAATATCGGATTTGCAAAGGAATGCTGATTATTCTGATATTCTCCGCCGTTTGAATTCAATACCACAACAGATGTATCACTGCAATAAACAGGTGCTCTGTCCATCAATGAAAAATTCTCTGTATTTATTGACGTTCCTACATACCTCACCGGGAATCCTACACCCTCAGTTTTTCCGAGAAGATCATACTGAAACCAATGAGAAATATTTTCAGGTGTAAGCTTATCAAGATTAACAAGTGCCAGAACTGTTACTACTCCCAGAAACAGAATAATAAAAACCTTGAAGAATTTTTTCGTCAGATTTTTCGGAACAGGATCGCTGTCACGATAATCTGTAAGGGGAACATCTTCATAGCTCATATATTTTCTTTCCTCAGAGCTTTTTTGTTTCATCTTTGCTGATAATTCTTTTAACTTTTTCATAAGGCTTCTCCCTATAAGAAAATAATTTATTTGCTCAAAGAGCTGCCGTAAATATCCTTGTCATTATAAAATACCTTATTCAGATATAAGCCATGCGCCGGTGCAGTAGGACCTGCAAGACTCCTGTTTTCTGCTTCAAAAATTGAAGGAATCTCACCAGGAAGAATCTTTCCCTGAGCAACATACAACAATGTCCCTACAATTATTCTGACCATATTATATAAAAAGCCGTCAGCCTGGACTGTTATTGTAACCAAATCATCTGATGCAGAAACAGAAATATCGGTTATTGTCCTATGAAAATCGCCCTTTTCACGCTTATCTAATGTACAGAAGGATGTGAAATCATGGCGTCCGATAAAATGCGAAGCAGCTTCATTCATCAGCGAAATATCAAGCTTATACCAATAGTGCAGTGCATATTTATCAAGAAAAGGATTTCTGATATCATTATTCCATATCTTATATATATACTGCTTTCCTACACAGGAATAACGTGCATGAAAATCATCAGGCATTTCCCTGGCGCCCATCACAGCAATACTTGTCGGAAGATAATTATTCAGTGCTGCGGGAATCTTACCAACCGGGATTCTGTGATCCGTATGAAAGCTTACACAATACATATTTGCATGAACTCCGGAATCTGTCCTGCTGCAACCTTTTATTTCTGTTTTTCCAAAAACTGTAAATAACGCTTTCTGAAAAACCTCCTGAACAGAAACAGCATTATTCTGTACCTGCCAACCGTGAAAGCAACTGCCGTCATACATCATTGTAAGTAATATATTTCTCATTATTCAGTATTCACCTCAGTAAATATGCTGATGTTTTATACCATAGCGCATACAAATTATTAATCTTATTCCCTCATATTACGGAAGGAAAAAAGATATTAAGAACAATAACTGAAGAGAAAACTACAAGACATGAAATAAGAGCAATCAAATCTGTCATACTAAAATGCATTACTCTCATTCTTGTACGTTTTCCAACAACATTATAGCAGCGGCATTCCATTGCTGTTGCAAGATCACCGGCACGCCTGAAGGCGGAAACAAAAAGTGGTATCAATACAGGAATCAGAGATTTGATCCTGCGTATAAGATTGCCGTTTTCCAAATCTGCTCCTCTGGATTTCTGTGCATTCATGATTTTATCTGTTTCATCTATTAGAACAGGAATGAACCTGAGGGCTATCGTCATCATCATTGCTATTTCATGAACTCTTACATGAAAATATGCAAGGGGCTTGAGCAAACGCTCCAATGCATCTGTCAGATCAGTCGGGGAGGTTGTATATGTTAAAACCGAACTTATCATCATAAGCATTGATATTCTTATCACTACAAAAGCAGCATTAATAAGTCCGCCTTCAGTAATCTTAATTATCCACCATTGCCACAGAATATCACCTGAACCAAAAAATATATTCATTATTCCGGTCAGAATAATCACTATAAGAATTGCTTTCAGACTTTTCAGATACTTTACGAATCCAATTTTAGTTATTAATATCACCAGAATTGAAAAAAGTGACATCACCAACAATGAAATAAAATTTCTGCACATAAAAATAAATATTATATATGCAAAAATCAATATTATTTTTGACCGCGCATCTAATCTGTGAATAAAAGAGTTCCCCGGCAGATATTGACCAAGTGTAATTTCTCTGACCAACGCCTTATCTCCTTACAATACTATCACTGTCGACTCAGACCTGCTTATTAATTCCGGAAAGAAGATTTACAATTTCGTAAAACCCCTTATCTACCGTAAGCACGGACGGATTAACAGCTATCCTTTTTTCCTTCAACTTTTGCATTATCCTTGTTATCTGAGGAACCTTAAGACCAGCTTTTTCAAGTTCTTCGCTTTTTGAAAAAACATACTGAACCTTGTCAAACATGGCTTTCCTTCCATGTGACATAACAAGCAGCCTGTCGGCAATTCTTGCAATATCCTCCATACTGTGAGTAACAAGTATAACTGTATTCCTGCGTACCTTATGATAATCCACAATCTGAGAAAGAAGCGCTTCACGACCCAGAGGATCTAGTCCAGCAGTTGGTTCATCAAGTAAAAGAACCTCAGGATCCATTGCCACAACTCCCGCTATGGCAGCCCTTCTTTTTTCACCGCCGCTCAGCTCAAACGGAGAACAGTCAAGCAATTCATCCTTAAGTCCGGTAAAACGTGCAGCTGCTCTGACTTTTTCATCAAGCTCTTCATCCTGTAATCCCATATTGTGAGGACCAAAGGCTATGTCCTTATAAACTGTTTCTTCAAAAAGCTGGTACTCCGGATACTGAAACACCATTCCAACCCTGAAGCGGACATTTCTGATCTTTTTTGGGTTTTCCCAAATATCCTTACCATTAAGGTATATCGTTCCGTTTGTAGGTCTTAACAGACCATTCAGAAGCTGTACAAGAGTGGACTTGCCGGATCCGGTATGTCCGATTACTCCAACAAACTCTCCCTGTTCTATTTCAAAGCTTACGTTATCCAGTGCAGTCTTTTCAAATGAAGTTCCTGCACCGTATACAAAGCTGATATTTTCTACTCTAATAACTGACAATAATTATCTCACCGACCTTTACATCGGACAATATGCTGTTATAAATTCTGATCAAAAAGACCAAGAAGAGCCTGGACACATTCTTCTTCATCAAGGACCCCATCAGGAAGCTCATATCCGCAGCCCTTAAGCTTATAAATCAGTTCAGTGGCCTGGGGAACATCAAGTCTGTGCTGTTTTAATAATTCAACCTGAGAAAAAACTTCCTTCGGAGTTCCTGTCATAAAGATTTTTCCCTCGTCCATCATAACAACACGATCGGCACAAACAGCCTCTTCCATAAAGTGAGTTATCAGAACTATAGTAATACCAAGTTCCTTATTGAGCTGTTTAATGGTATTCATTACTTCTTCCCTGCCCTGGGGATCAAGCATTGCAGTAGGTTCATCAAGGACTATACATTCCGGTTCCATAGCTATTATTCCCGCTATAGCAACCCTCTGCTTTTGTCCGCCGGAAAGCTTCTCAGGTGAGTGTTTTCTGTATTCATACATATTAACTGCCTGAAGCGCTTTATCCACCCTTTGCCTGATCACATCAGGCGGCATTCCCAGGTTTTCGCAACCAAACGCAACATCTTCCTCCACTACACCTACTACGATCTGATTATCCGGATTCTGCAGAACAAGGCCAACCTTTTTTCTTATCTCAAAAAGACGCTCATCGTCATGAGTATCAATACCATCAATATAAACATCTCCGGTAGTCGGAAGATAAAGGGAGTTCATATGCTTTGCAAGAGTAGATTTTCCGCAGCCGTTATGACCGACAACTGCAACAAATTCTCCCCCATATATTGTCAGATCAACACCCCTGAGAGCATAATTATCGCTGTCATCTGACTGATCGTATTTATAAAACAAATTCTCTATTCTGATAAATTCTTTCATTTTTTCCGATTAATTTAGCCTTTATCTTTCCCATACAGCTGTGCTTCCGCAGGGCAGCGCAAGACCGCTTTGTGTTACGTGCAAGCCTATTTCAGAACTTGTGACCTTTCCTCCGTGCTCCGGCTTTATCATAACGCTGAGAAGATATTCCATTACTGAAGGCGGAAGTCCGGTTGTATATGAATTCAGTACGAAAAACAATGCGTCATCTGACAGAATAGGCAGACAAAGCTCAACAAGTGAATAAAGCTGTTCCTCAAGCTTCCATACCTCTCCGCCCGGACCTCTGCCGTATGAAGGCGGATCCATTATTATTCCGTCATATTTATTGCCCCTGCGCTGCTCACGCTGGACAAACTTAACGCAGTCGTCAACAAGCCAGCGCACAGGTCTGTCAGCAAGACCGCTTAGTCTGGAATTATCCTTTGCCCACTGAACCATACCCTTTGAAGCATCAACATGACATACTCTGGCGCCTGCTTCAAGACAAGCAAGAGTAGCAGCTCCTGTATATGCAAACATATTAAGCACGTTTACCTGTCTTCCGGCATTTCTTATCTTATCAGAAACAAGATCCCAGTTTACTGCCTGCTCAGGGAACACTCCCGTATGCTTGAATCCCATAGGCTTTATGCCGAAGGTAAGCTCCTTATACTTAATTTCCCACTGAGAAGGAACTTTCTTATTATACTGCCACGCACCACCGCCGCTTGAACTGCGCTGATATCTCGCATGAGCCTGGCGCCAGAGTGGGTGTTTTTTTTCTGTATGCCAGATTATCTGCGGATCTGGGCGGATAAGTATTATATCTCCCCAGCGTTCAAGTCTTTCACCGTCCGAGCAGTCAATAAGCTCATAATCCTCCCATTGCGCAACACGCATTTTCATTCCTCCATAATCTCATTACCCTTATTTTCAATAAGTAAGATCCATTATATATCAGCAGCAGGCCCAGTCGTATGCTAATTCTGAAAAATTCTTATTATCAAGATCTTCCATTGAAATGAAGAACTGACAGTTTCCGCTGTCTCCAAACATAAGTCCGGAAGGATCGTCTACATCCAGCTGCAGCAGAAGTATCTCCTTCTCTCCCATTTCATAGCATTCAACAGGATCCTGTACAAATGAAGGATAACCTCCTATTCTTGAAGTACCAGACGCAAAAGCATCATAAAAGTCGTCTTCATCCTCATCAGAAATCAGATTTAGCATTTCTTCAAACTCACCTTCGAAATCAGTAACTGCCATTTCTTTTGATTCATAGGTAATCTTACATTCCATTTCAAAGGGCTGGTTTTCCTGAATTTCAGACTGATATGGATTTTCTGACAAAAGCTTGCTTTCATCCTTTTCAAAATCTTCTATATAAATCACTTTACATGGTTCATCATAGCCATAATCATCTGTATTTGCAATATAGAACTGTAAAAGTCCTTTTTCAGGAAATCCCTCAAGCGGCGGCATTTCTTCAAAATTGATCTGAGCCAGGAACATCATTGGTTTTCCCTGATTATCCATGGAATATTCCTCAGTATCCTTCATATAAGGACAGCCGCCGAGTTTGCTTTCCCACGGTTTTGTTTTGCCGGGGATATATTGTATCTAATTTGTTGGCTTAAGTGTTTTTTCTATTCTGTCTCTGAGAAATTCAAATTTTTCAGGTATTGCAAACATCTCTATTTCTCCTTGTCAAGCAATAAATACATTGTGCAGAGCAGATCATTCCGCTCTGCACATTGGCGTTTATTTACCAACTCAGCCTCTGCAAAAGACTGATATCACTTCTTCGGAATCTCAAGTACCGCACCTCTGTTGCCAGATGTAACAAGTGCAGCATATCTTGCAAGATATCCGGTTGTAATCTTAGGTTCTCTGGGTTTCCATTCTGCTTTACGTTTAGCAAGCTCCTCATCACTAAGTCTTACGTTGATAGTATTTGCGTTGATATCTATTTCAATAATATCGCCATTCTGAATAAGCGCAATGGGACCACCTACTGCTGCCTCAGGAGATACATGACCGATAGAAGCACCTCTTGTAGCGCCAGAAAAACGTCCGTCTGTGATAAGTGCTACTGTGCTTCCAAGGCCCATACCCATGATAGCAGATGTAGGATTGAGCATTTCTCTCATTCCGGGACCACCCTTAGGTCCTTCATAACGAATTACAACTACATCGCCCTCATTGATTTCTCCGCCGTTTATTGCTGCCATTGCATCTTCTTCACAATCGTATACCTTTGCAGGACCGCTGTGCTTGAGCATCTCAGGAGCAACTGCGCTGCGCTTAACAACACATGAATCCGGAGCAAGGTTACCTCTGAGTACTGCAATACCGCCTGTTTTGCTGTAGGGTGCTTCAACAGATCTGATTATTTCGGGATCCTTGTTAAGAACTCCGCTGATGTTTTCTGCAACAGTTTTTCCTGTGCAAGTGATAAGATCAGTCTTAAGAAGACCAAGCTTATTAATCTCATTCATTACGGCATAGATGCCGCCTGCTTCGTTGAGATCCTCCATATATGTATGACCAGCGGGAGCAAGATGGCAAAGATTCGGTGTCTTTGAACTGATATCATTTGCAATATCGAGATTGAGGTCGATTCCGCATTCATGTGCAATTGCAGGAAGATGTAGCATACTATTGGTGCTGCATCCAAGAGCCATATCCATAGTAAGAGCATTTCTGAAAGCATCCTCTGTCATAATATCACGAGGTCTGATATTCTTCTCAAGAAGTTCCATGATTTTCATGCCTGCGTGCTTTGCAAGTCTTATTCTTTCTGAATATACAGCCGGAATTGTACCGTTGCCGCGAAGTGCCATACCAAGAACCTCTGTAAGACAGTTCATAGAATTTGCTGTATACATACCAGAACATGAACCGCAGCTCGGACATACTTTATTTTCAAATTCATCAAATTCTTCTGCAGTTATCTTTCCTGAATTATACGAACCTACTGCTTCAAACATACTTGAAAGACTTCTCTTTTCACCCTTAACACGACCTGCAAGCATAGGACCGCCGCTTACAAAGATAGTAGGGATATTAAGTCTTGCAGCAGCCATAAGAAGGCCTGGAACATTCTTGTCACAGTTAGGTACCATTACAAGAGCATCGAAAGCATGGGCAATGGCCATTGCTTCTGTTGAATCTGCAATAAGATCACGTGTTACAAGGGAGTATTTCATTCCTTTATGACCCATTGCTATACCGTCACATACAGCTATTGCTGGAAATACTACAGGGTTTCCGCCTGCCATTGCAACGCCCTGCTTTACAGCATTGACGATCTTATCAATATTCATATGACCAGGTACTATCTCATTATATGAGCTTACAATACCGATCATCGGTTTTGCTATTTCTTCGTCAGTCATACCAAGTGCCCTGAGAAGTGAACGCTGAGGCGCACACTGTGAACCGCATTTTACTGCATCACTATTCATAGATAATAACCTACCTTTTATTATTTTTGTTTTTGCGTCTCTCTGACACAAAAAAATACATATTTGAAAAAACAATTCTGCTTTTTCGTCTCCCTTTTATTATAAGATTTTCCCCACCCAATGTCAAGAATATTTTC
>ONDB01000143.1 GCA_900316485.1 uncultured Eubacteriales bacterium
ACAGCAGCATCGCGGGCAGCCAATCAGTCAGGCGCATTAAGAGCGTAACGTAAGTGAAGCGACACCATCGCGTTTAGGGTCCAGCGTCACGCTGGCGCGGGCAGCCAATCAGTCAGGCGCATTAAGAGCGTAACGTAGTGAAGCGCCACCATCGCGTTATGGCACCGGCGGCTCGCCGGTGGTATGCTTGACTAATGGGGGAAATGGAATTATAATGGTATATGTCGGATGATAGACGGCGTAATCATAATTAATAAAGGAGTAACCTAAATGAAAAACTATAATATTACACTTCTTAAGGGTGACGGTATCGGACCGGAAATAGTAAATGAGGCTGTAAAGGTCCTTGACGTAACTGCAAAGAAATTCGGTTTCAGCATAACTTATAAGGAAGCACTTCTTGGCGGCTGTGCGATTGATGCAACCGGTGTTCCGCTCCCTCAGGAAACAATTGATGCCTGCAAGGCAAGCGACAGCGTACTTCTCGGCGCAGTCGGCGGCCCCAAGTGGGATACTCAGCCCGGTAATAACCGCCCCGAAGCCGGTCTTCTTGGTATCAGAGGAGCACTGGGCCTTTTCGCTAACCTTCGTCCTGCTGTTATCTTTGAGCCGCTGCGTGAATCTTCACCCCTCAGAGCTGATATCATCGGCGATGCAATGGATATTATGATTGTCCGTGAGCTTACAGGCGGCATCTATTTCGGCAAAAGAGGCAGCTTTGAAGAGGACGGCGCAGAGGCTGCATATGATACAGAAAAGTATAACGTAAAGGAAATTGAGCGTATCGGCAGAGTAGCTTTCGATATGGCAATGAAGAGAAATAAAAAGCTTACAAGCGTAGATAAGGCAAACGTTCTGGATTCCTCAAGACTCTGGAGAAAGACTATGATAGAGCTTTCAAAGGAATATCCTGAGGTAGAGCTTAACCACCTTTATGTAGATAACTGCGCAATGCAGCTGGTAAGGAATCCTAAGCAGTTTGACGTTATCGTTACATCAAATATTTTCGGCGATATCCTCTCTGATGAGGCTTCAATGATAAGCGGTTCTATCGGAATGCTGGCTTCTGCAAGCCTTAACAGCACAAAGCTGGGTATGTATGAGCCTATCCACGGCAGTGCACCTGATATCGCAGGACAGGGTATAGCAAATCCTCTTGCAACGATTCTTTCCGTTGCAATGATGCTCAGATATTCACTTGATGAGCCTCAGGCAGCAGATGCAATAGAAAAGGGTGTGGCTGAGGTGCTTAAGACAACAAGAACTCCGGATATTTATACCGAGGGAACAAAGAAGGTCTCCACAACTGAAATGGGCGACGCAGTATGCGCGCTTATCGGCTGATTGATGAATCATTGAACTGATATATAACATAAAATGGGCTGTATAGAACAGGTGTATATGCACCTTTCCGTACAGCCCGTTTTTCAATACAAAAGTTTTGTAAAAAATAGCAGAATCCCGTTGAAAAAATAAGGTTTTTAGTTTATAATAATAACATATGTGCTTTTGCTTTTGACCGGCAGGGAAGATATTATTCCCCCCGGTATACTGCAAAGGCAGAAGAGTTTTTTGTTAGGGGGAAGAAAAATGGAAAATATGATGCAGGCACTTATCCTGTTGCTTGCAGGCTTTTTAGTCGTGTTTACCGTTCTTATCCTGCTTATCGCTATTGTTACGATATACAGTAAGATTATCCGTGTCGTACAGAGTGCAGGAGAAAAAAAGAAGGAGATACGCTCCGCAGAAAAGACTGAAAATCAGGAAAAAAATGCATTGCGCTCAGTTACCAGACAGGAAATCGAGGATGATGACGGAGAGATTCCCGGTGAGATTATCGCTGTGATTGCTGCTGCAGTAGATGCAGTATACGGCGAAAAGCCCCACAGGATAAAGTCTGTCAGAAAGTCACGGGAAAAGCGTTCCTCATGGGCAAAAGCCGGTGCGCTGCAGAATACAAGACCCTTCTGACGGCTCTCGGATACATTGTATCAATGCATAAGTCCCGGAAAAGAAGCTGATTTTCCGGTATTATATATCAGAAAGGAAGAAAGCAAATGGAAATATTGACGCAGCTCTGGCAGATAATCTGTCATCTGTTTGAAGAATCAGGATTCAGCAAGCTGTCATGGGAAAATTACGTGATGGTTGGCATATCCTTCGTTCTTATGTATCTTGCTATAAAAAAGCAGTTTGAGCCGCTTTTGCTGCTGCCCATTGCATTTGGTATGTGTCTGGTAAATCTGTTCCCTGGAATAATGGGACTGCCTACAACGGAAATGCTTACCGAAGCGGAAATGCTGTCTAAGAACCTTGACCCGTCCACATATACTACCACGGTATACAACGGAGTCACTTATTATAATCATATCGAATACGGCGGACTGTTCTATTATCTGTATCAGGGAGTAAAGCTGGGTATCTATCCGCCTCTTATTTTCCTGGGAATCGGATGTATGACAGATTTCGGTCCCCTTATCGCAAACCCGAAGAGCTTTATTCTGGGCGCTGCTGCTCAGGTAGGTATCTTCCTGACATTCATTATCGCTACTGCTCTGGGTATTTTTACTCCTGCAGAAGCCGGTTCAATCGCAATTATCGGCGGCGCAGACGGACCAACAGCTATCTTTGTAACAACAAAGCTTGCTCCGCAGCTTCTGGGTCCCATCGCTGTTGCTGCATATTCGTACATGGCTCTGGTTCCGATTATCCAGCCGCCTATCATGAGACTTCTTACAACAAAGAAGGAGCGTTCCGTAGTAATGGGTCAGCTCCGACCTGTATCAAAGCTTGAAAGAATTCTTTTCCCGATAATCGTTGTTGTTATCGTAGCACTTCTTCTTCCGGATGCTGCTCCGCTGGTAGGTATGCTTATGCTGGGCAACCTCTTCAAGGAGAGCGGCGTTGTTGAAAGAATTAACAAGACAGCTCAGAACGAGCTTATGAATATCATTACTATTTTCCTGGGCGTAACAGTAGGCGCAACAGCTACAGGCAAGGTATTCCTTACGGTTCAGACAGCAGGCATCATCGGTCTTGGTCTGTTTGCATTCTGCCTTGCGACTGCCTGCGGCGTGCTCTTCGGAAAGCTTATGTATGTTTTCACAAAGGGCAAGGTCAATCCTCTTATCGGTTCTGCAGGCGTTTCTGCGGTTCCTATGGCTGCGAGAATTTCTCAGAAGGTGGGTCAGGAAGAAAACCCCGGCAATTTCCTTCTTATGCACGCTATGGGTCCCAACGTTGCAGGTGTAATCGGTTCAGCAGTTGCTGCCGGTGTTATCCTCAGCGTACTCGGAAAGTGATTCCGGATTTTTCAAAATTGTTTATTAAAGCGGTCGTTCCGGTGCTTTTTAAGCCGGACGGCCGCTTTTTTCATTCATAAAATCAGAAAAATCAGTTTATTTATATGATTGCACAAAAAATGCAAAAAACTATTGCATTTCTTGTTGAAGTATGCTATACTGATAAAGCTGTCGGAAAAATATAATTAGATTATGGAAATAATCAGTGACAGCGGCCCGCCGGGGGCGGAGTCTTATCTTGCGTATATGAAAGGAAAGAATTATATTATGTACTGGGTTAACGAATCTGTTTTCTATCACATCTATCCTCTGGGATTCTGCGGAGCACCGAGAATCAATGACGGCCAGCTTGTATACAGGCTTGATAAGGTGAAGGATTTTATTCCGCACCTTAAAGAAATGAATGTAAATGCCGTATATTTTGGCCCTGTGTTTATGTCAACAACACACGGATATGATACAAATGATTATTATAATATAGATAATCGTCTGGGCGATAATGAAAGCTTTGCAAAGATCTGTGACGAGCTTCATAAAAACGGCATAAAGGTAGTGCTTGACGGTGTATTCAATCATGTAGGCAGAGGCTTCTGGGCATTCAGAGATATCCAGGAGAAAAAGCAGGGATCACCCTACTGCTCATGGTTCCAGAATCTTAATTTCGGCGGAAACAGTCCCTGGGGCGATCCCTTCTGGTATGAGGGCTGGGAAGGCAATTATGACCTGGTAAAGCTTAATCTTCGTCATCCTGACGTAAAACAGCATATTTTTGACGCTGTTGCAATGTGGATGGATAAATTCAAGATTGACGGTCTTCGCCTTGATGTTGCATACTGCATGGATCAGGATTTCCTCAGGGATCTGAAGAATTTCTGCAAAAGCAGGGACAGTCAGTTCTGGCTTATGGGCGAGATAATACACGGCGATTATGCAAGACTTGCAAATCCGGATCTTCTTGATTCCTGCACCAACTATGAATGCTATAAGGGCATATACAGCTCACATAACGATCACAACTATTTCGAGATTGCACATTCTCTTAACCGTCAGTTTGCAAACGGCGGTATTTATCATAATATCTATACCTATAACTTTGTTGACAACCACGATGTAAATCGTATTGCAAGCACAGTAAAGGAATTTGAAAATGTAGGAAACTGCTTTACAATGGCATATTTCATGCCGGGCGTACCCTCTGTTTATTATGGAAGTGAGTGGGGAATAAAGGGCGAAAAGAATAATACAGAGCATGACTATCCGCTTCGTCCGTGTGTAGATGTTTCAGATATCCAGGATAACAGCCTTTACCGTCATGTATGCAGACTGGGTGCAATCCGCAGAAAATATAAGGCTCTTAAATACGGAAGCTTTGAAAATACGGTTATCCGCAATGAGCAGCTTGTTTTCAAACGCAAATTTGAGGATGAAACAGTTTATATAGCAGTAAACCTTTCCGCAAGTGATTTCAATATCGGATTCAATACAGACGGCGGCGTAAAGCTTTACGATGTATATGACGGAAAGACAGCATATGACGTAAACGGTTCATATGTAAATATACACATTCCGGCACACGGCACAAGGGTGCTTGTACTTACAGGCGGAGAAGCTCCAGAATATCCTCTTGATGCAGAGGTGAAGGATCCCGAGCTTCCTGCAGCAGAGCCGGAAAAGGAAGAGGAACAGCTCAGACCTCTTCCCGCAATAGGAGAGCATGGCAGATACCGTCATTTCAAGGGCGGCGAATATGAATTTATATGTATAGCAAAGGACACAGAAACATCTGAGGAATTTGTAATTTACAAGGAAATAGGCGGAGAAGGCAGAATATGGTCAAGGCCTGTATCTATTTTCTATCAGTATGTTGATTCAGACGGCAAGCAGGTTCCAAGATTTGAAAGAATAGGATAAGCGCTGAGTAATAAATAGCGGAATATCCGATTTTCTGACAAACAAAATAATATCAAAGGAGCCGCCGGATTAAAAAATCGCATTATATCTCATAATAACACAAAAAAGTCGATGAATACTTTTGTTCATCGACTTTTTTATTTGTCACGGAGTCAGTCGTTCCGCTTTTTGCATTATTATCAGGCATAATGCGGCAACCTGTTTGTTGCTGTCAGATATTTAACGTTTTTTGTATGCCTCATTGTAAACCCCGTACAGATTAAGATCCCAGGCAGGAATGTACGGATGCTGCCTTAAATACAGCCTGTAACCGGGTACAATTGAATCTATCAGCAGGGGAATGGAAAAAATGTCCTCGCTTCTGTGATAAACTGCGATATTGAATGCCGGCTTGTCACGGCGCAGAGTGTTTACGCCCCCAATTATTGCATGGCGCTCACAGCCCTCTACATCCATTTTAAGATATGTCAGCCGTCGCCTGCTGTACAGTGTATCTATCTTTGTAACAGCAAGCATTTCACTGCCGCCCTGCCTTATACCGGAGCCTCTGCCAAGTGAGGCGTCAAAGGGAAGATCCGTGTCCTCGGACCATATTCCCATTCTGAACAGCCTTATGTTATTCATTCCTTCAACATGGGTTTTCAGCTTTGCGAATGTTTTTCTGTCAGGCTCCAGCGCTGTAATATGCTCATATGAACCGCCGGTGTAATGCAGAAGCTCGTCAATGGTATCTCCTCTGTATGCGCCCAGATCCAGATAGCTTTCATGTTCCGAAAGTTTCAGTATTTCATCAAAAACCTGCTCCTTGCTGCTGTAGGCGCTGCGCAGATATGAAAGCTTTCCGCTGAGCTTGTAATTAATAAGCTTTTCAAATACATCCCTTGAGGTCTGGTCGGCAAATAAATCGTAAGCACGTTCAATATCCCTGCGGTTTTCGTTATAGAAATCCATGCTCCATATATTGCTGCCGTAAACAGGAGCATCTGCAGCAAGCACCATATGACGCTCAGACAGCCTGAATATCCTGTCCATGACCAGGGGAATAGATGTACCAAAGGCGGTTATGATAACAAGCCTTCCGTACTGCTTTTCCAGCTCAGAAAGCTTACGGACAGTAAATCCCCGGAAACTCTGCCCCCGGACAAAATCGTCGCTTGCAGTAATGCCGCTGATATTTATATTTCTTTTTGCAAATTCGTCTATAATTTTATCGGCTCCGTTCCCCATGCCGTATATTACGACAGGGAGGGCGGAGCCTTTAAGTTCTTCATAAATATCCCGTTTTACAATATTCATGGATACCTCCGATGATTCAGGATATGTACATGGAAATATCAAAAGCCTTGACAGAATGGGTGAGAGCGCCGATAGAAATAATATCAACACCGCTTTCTGCAACTGCTCTGAGAGTTTCATCGGTTATTCCGCCTGATGCCTCCAGCACAGCTCTGCCGTCAGTGATTTCCACAGCCTGCTTCATAAGTTCTGGACTCATATTGTCCAGCATAATGATATCAGCCTTTGCCTCAAGCGCCTCTCTGAGTTCATCAAGATTTCTTGTTTCAACCTCTATTTTAGTCATATGTCCGATTTTGGTTCTGAGCTTTGTAATGGCAGCAGTGATTCCTCCGGCAGCATCAATATGGTTATCCTTAAGCATAGCTGCATCTGAAAGGTTGTAGCGGTGATTTTTAGCTCCTCCGCACATTACAGCATATTTCTGCAGCGGACGAAGTCCGGGAAGGGTCTTTCTCGTGTCTGCAATAGAAGCTCTTGTGCCTTCAACAAGCTTTGTATATTTATTTGAAGCGGTAGCAATGCCGCTCATATGCTGAATAAGATTAAGAGCGGTGCGCTCTCCCTTCAGCAGGACAGCGGTTTTTCCGTAAAGCTTCATTATATCATCGCCGTAATGAACCTGGTCGCCGTCATTTTTAAGAATTTCAATTTCAACGTTTTCGTCAAGCATGGTAAATACCCTTGCAGCAACTTCAACGCCGCAGACAATTCCGTCTGCCTTTGCCATAAGTCTGCCTTCGCCCTGCTGGTCCTGGGGGATAAGGTAGTCTGTTGTAACATCGCAGTAATTGATATCTTCTGTCAGGGCAGTTCTGATAATACCCTCTACATAAAATTTATTCAGAGTCATTTTCGCTCATTACCTCCTCAAGTACAATAACAGCTACCGTTGCAAGGCTTCTTGCCTCAATGAAATCACGGTTTATTTCATATCCGCCTTCGTTAAGGTCGCTGAGTATCTCTTTGGCTTTCCTGAGATTTTCTGGAACAGCCTCAGGCTTTTTTATTACAAAGTGGCAGTCCTGCATCAGACGCCTTATTTCTGTGCGGTAGCCGTGGGGCAGCTGTTTGCCGGAAAGCTCATCCTTTTGTGCAGGAAGTTCAATTGCCTTGTTTTCGTCAGTTTCCATGCGTCCGAGAATATCAGCAGCGGCACGTCTTGAGAAAACAAGCGCTTCAAGCAGGGAATTGCTTGCAAGTCTGTTTGCACCGTGAACGCCGGTATGGCTGCATTCTCCGGCAGCGTAAAGACGGTCTACGGTAGTTCTTGCAGAAAGATCCACATCAATTCCGCCCATAAGATAATGCTGACAGGGGAATACAGGTATGCGGTCCTTTGTGATGTCAATATTTTCCTCGAGACACTTATGATAAATCATGGGGAAACGCTCTTTCAGGAATTCTGCATCCTTATATGTTATATCAAGATAGAATTTTTCACTGTTGGTTGCTCTTGATTCAAGCATGATAGCATTTGATACCACATCTCTGGGAGCAAGCTCGCCTCTGTCATCATATTTATGAGCGAAGCGTTTGCCCTCGCAGTTGAGAAGATATGCGCCCTCGCCCCGTACAGCCTCGCTTATAAGAAAGCGCTCCCTGTCATTTTCTGCAGCAAACGCAGTAGGGTGGAACTGAATCCAGCTCAGGTGCCTTATTCTTGCGCCCAGCATATGGGCAAAGGTTATTCCGTCACCTGTTGCAATTGCGGAATTTGTGGTATACTGATATACTCTTCCGATGCCGCCTGATGCCATTATACAGTAATGGGCTGCAGCGGTGCAGGAGCTTCCGTCATCAAAAAGCAGTCCGGCAATAAAGCCGCAGTCTGTTTTTTCAAGCTTGTAGAGCAGAGTGTTTTCGTAAATATCAATATTAGGTCTTTTTTTGACAGCTTCGATAAGGGTGTCGGTAATAGCCTTTCCGGTAGAGTCCTTATGGTGGACTATCCTGTGTCTTGAATGACCTGCTTCCAGAGTTTTCTGCATATCGCCTTTATCATCCAGGTCAAAATCCACTCCCAGCTCTTTTATTTTCAGAACGTCAGAGGGACCCTCTTTTACAAGGACCTCAACAGCAGCAAGGTTGTTTTTATTTTTACCGGCGGTAAGCGTATCCTGTATATGCAGGCGGTAATCATCATTTATGGTATCAAGCACAGCGGCAACACCGCCCTGAGCGAGGGAGCTGTTTGAAAGGGAAAGCTCCCTTTTTGAAATAAGCAGAACGCTTACATTTTCCGGAAACTGCAGTGCGCCGTAAAGACCGGCAGCGCCTGTGCCTACTATCAGAACGTCATATTCTTTGTTCATAACAAGACCTCATTTGCATAAGCCCGTCCAGGGGGTAAAAACCGTTACCCTCAGAGAGCCTTTGATATTGGCAAAGCGGCAGTAAAATGCGGCTCTGCATTTTATAATTCTGCGGTCAGACAGAAAGCAGGAGCATCTCCGTTTTCCTCTGACATTTCACGGATATTCTGTTCTTTACTAAATACCCATACTTATTTTATTATACCACACTTTAACAGATTTTTAAATAGTAAAATCAAGAAAACTATGACAAATTACTCAGGCTTATTATCATTGCCTTGTATATTAATAAATATCTGCACAAATCAGCACTGCACACGCATAGAACCGGCTGATTTTACTGTGTTTGTTTCTGTTGTGTAAATTTTATTAATTTAGTATTGACTTTATTTAAAATATGTGCTATTTTTATAAAGAGGTAATTGAAAAATGGGTAAAGTGACAGTAATAACATCAGGAAAAGGCGGTACGGGTAAATCCACAGTTACTGCAGGTTTAGGCGGTGCCCTGGTAAGAAGGGGTAACCGTGTTCTTATTGTTGATTGTGATGCAGGCATGAGAGGTATCGACCTGATGCTTGGCGTCAGCGGCGAGCTTGTATTTGACATTTCCGATATAGTAAGCGGAAACTGCCCGCCGGCAAGCGCGATCTATCCCTGCAGGACCATGCCGGAGCTTTATGTTCTGCCTGCTCCGCAGAATGTCCGTGACGAGATAAGCCCCTACATCATGAAGCAGCTTGTCACGATACTAAAAAAATATTATGACCATATCCTGATCGACTGTCCTGCCGGCATAGGGATAGGCACAGAGGCTGCCATGGCAGGCGCCGACAGAGCTGCTCTGGTTGCGAATACCGAGCCGCTTACGCTTCGGGGCTGCGATAAAACAAGGCAGATGCTCAGTGATTCTGGTATTCCGGAGATAAGGCTCATAATAAACAGATTCAATGAAAGAAGCTTTAAGAGGCTGAATGTCTTTCCCGATCTTGATGCAGTTATTGATAAGGCGGGGGCAAGGCTTCTTGGCATTGTTCCGGAGGATCCTTCCTGTGCAGCCCGTGCACAGCGTGGAGAGCCGATGGAGGGAAGATATCACGCCGTGGCTGCATTTGACAGGATAGCGGCGAGGCTTGACGGATCTCATGTTCCGCTGGAGCTGTAAATTTTTTGCCTGACTTTTGTTTTCCTTGATAATCGGATAGTCAGTTTGTATTTTAAAGTATTTAACATAAATGGAGGAGATATTCATGAATATAGCGTTGATAGCCCATGACGCAAAGAAAGAACTTATGGTGCAGTTTTGTATTGCATACTGTGGTATACTCAGCAGACACAACCTCTGCGCTACAGGTACAACAGGCAAGATGGTAGCAGAGGCTACCGGACTTGAAATACAGAGATTCCTCGGCGGCAGTCAGGGCGGCGACCAGCAGATAGCTGCAAGAATCGCATTCAACGAGATAGATATGCTTATTTTCCTTCGTGATCCTCTTAATCCGAAGCCTCACGAGCCTAACGACATGAATCTTCTCAGGCTTTGCGATATGCATAATATTCCTGTGGCTACGAATATAGCAACAGGCGAGGTTCTTATCCACGGTCTTGAAAGAGGCGACCTTGACTGGCGTAATATTGTCAGAGCGTAATGGTATTATTTGTGTAATATCAGCAAATCGGTGTATCCGGATAATGAATCATACCTTAATAACAACAAAAAGAAAGTCGATGAATTTTTTGGTTCATCGACTTTTTTTATTTATCAAGGAGTTGGTTGTTCCGGTTTTTGTTTTGCTGTTTACAGGAGAATTTATTGTCCGCTTTTGCTGCTTTCTTCGTCAATGCCGAGATTGAAATATTCGTTCATTATCTTCTTTGCAACATTGACTGCTACATAGCTTTTTGCACCATGCTCAACCATTACAGCTATCGCTATCTGGGGATCATCATAGGGGGCATAGCAGATGAAATTTGCATGGTCGGAACCGGCGTTTTCTGCAGTACCTGTTTTTCCGGCTATCTGCATGGGGAATCCGGTAAGGGAATCATAGCTGTTGGTCGCCATATTCATACCCTTGCGAACCTCAGTAAGGTTTTCTTCGCTTACTCCCATATTGTCAACCACCTCTGCCTTGCTCTGATAAATAACCTTATTACCGGAGAAGTCAGTTATCTTATCAACAACATGGGTTTTGAGTCTTACTCCGTTATTTGCCAGTGTGGCTGCGTAGGTTGCAAGCTGCAGGGGAGTGAACTGGTTGTCCGACTGTCCTATACCTGCCGGGGAAACCGATGTTTCATACCATTCAGAGCCCATAAGCTCGCTGTATTCAGGACCTGCCAGAGTACCGGAGCTTTCTCCTGTTTCAACGCCAGTTTTTACTCCAAGACCGCAGCGCTTGGAATAGGTATTCATTTTTTCAATTCCCAGAAGCCTTGCAGTTTCCGCAAAGAAAACGTTGCAGGATTCCCTTATTCCCTCATACATATTGAGTGATCCGTGTATATGCATACAGCGCAGCTTAAGTCCGCCCTTTGTATAAATACCCTCGCAGTTGATGCGGGTTTTTGTAGTAATAGCTCCTTCCTCAAGTGCTGCAGACGCAACCATGGGCTTGAATGTGGAGCCGGGGGCAAGAGCGCCGTTGAATGCTCTGTTTACAAGGGGGTCGCCCTTTGTTTTGAGCAGCTTGTCATAATCTGAATAATATTTTGAAAGGTCGTAGTTAGGATAATTAGCAGCGCAAAGCACAGAAAAATCCTTTATATTCAGTACAACCACCGAAGCGCCCACACAGTCCTCGCCGCTGTGTTTTTCACCGGTTGATTTAGCATAGGCATGAGCTTCGTCAACAGCTTCCTTCAGTGCCTTTTGTGCCAGAGCCTGATAATTGCTGTCTATGGTAAGATAGATATTATTACCCGGGCTTGAATCCTTTGTATTTTTCAGCTGAGCGCTTCCGTCAGGGCTGACCTCATATGTGCGGCTGCCTTCCTTGCCCTTAAGCTGGTCCTCGTAGGCATATTCGATACCTACCTTGCCTACGATATCATTATAAGCATAGCCTTTTTTTTCAAGCTCGTCATACTCTTCTGCTGAAATAAGACCTGTTACTCCCACAATATGGGGAGCAGACGTGCCGTTTACATATTTTCTCAGAGCCGTTGAATTGATTTCGACAGCAGGCTCACTCTGAGTATTTTCAGAGATTATTGTCATAGAGGTTTCGTCCAGGTCATCGGAAAAAACATATGGTCTGCTTCTTGAAAAGCCGGAGCTTTCCATATTATATCTGACACTTATAACATCGTGCAGTGTTTTTCCTTTGTAGGATTTGCAGTCATACCTTTCGATAAGCCTTGCCATACATTCGTCTGCTGTGGAATAGGGGTTCATATTGAGAAAATCCTTGCTTTTAAGCTTTTCGATATCGCTTTCCCGTTTTTCCTCAAAATAGTAGCCGCCGTTTTTATCCATTTTTATAGGCAGCTCATCAAACCATTTGCAGCCGCACTGTTCAGTAATGCTGAGCAGCTTCAGAATACACGGGTTAAGCCTGTCCTCAGATATGAAGATTTTATTCAGCGTTAATTTATATCCTGTCTGATTCTGTGCAAGGGGAGTGCCGTTTACATCAAATATTTCTCCCCTTATTGCTTCGGTGCTTATTGTATATTCGGTGGAGGTCAGTGCGATATCCTCATAGAAATCGTTTTCTCTTATCTGCCACTGAAAAAGCCTTACGCAGAATACTGCAGTGACTATTATAATAATCGTCAGTATAAGGGCAAAGCGCCATTTTCTGACCTTGACACCCATAGGCTTCTCCTTTCAAAATCGTTTGAATTCCTAGTCTGCAGAGGTTTTAGCAGCGAGAAATCTGTTTATTCCGTACATTACCGGCAAAAAGGCAAATGTATATATTATTCTTGAAATATAATGGGCTGTAAAATACTGCAGTGCATCGCCGTAGCCTGCAGCAATGTAGAACAGAAGAAACTGTCCTGCAATTATTGCAGGAATGCTTAATGCTCCGATTATCATAGTTGTAAGCAGATTTGTATGTATATAATTTCCCATAAGTATGCTGACTATGTAGCAAAGCACTGCCAGCATTATTGCATAATAGCCCACAGGTCCGCTGTAGCCGGAATCTGAAAGCAGACCGCAAAGCACTCCCAGGAATATTGCCGGTATTTCGCTTTCAAATACTGAAAAGGTCAGTGCAAGGGGTATCAGCAGTACGGGTCTGCCGCCGAAGACCTCAAGTGTCATTCCCGGGGTTGTCTGGATTATATAGCATAGGATAATTTCAAGAAAAAAAGCAAGATATCTAATTGCTCTGAATCTGTTCATAGGGTGCTCTCTCTCTCAGTTCTTAGTATTTCTCTTACCAGGCTGACCGCAGAGGGACAGACCGGCATTTATCCGGTATTAAGCGGTCAGTTGTTTTTCTTATCATCCTGTGAGGGCTTTTTATAGTCCTCAATTTCGCCCTTTCCGCTGAAGTTTGTAATAACTGCTGCTGAGGTTATTGTCCTGACATCCTCATAGGGGTCGATAAGGGCAACTCTCATACCGTCATAATCATAATCAAGAGAAATGACCGTGCCTATTTTTATATTTTTCGGATACAGTCCTCCGTGTCCCGAGGTAACGACAATATCGCCCTTTTCCATTTCGCTTTGAGCAGAGATATTTTTCATCAGGGTAATATTTTTATCGCTGTATTCGGGAGTACCGGTAAGGATACCCTGCTTTTCGGTTTTTTTGTCAATTGCTCCTATCCTTGCATCAGGGGAGAGAAGAGTTGTGACCTTGCAGGACCTGAGATTTACCTCGCTTACGAATCCCACAAGACCTGTCTCAGTCATTACCGGGTCATTCTGTGAAATCCCGTCTTTGGAGCCTTTATCAAGGATAAAGCCGTAGAAATTTTCATTAGGGTCCCTTGATATAACCGTTGAGGGAACGAGGGTAAAATCCTCATTATCCTTTTTTATATTATAGAACTTATAAAGCTCTTCATTTTCTTTTTTAAGGTCGTAATATTCTACAAGCAAACTGCTGAGCTTTTTGTTTTCCTCTTTCAGTCTGCTGTTTTCCTGCTCAAGCTCCTGAGGATCCGCAGCAGTCTTTACGTTTTCATTTATACTGTCCGTGAATTCCACCGCTGCCTTCTGCAGGGAAGCAAATACCAAGCCTGTAAACAAGCCGTTGACGGTACTGTTTCCGGCTGTGACGAGAGCCACTACAAGCAATATGCATACAGTCAGTACAAGCACCTTCATACCGCTGACGGATGATTTTTTCATAGTGTTTCCCTCCCCACAAACAGCAGCATCTCTGTCCCGTGGCACAGAGATGCGGTTTTATCCGGCATATTTGCATTTATCTTTTTTTACCCAGTGATTCCAGCCTGATGCCGGTGCCGTCAACAACACAGTCCAGGGGACTGTCCGCAGTACGCACAGGCATACCGGTTTCCTGAGATACAAGCAGGTCAAGTCCTCTCAGCAATGCACCGCCGCCTGTCAGTGTAATACCGTTGTCAATGATATCAGCAGAAAGCTCCGGCGGGGTCTGCTCAAGGGTAGTTTTTATTGCCTCAACTATAACAAGAAGCGGATCTGCAAGTGCATCTCTTATTTCAGCAGCACTTATCTCTATGTCCTTAGGCAGACCGTCGCCCAGGTTTCGTCCCTTAACCTTCATGCTGCCTTCTCCCTCATAGGGATATGCAGAGCCTATCTCTATTTTTATTTCCTCGGCGGTTCTTTCGCCGATAAGCAGATTATATTTCTTTTTTACATACTGAATGATGGATTCATCGAATTTATCTCCTGCCACTCTTACGGAGCAGGCAGTAACTATATCGTCGAATGAAATAACAGCCACCTCGGAAGTACCGCCGCCGATATCCACCACCATACTGCCCTCAGGCTCGCCTACCGGAAGACCGGCGCCGATAGCGGCAGCCATAGGTTCCTCAATAAGCTCCACCTGTTTTATTCCTGCTCTGTGCATAGCGTCGGTAACAGCGCGTCTTTCCACGTCTGTAACACCCGAGGGTATGCAGACGATAACACGGGGCTTTGTCAGAAATGTGGATTTTATCACCATTCTGATAAATCTGTTGAGCATTGTTGCAGTTATGTCGAAATCTGCGATAACGCCGTCCTTAAGCGGTCTTACTGCAACAATAGAGCCTGGAGTTCTGCCTATCATTTCCTTGGCGGCAGTTCCGACTGCTACAACTGTATCATTTCTTACGTCAACGGCCACCACCGAAGGCTCGCGCACTACGATTCCCTTGCCCTTGACATAGACAAGTGTATTTGCCGTGCCCAGATCTATCCCTATATCTTTAGAAAACATATCATTATCCCTCTTTATCCCGAAGCAAAAGCACTCCGGGATTTCCATAATTTCTCAAAATATATTATACCCTTTTGCAAAAACAATAACAATAAAAATTTTGCAAAAAACCAACTTTTGTTTTAATATACAAATAATATCATAACAAAAGCGATTTATTTGTTCCCTGTTGAGCCGAATCCTCCTGATCCGCGGGCTGTATCGCTGAGTTGTTCAGCTTCTGTGAAATCAGCGCAGACAACGGGCATTATAACCATCTGGGCTATTCTTTCAAGGGGCTGTACAGTATATTCCTTATCAGAAACATTGCAAAGACCAACGCAGACCTCGCCTCTGTAGTCGCTGTCAACAACGCCTACGCCGTTTGAAAGGCATATTCCGTGTTTCACACCCAGTCCGCTTCTTGCAAAAAGAAAGGCGGCAAGTCCGGTTTCAGGCAGTTCCAATGCAATTCCAGTGGGCACCATAACCAGACTTCCGGGAGCAATAGTCAGCGGCTGGTCAATGCAGGCATAAAGGTCTGCTCCGGCAGAGCCTTCGGTTGCCCTTTTCGGAACAACAGCGTTTTCTCTCAGTTTCTTTATTTTAACGGTAGTATTCATTTTATATTCTCCTTATTCAGGTGATTTGCAGAGATCGGGCGGAATCACTCCACCCCCCGGTAGTAAAGACCCCGGGTGATGCCGCTTTTTTTATCCTGACGCAAAAAGCTTTCAATTGAGCGTTCTCTTTCCTCATGGTTTTCAACGGTAAAGCGCAGAACCTCAAAATCTATTCCTCTCATTTCGCTTCTTCGGTCAGCCATATACAGGGGAACGCTGTTAAGTATCTCTGTGCAGGCACCAAAGCATTTCACAGGGAAACTGACTCCCCTTCTGTCACGCAGAACAGGCGCCTTTGTACAGTGTTTGCAGCCTTTTCCGTCATTCATTGCCGGACAGTTTCGTGTAAGCATAAGGGGCAGTCTGCCGTCGGATATAATTCCCACAGGAATTTTGCCGCCTAATCCTGCAATCTGGTCAAGAGTAAGCTCAAAGGATACCTCACAGTCAAGCATACCCTGATTTTCAGCCCAGTGAACAGCTTCTGTGTTTGAAATATTCAGTCCGAAGCCGCCGTGGATATCCATGCCAAGCTCATGAGCCATTTCAATTACGGCGGCATTATTGGCAAGCACCTCATTTATGCCCAGCTTCTGTATATTTTTAAGCCTTTCAAAAACTGCATTTTCGATTCCGAAAAGACCTCTGGGAACATCTATTGCTGCTGCAAAGCCTCTGTCCAGAAGCTTTTCCAGCTTTTTATCGCTAAGAGTATACGGAACATATATAAGCTCGCAGTCCAGAAAGCTGTCGGAAATATCGTCATCGGGAAAACGAGCACGAAAGCTTTTCGGCGGGGCAGAGGACCTTGTACCCGAAGCCTGCCTTTCACAGGGAGAATACGGAACCGCTGCCGGCTGTTCTCTTTTTTTATCAAGCCCTGACAGACATTCAGTCCTCAGGGAATTCAGCACAGAGCCGGGGACAGAAAGACCGATGCCGATGCTGCAGCTTAGTTTTTCCATTATATAAGGGGTGCCGCCGGTTTTGGAAAGGCTTTTTTCGCACCGTTCCCTGTCAGCCGGGGTTTTTAATGCCGGCTCCGGAATGCTGCCGGATGCCGAAGCTGTATTGCCGCTGTTGTCAGAAACAGTAAGCTCAACAGGGCAGCCTTCCTTTATTTTCAAATCAAAGCAGACGGGAATATGCCGTCTTTCGTTTTTATACAGCTGGTGTATTTCTGCAAAGACCCTGCTGTCGGCAGCCTGTACATTATCCTTTGAGCGGATGCCGAACATATCCCTGCCGGTTTTGTTTTCATAGTATCCGTCAGTAAAGCCGGAACGTGAAAAAACAGATATCAGTCTTTGCTGAGCTTCCTCTGATACAAAGCCGTTGTCAAGACTTTCACGGCAGGCTGTTACCGCTGCCGCAACATATTCGGGACGCTTCATCCTGCCTTCGATTTTTGCAGAGGCAATCCCCATTTCTTCAAGCTCCCTCAGATGACCGATTATGGAAAGGTCCTTAAGACTCAGGTCATGCCCTGTGCCGCCCTTTACGGAAAACGGAAGTCTGCAGGGCTGGGCGCAGGAGCCTCTGTTTCCGCTCCTTGAGCCAAGCATTGCGCTGAAATAGCACTGACCGGAAACGCACATACAAAGTGCCCCGTGTACAAAAACCTCAAGCTCTATAGGGCTTGACTTTGCGATTTCACGAATCTGTTCCCGGGAAAGCTCTCTTGAAAGCACAGCTCTTGTAAGACCCAGCCTTGCAAGGTGCTGCACACCCTTTGCAGTATGTACTGAAAGCTGGGTTGAGCCGTGTACAGGCATATCCGGTGCGCTTTTCCTGACAAGTGAAATCAGACCCGTATCCTGCATGATAAGAGCATCCACCCCGATGCTGCAGGCATATTCAATAAGCTCCATCGCAGAGCTTACTTCGTCATCATGTACCAGGGTATTGCAGGCAAGATGCACAGCGGTGCCGCAGCGGTGGCAGTATCTGACCACTCTTTCCAGCTGTTCATTGTCAAAATTATGTGCCGAGGTTCTTGCGCTGAACCTTGAAGCCCCTATATATATTGCATCTGCTCCGGTTCTGACGGCAGGAAATACAGATTCCTCACCGCCTGCCGGAGCAAGTATCTCAAGCCTTGCCATTATCTTTGCGTCTGTTCTTGCTGCCGAAGAAGGTCACCTGCTCAGCGCCCTCGTCCTCAGCCTCTGCAAGAGCTGATTTGCGTACAGCCTTGACTGCCGGTGAAACAGGTGAAGGCTCGTTTGCCAGCTTTGATTTTTCTCCCAGACGTTTTCTCAGTGTTTCAAGGTCTTTTCTGAGCCTTTCGTTTTCCTGCTCCGATTCTTCAAAGGAGCTGCGGTATTTTGCTGCCTCGTTGAGGTAGTCCTTTATCTGATGCCTGAGTCCGTCTGCGTCCTCCTCGGTCTTTATAAGAACATCACATATATTGAGGGCTGCAAGCATTACTGCTGAATTTGCTGAAAGACCGGGCGCAGCTCTTCGTATTGAATTTATCTCTGAATTGAGTCTTTCCGCAACCGATCTGGTATAAAGCTCGCTTTCCTCGCTTACAACGGTAAAGCGTGTGCCTGCAATCTCGATTTTGATATGATTTCTTGTTTTGTTGTCCATAATAACCTCCCTGATTAAAAAGGTGCCGCCGTTTTTTCTGCTTTTAACGCCTGCCGGCAGTCTCTTTTATCCGAAATGCAGAACAGAATTTCCACATTATTCTGCATTTCCCTATGTTACTGATTATAATACATTTTCGCTGATTATAAAAGATATATAACCGGATTTATTTCTGTTTTTTCTTAAAAATAACGGATTTCTGGCGTTTATTGGAAATAATCCACATATAAAAAGATTAAAAATTTCAATTTTTAGTTGAAAATTTATTAAAGATGTTATATAATAGTTCAGTATTGTGTTTACATGCAAAAATTACGGGAGTAATTCCCGACCAGTTTTGTCCGGCAGCAAGGCATATATTTCAATTGATTTATGCCCGGGCATATATTCCAAGGAGGGGTCTTTATGTCAAAGTCCAAGCTGACACCGAGCGAGGCAAGGGAGCTTATTATTGCTAAGCTTTCACACAATTTCGGTGTAACACCCGCTGATGCTACAGATGAGCATTACTACAAGGCAGTAGCTCTTATGCTGCGCGATATCATGCGCACAGACCATAAGGAGTTTGTAGCTGCATCTGAAAAGCAGAACAGCAAAACCGTTTACTATCTTTGTATGGAATTCCTTATGGGACGTTCACTCAAGAACAATCTTTACAATCTTGGTCTTGAGCAGACAGTACAGCAGGCTCTCAAAAGCCTGAATATCAAGCTTGAAAATATTTACGAGCAGGAGCCTGATGCAGGTCTTGGAAACGGCGGTCTCGGCAGACTTGCTGCCTGCTTCCTTGACGGTCTTGCAACACAGAACTACAGCGCAATGGGCTATTCTCTCAGATATGAATACGGTATTTTCCGTCAGAAGCTGGTTGACGGCTGGCAGACAGAGCTTCCTGATTTCTGGCTTCCCGGCGGTTCAATATGGCTCCAGCCTCATCCCGAAAAGAGTATCCCTGTATACTTCGACGGTAAAATAAAGGAAACATGGCACGAAACTCATCACTCAATCGAGCTTGAGAATGCCACAAAGATCATCGCTACACCTTATGATATGCTGGTGCCCGGTGACGGCGGCAAGGGCGTAAGCAGACTTCGTCTGTGGGCGGCTACCTCAGACAACTTCGATATGAAGCTTTTCAACTCCGGCGACTATGTACGCTCGATGGAGCAGAAGGCTCTTGCAGAAAGCATTACAAGAGTTCTTTATCCTGAGGATAACCATTCAGAGGGTAAGAGCCTGCGTCTGAGCCAGCAGTATTTCCTGGTATCAGCTACGATACAGGATATTATCCAGCGTCACCTCAGACATCATAATTCACTTGATAACCTTCCGGATCTTGTTGCTATCCACCTGAATGATACACATCCGGTTCTTGCTATTCCCGAGCTTATGAGAATCATGCTTGACGAATGCGGCTACGGCTGGGATCAGTCATGGGATATCGTTACAAGAACGGTTGCATATACAAACCACACTGTAATGAGCGAGGCTCTTGAGTGCTGGCAGGTAGATATGTTCCAGAGAAAGCTCCCCAGAATATATCAGATTGTTGAGGAGATCAACCGCCGCTTCTGCGAGGAAATGATCAGAATGGGCGTTGACGGCTGGAAGATCGGCAGAATGGCTGTTATAAATGACGGTATCGTAAGAATGGCTAACCTTGCAGTTATCGCATCACATTCTGTAAACGGTGTTTCAAAGCTTCACAGCGAGATCCTCAAGGACAGCGTATTCCATGATTTCTATACAGTTACACCTGAGAAATTCAAGAACGTTACAAACGGTATTGCTCACCGCCGCTGGCTCAATCAGAGCAACCCGGGTCTTGCAAATCTTATTACAGAGCTTATCGGCGACAAGTTCGTAAGAGATGCAAACGCTCTTGAAGGACTTATGGCTTATAAGAGCGATGCGGTTGTGCTTGCAAAGCTTGCTGCTATCAAGAAGCAGAACAAGGAGCGCATGGCAAAGTACATTCTTGAAAACAACGGCATCAAGGTCAGCCCGGATTCTATCTTTGACGTACAGGTAAAGCGTCTGCATGAGTACAAGCGTCAGCTTCTCAATGCTCTGCATATCTACAGCACATATCAGTGGCTCAGAGATAATCCCAATGCTGAATACACACCCAAGACATATATCTTCGGCGCAAAGGCTGCTCCGGGTTATTACTTTGCAAAGCAGATAATCCAGTTTATTGTTGCGCTTGCCGACAAGATCAACAACGATCCCAGAGTAAACAAAAAGCTGAAGGTAATCTATCTTGAGGACTACAGGGTTTCCGTTGCAGAAAAGCTTATTCCGTCAGCTGAGATCAGCGAACAGATTTCACTTGCAGGTACAGAGGCTTCCGGTACTTCAAATATGAAGTTCATGATAAACGGTGCAGTTACCCTTGGTACTCTTGACGGCGCTAACGTTGAGATCCACGATGTTGTAGGCGATACAAATTCGCTTATCTTCGGTATGACAACACCCGAGGTAAACCAGCTCAGAAAGAACGGCTACAATCCTGCTATTCCGTACAATAACAACCATATTATCAAGGCTGCTGTTGACGGCATAAGCTCAGAATTCGGCGACCGCTTCAATGATATAGTCAATTCACTGCGCACCATTGATCCGTACATGGTACTTGCAGATTTCGCAGATTATGCGAACACCCAGCAGAAGGCATCAAGGCTTTATGATGACAAGAAGGTATGGAACAAGATGTCACTCATAAACATTGCAAAGGCCGGCAGATTTGCTTCTGACAGATCCATAAGAGATTATGCAGAAACCATCTGGAATGCAAAACCGGTTATCCTCACAAACAACAATAATGTGAATATGTAATATTCAGAGTGTCCCCGTATCTTTACGGGGACGCTTTTCTCTGTTGTGAAGCGTCAACTGCGGTTTGTGTTCGTAAGACAGTTACTGACACTCTGTTCTGACTGGCAGCGTAAGTCTAAGTAAACCAAGCAATTACAGCAGCACCGCGGGCAGCAAGATAGTCAGGCGCATTCAGAGCGTAACGTAGTGAAGCGACACCATCGCGTTGCGGCACCGGCGGCGGTGGAAATTTTGCTTGACAAGAGGGGTAAAGCTGTGGTAAAATAACAAATTGTAGGCAAGAAGCCTGCAAAGAGAAAATTGG
>ONDB01000146.1 GCA_900316485.1 uncultured Eubacteriales bacterium
AAGATGGTTGATAGACAAAACAAAAAATGCAGTTTATAATTATGTTAAAATTAGTTGCAAAGGTGGGATATGTATGAGAAAGTATTACCTCGACAACATTCGCTGGATAACCGTGTGCATTGTTGCATTGTATCACGTTGTTTTTATGTATAACGGTATCGTCAGTATAGGAACGGTAGGAGCTTTCCATAAAAATCAGTGGCAGGACGGTATTTTGTATCTGTTGTACCCGTGGTTCATGGTACTGCTCTTTATAGTGGCAGGAATGTGCTCTCGATATTATCTTGAAAAACATAAGATCAAGGAATTCATTGCTTCCAGATCATTGAAGCTTCTTGTTCCGTCTACACTAGGTCTTTTTGTGTTTTTCTGGGTTCAGGGTTATATAAGCATGTCAATAAGCAATGCATTTGAAAGCATCCCTGAGAATACACCTTCGGTTGTCAATTATCTGATAATGGTGCTTTCCGGTCAGGGAGTGCTTTGGTTTGCTCAGCTTTTATGGTTCTTTTCAATTGTATTGGCCCTTATAGCAAAGATAGAAAAAGGAAAACTATACAAGCTGACTGAAAAGGTGAATACGCCTATACTCATTTTGCTCGTAATACCTGTTTTCCTTTCCGGTCAGGTGCTGAATACTCCGGTTGTTGTTGTTTATCGCTTTGGTATTTACGGTTTTACATATCTGCTGGGTTATTTTGTATTTGCGCATGATGAGGTTATTGAGCGATTGAGCCGATTCAGCATTCCACTTATTATTACATCTGTAATACTCGGCGGTCTGTACCTTTATCTGCACTTTGGCGACAATTATGCAGACATGCCCGTGATGGGGTCCCCTTCTGCCGTTGCCTTCTGCTGGAGTACCTGCCTAGCAATACTCGGCAGCTTCAGAAAATGGGGTAACAAAACAAACAGTTTCCTTAAATATATGTCCTCTCGAAGCTTCGGCATATATGTTTTCCACTATATTACCTTGTCAGGCGCAGCTCTTCTCTTGACAAAAACGGTATCTATGCAGCCGTTCGTCTATTACATTATCGGTATAGTAACGTCTATCGGCGGAGGACTGCTTCTGTTTGAAATAATTTCAAGGATACCTGTTCTGAGTTGGTTTACTCTGGGTATCAGAAAGGGGAAGAAAAAATGTTCAAGGAAAACCTGATACAACTGCGAAAGCTGAATAAACTGTCGCAGGAGGAGCTTGCAGAAAAGGTTGGAGTAACACGGCAGTCCATAGCCAAATGGGAGTCTGGAGACAGTATGCCTGATATTGAAAAAAGCAGACTGCTGGCTGAAATATTCAATGTCACCCTTGATGATTTAGTGAATTATGAAGCAGGTGAGGCTCTTGGTATGCCTACACCTCCGAAGGGAAAGCATCTTTTCGGAATCGTGACCGTAGGAGATAAAGGTCAGATTGTGATCCCTGCAAAGGCACGCAAGATCTTCAATATTTCTCCAGGTGATGAGCTTGTCGTTTTAGGCGATGAATCCCAGGGGCTTGCCATTATCAAAGCAGATGGTTTTATGAAAATTATGGCAATGCTCAAAGGAATGTAGTTTGTTAAACAGCCCCTCAGAAAAAGAAGGTATTATCTTTTATCTGTCTGGTTCACAAATCAATAAATTTGCTGCCCCAGGGCAGCATAACTACTAACTCCCTGATAAATAAAAAAGTCGATGAACCAAAATATTCATCGACTTTTTTGTATTATTATAAGTTATATTCGACAACCGATTTGTTTTTTCTATTTCTCCGGCAAATCTGCTCTGTAACAATGATTTTATGCAGCCCCGTTTCACTATTACAGCAATCACTTCTTCGGCTTATTGAATATCATGGTGTCGCCGCTGCGCAATTTATTAGTATTGTTTTCTGCGCTTGTTTTTCTGCCTTCCGACGAGCTTCTGCCGGACCTGGTATGCTCCAATACTGCATTACTCTCGTAAAGACTCCTTCCCTGCATGGGTCTGGTCTTTCTCTTAGGTGCTTCCACATATGTAACATCATCATCGCTGTGTGGACGCTGTACTGCCCTTCTTGGCTTTTTCGATGCAGATGTGGCGAATGTTACCGATGGGTCTGAACTGTGATGCTCAGGTCTTGGAGCAGGTTTTACAGCAGGTCTTTCTGTCGGGCGGTAAATGGGCTTATCAGCATCCATTTCCTTCTGTTTTTCATATGATGAACGTGACACAGGACGTCTTGCCGGCGGCTCTCTGTGCTGCAGCTGTGTTTTTGGTGCAGCTGCGGGTCTTCTTTTTCGTTTATGCTTTACACTGACAGTTTTATCATAGCCCTGCAGTTCCCTGTCCATTTTTCTTATTGTCAGCTTTCTGTCAATAACCACAATATAAAATGCAAAGGAACCTATCAGAATCAGATCAATAAAAATAATCAATATGGTTATCATTGTATAACCGGAAGAAAACTCCTGTTTATCTTCATCTTTATCAGGCACCCGATATTCATTGAATGCCGGAAGGTTCCTGACGCTCTGGCTGAGCTTACTGTTGCGCTCGGCAAACTCGTCAAGATAAAGGTTATTATCGCTGTAAATCGTAAGTTTTGGAACCTGATTGAATGCAGTATCGTCCAGTTTCTGGGGATTGCTGTAGAAAACTGCAGCATCAAGATTCGAACATTCATTGAAAGCATTTTCATTGAGCACTACAGCACCGCTGAATTCAACTCTCATAAGGTTTTTGCATCCGGCAAAAGCATCTTTTTCAATTACGCTCAGATTCTTCGGGAAAACAACTCTCTTCAGCAATATACAGTTTTTGAAAGCGTTCTCCCCTATTTTCTTTACTCCGTCACCGATAGTTAGTTTGGAAAGTGACGCACAATCCTCAAACGCACCCTTATTGACAGCAGTAACATTTTTTGGTATCTTCACTTCCTGCAGACCGCTTTCAGAGAAACAGTAATTTTCTATTACTGTTAGTCTTTCGGTCAGGTCTACTTTTTTTAGTGATGTACAGCCGTAAAAGGCTCTCTGTCCTATCTTTTCAACGGATGCAGGAATATATATATTATCAAGCTTTTCACAGCCCTCAAAGGATGAATTCTGTATCACGCTGACTGAGCTTGGTATCATTACATTTTTCAGCTTCTTATTGCCTGCAAATGCATAGCTGCCTACTACTTTTATTGTATCGGGAATACTTTTTACTTCTGCCTCACCTGCATACTTTATTAGAATACCGTCGCCTACAGTAACGAATTCATTTTTTTTCTGCTGTGACATCCATTTTGTATTCTCCAGAGCATAGCCTCCGAAATATCTCAATGATTTTGGTATCTGCGGATCAGATAACTCTGTACAATTCACAAAGGCATAATCGCCTACTGAATCAACGCTGTTGGGCAGTACAGTTTTTTCAAGGGAAGTACAGCCTGAAAACGCAAATTTTCCTATAGACTGCAAACCATCATCTATGCTGAGTTCCTCAAGAGAGGTACAATCCGAAAATGCAGATTCGCCCAATATTTTCACACTTCCCGAGATATGCACCTTTGCAAGGGACGAACACCCTGAAAATGCAGCTGTATCTATATATTTCACCGTACCGGGTATTTCAAGCTCCTTAAGCTTTGTATTATCCTTGAATGCGGCTGCACCAACTGAAGTTACAGTGCAGTTATTTACTTCGGGCGGCACCGATACATACAAGCTCTGGCCTACATAGCTTATCAGCTCGGCACTTTTTCCGTCCTCTGAAATCATATATTTGAAATCACCGTTATCTACTATTTCTTTAGCACAGACACTTACGGCAGATGCATTGCAAAGTAATACAGCCGCTGCACTCACCGCAGCGAACATCTTTACAACTTTGAGGTTCATTCCAACATTCCCCCGACTTCTTTTTCTCCTGTTTTCCGACATCTCTATCTTACCATAAATAATCTCACATTTCAACCCCACCGCCAGCGTGACGCTGGACCCGTAACGCGATGGTATCGCTTCACTTACGTTACGCTCTGATTGCGCCTGACTGTCTGGCTGCCCGCGGTGCTACTGTAATAGCTTGGTTTGCTTTATCTTAGCTGATTCTGGTTTTGAATAAACCCAGAATTATTTTAAACTAACCCCAGCTCCGCCGGCGAACCGCCAGCGTGACGCTGGACCCGTAACGCGATGGTGTCGCTTCACTACGTTACGCTCTGATTGCGCCTGACTGTCTAGCTTCCCGCGGTGCTGCTGTAATAGCTTGGTTTGCTTTATCTTAGCTGATTCTGGTTTTGAATAAACCCAGAATTATTTTAAACTAACCCCGGTGCCGTAATTGCTTGGTTTGGTTCATTTATGATGCTAGTCAGAATAGAAAGTCATCATTTGCTGTGCTGAAGAACTGAGTAAAAAAGTGAAAAAAATTATGGTTTAAAATAATCCATTCCTCTTTTCATATTCCAAGCAAATAATACAGGGAGGCACTTCCTGTCCCCCCTGATTACCTTTATTTATTTTCTGTTGTCTATATTATATCTGTATTCCTTGGGTGTCATATTATATTTCTTCTTGAATATACGGTTGAAATAAGACAGATTAGTTATACCTATCTGCTGTGATACCTCTGTTATCTGCATACTTGTTGTAAGCAGCAGGTTCGTAGCTATATTCAACCTGTAGTCATTGATATATTCAATACAGGTCATACCCATATATTTTTTGAAAAATCTCATGAAATAATGCTTGCTCAGGTCAACGCTGGCCGCAAGTTCTTCTATTGTAATGGGCTTCATATAGTTTTCGTCAATGTAATCCAGTATAGTCTTGATATTCCTTGTTGTATTGTCCTTCATGTTGGATTCATGCTCTTCCGGAATAAGAAAATACTTAAAAAGTATATGGAACAGATTATAAAGCTCTGCTTTTATCTTTATTTCAAAAAACTCATCCTTCTTATTATAAAGATTAATGAGCGAACGTACACATTTGAAAAGCTTATCATAGTTAGGCATATCGGAGGATATAATCACCGGATTGATATACATATTGTCAATAAATGGAGTAAAATATTTTATTGAACAGGCATCTGTGTTATTGCTCGTCAGCATATTCAGATTGAAAACAATACTTCTGAAAAATGTCCGTTTATTATCCAGTGTTCTGAACGAATGAAGTACGCAGGGATTTACAAGAATTATGTCTCCCTGCTTTACGCAATATCTTTCCAGATCCACAAATTCTTCGTATTCTCCGCTTTCAACAAGTACAATCTCCATCTCGTCGTGCCAGTGCATTGGGTATGTAGTATAAAAATCGGGCATTATTGTATTAACAGCAACAAAAGGAAGCAAAAAATCGCCTTTTTGCCCGGTTTCTTTAAGACTTTGGAGCTCATCGTGGTACATTTATCCATTTCTCCCTTCTAAATACTGTACAGGTAAATAAGACTAATATTTCAAAATAGAAAAATAATAACATTTCTTACCATTTTAATTAGAATTAATAGTACAATAGTATTATAATACTATATTGCTCATCAATCAATAATATTAAACTAACATTTTATAAGATTATAATACCTTATGCAGGAATTTTCAACTCTTCTTGCATAAAACTGCGGATCTGTATTACTAATAATACCTCACATAATTATCTTTTATTCGTCCCGGGAACGGATTTAATATGCAACAAACATACTATTTAGCCTTACTGAACGTAGTTAATAATTGAGAAAAATAAAACAAAAACGGCTTTTTATCTTATTTTTTAATCAAAAGCAAATTGATTATTAAATTATCTTTCGAACCACGGAAATAATCCGGCAGTAAGACTTCCGGAATATTAACTGTAATCATTGATATCAAATATTCTGACGGATTTTACATTAACTCTTGTAAGTTTTATTAAAGTATGGTATAATTAGCTTGTTTATATTCAGGAGAAAACCGGACTGAGGCCTACTTGCTGAAAACGGTTTTTTTCCGGACTCTGCCCCTCTTATTATCCGGGGTCAGAACTTATATATACCTAAGGCTTTTTCAGCCTAATTTAACAGAGAGGAAAATTCAGATGTATAAGATCGTCAGAAAAAAAGAGTTGAATCCTACCGTTACTCTTATGGAAATTGAAGCGCCCCTCATTGCTAAAAAAGCAGAGCCGGGTCAGTTTATAATTTTCAGAGCTAAAGAAGACAGTGAAAGAGTACCTCTTACTATTGCGGATTATGATCGCGAAAAAGGTACTGTAACTATTATTTTCCAGATTGTAGGCGGAGCTACAATGGAGCTTAATACCCTTAATGAGGGCGAATCTCTCCATGACTTTGTAGGTCCTCTCGGCAAGCCCAGCGAAACAGAAGGACTTAAAAAGGTTGCTGTTGTAGGCGGAGGCGTTGGCTGTGCTATTGCATACCCCATTGCTAAGAAGCTTCACAACCTTGGCTGCGAGGTACACAGCATTGTTGGATTCCGCAATAAGGATCTTGTTATCCTTGAGGATGAATTCAAGGCTGCCAGTGACAAACTTTGCATGATGACAGATGACGGCAGCTACGGCACAAAGGGTCTTGTTACAAACGCTCTTGAGGAGCTTATTAATGAAGGCAACGAGTACGATGAGGTTATCGCTATCGGACCGGTTATTATGATGAAATTCGTTTCCATGCTTACTAAGAAATACAATATCAAAACTATAGTCAGCATGAATCCTATTATGATAGACGGTACAGGTATGTGCGGCGGATGTCGTCTTACCGTTGGCGGAGAAACAAAATTTGCCTGTGTTGACGGTCCTGATTTTGATGGTCATCTTGTTGACTTTGACGAGGCTATGCACAGAGGAACAATGTACAGAGATTTTGAATCTCATGCTCGTGAGGAATCATGTAATCTTCTGAATAAGGAGGTAAAATAATAATGGCAGTTCAGAGAAATATGGATCCTAAAAAGTGCCCTATGCCTGTTCAGGATCCCATGGTAAGAAGAAATAATTTTGACGAGGTTGCTCTCGGCTATACATATGAAATGGCAGTAAACGAAGCTAAGCGCTGTCTTAACTGCAAGCATAAGCCCTGCACCACAGGCTGTCCTGTACAGATCGACATTCCTGCTTTTATTGAAAGAGTAGCAAATGAGGATATGGAAGGCGCTTATCAGATAATCGCAAAGTCCAGCTCATTGCCGGCTGTCTGCGGACGTGTATGTCCCCAGGAAAAGCAGTGCGAAAGCAAATGCGTAAGAGGTATCAAGGGAGAGTCTGTAGGTATAGGCAGACTTGAAAGATTTGTTGCTGACTGGCACCGCGAGCATTGTAAGGATGCTCCGAAAATGCCTGAGCAGAACGGTCATAAGGTAGCCATCATTGGTGCAGGCCCCAGCGGCCTTACTGCTGCAGGCGACCTTGCAAAGCTTGGCTACAAGGTAACTGTATATGAAGCACTCCATCTTGCAGGAGGCGTTCTTGTTTACGGTATCCCCGAATTCAGACTGCCGAAGATTATTGTTCAGAAGGAAATCGACAACCTCAAGGCTATCGGCGTTGATGTAGAAACAAATATGGTCATAGGTAAGGTACTTACCATTGACGAACTTTTTGAGATGGGCAACGAAGCTGTTTATATCGGCAGCGGCGCAGGTCTTCCACGTTTCATGAATATTCCTGGCGAAAGCCTTAAGGGTGTATATTCAGCTAATGAATACCTTACACGAATCAACCTTATGAAGGCTTACAAAGAAGGAAGCAAAACACCCATCAAGCACAGCAAAAAGGTGGCTGTTGTGGGCGGAGGAAACGTTGCAATGGACGCAGCAAGAAGTGCTAAAAGAATGGGTGCTGAGGAAGTATACATCGTATACCGACGCGGCATGGAAGAGCTTCCTGCCAGAAAGGAAGAGGTTGAGCACGCTGAAGAAGAGGGAATCATCTTCAAGACTCTTACAAATCCTGTTGAGGTCCTGGGCAACGAAGCAGGCGAAGTCTGCGGAATGAAATGCGTAGAAATGGAGCTTGGCGAACCTGATGCCAGCGGCAGACGCAGACCTATAGTTAAAGAAGGCAGCGAGTTTGTTCTTGATGTTGACACAATGATTATGTCAATCGGTACAAGCCCCAACCCGCTTATCAGAAGCACCACTCCGGGTCTTGAAACAAACAGCAGAGGCTGTATTGTAACAGACGGGGAAAATGGTCTTACAACCCGTGAGGGCGTGTATGCAGGCGGTGACGCTGTTACCGGAGCTGCAACGGTTATCCTTGCTATGGGAGCAGGAAAAGCTGCTGCCAATGCTATTGACGAATACATTAAAAACAAGAAATAATGTTTTTTCTGCAGCCGGTGTTTCATTCACACTGGCTGCAGGCTTTTTTTCTTCACTCTGAAAAGAATACTATCTCAGAACAGGCATAATAATATAAATAGTTTTGTCGCATTACTACAACGCATTATACATCATAATAACACAAAAAGCCGATGAATCATTTTGTTCATCGACTTTTTATTTGTCAGAAATTCGGTCTTTCCGCTTCTTGCTTTGCTATCCTGGGGCACAAAGTTATTTCATTATGAACCGGACACCCCTTGCTGAGGGATTCAGACAAAGAAATTCCGCACTCCTCAGAATGCGGACCAGGGGCTTTGCCCCATGCCCCCCACCGTCTTTGAAAAGGCAGGCAAAACTTTTTTATATAACATCACCAGCAAAAAAATTATCAAGGCTGACGCACTATTGTAATGCGTCAGCCCCATTAATTATAATAATTATTCAATTATTAAATCAGACTGCTCTTGTAACCTTGCCTGAACGGAGGCAACGGGTGCATACATTAACTCTCTTGGGTGTACCGTTAACGACAGCCTTTACTTTGACTACGTTGGGTTTCCAAGCTCTGTTGGAGCGTCTGTGTGAGTGAGAAACCTTGATACCGAAGGTAACTCCTTTATTGCAAATTTCACATTTTGCCATTGTTAGCACCTCCTGAATAAGTAGTATAGTAAGCAGATGTAAACCATTAAAGGGTTTAATTACTTAACTTCTACCTCAGCGCCAACCTCAGCCAGCTTAGCCTTGATAGCCTCAGCGTCATCCTTGCTGATTGCTTCCTTAAGAGTCTTGGGAGCACCATCAACGAGAGCCTTAGCATCCTTAAGACCAAGACCTGTGATCTCACGAACAACCTTGATAACCTTGATCTTCTCTGCGCCAGCGCTCTTGAGGATAACGTCAAACTCTGTCTTCTCTTCTGCAGCAACGCCGCCTTCAACAGGAGCTGCAACAGCAACAGCAGCTGCTGCTGATACGCCGAACTCGTCCTCTACAGCGTGTACAAGCTCTGAAAGCTCGAGAACTGTAAGACCCTTTAATTCTTCTACAATATTTGTAACCTTTTCTGATGCCATG
>ONDB01000026.1 GCA_900316485.1 uncultured Eubacteriales bacterium
CCCTTTTCCTTAACTATCCCCCTCGCTTCGGCTGCTGCTGATCGCTTTACTCTGGTGCTGAACGTCAACTGTGATTTGTGTTCGCAAGACGGTTGCTGACTCCCTGCTCTGACTCGCAGCGTAAATGAAAGTAAACTTAGCAATTACAGCAGTACCGCGGGCAGTAAATTAGTCAGGCTCATTAAGAGCGTAACGTAGTGGAGCGACACCACCGCGTTACGGGTCCAGCGTCACGCTGGCGGCGGTGGTGGTGGATGTTGATTTTTACAGCAGAATAGATTATACTGTATATGATGTAATTTGAAGGATTGGTTTTCCATTTCAATTATATATGTGTCAAGAAAAATATATGTATGTTTTTTCTTCGGACAACAAAGCAGATAAGGATTGATGTAATGAGAACACTTGAGATCGGCGCAAATGATGCAGGACAAAGACTTGATAAATTTCTTGGCAAGCATTTCAAGACTATGCCAAAGTCACTTATGTATAAATACATACGAAAAAAATGCATAAAGGTGAACGGCAAAAAATGTGATATTGATACAAGACTGCAAAAGGGTGATGTACTTACCTTTTACATAAAAGATGAGTTTTTTGAACAGCGAAGTGACACCTATGATTTCATGAAAGCCCCTGTAAAGCTTGATATTATTTATGAGGACGACCATATTATGCTGCTGAATAAAAAGCCCGGTCTGATCGTTCACCCCGACGAAAATTATCATTTCGACAGCCTTATCGCAAGAGTGCAGCATTATCTTTACGAAAAGGGCGAATACGACCCTAAAGATGAACAGTCATTTGCTCCGGCTCTTGTAAACCGTATCGACCGGAATACCGGAGGTATCGTTATTGCAGCAAAAACTGCAGAGGCTCTGAGAGTGCTTAACCAGAAGCTGCGTGACCGTGAGCTTGAAAAATATTATCTTTGCGCTGCTGTAGGTTCTTTCAGAAAAAAAGAGGATCTGCTTGTGGATTACCTGGAGAAAAACGAAAAGCAGAACAGGGTCTATATTTCCCCCAGACCAACGCCTGATTCAAAAACAATCAAAACTAAATACAGGGTGCTTTGTGAGAATAATGGTCTGAGTCTGCTTGAGGTTGATCTGCTTACGGGAAGAACACATCAGATAAGAGCACATATGGCGTATATCAGTCATCCACTTGTAGGTGACGGCAAATACGGAAAAAATGAAATAAACCGTAAGCTCGGTCAGAAATGGCAGGCGCTGTATTCATACAAGCTTAAATTCAATTTCACTACTGATGCAGGCGCTTTGTCCTATCTTGACGGCAAGTGCTTTACGGCACCTGAGGTATGGTTTGTGCGTGAATGGTTCGGGCAGGTCAGTCTTTGACTATCCGGATAAATACATAGAAAATAATTGACTATAT
This sequence comes from uncultured Eubacteriales bacterium, assembly GCA_900316485.1. GTDB lineage: Bacteria > Bacillota > Clostridia > Oscillospirales > Acutalibacteraceae > UBA1213. Next base: position 1,399 of record ONDB01000026.1, read on the forward strand.
TTACCCTATGCGCAATGGTTTTTTTGCTTATTAATCATTGAAATCCAATTATACAAAAAGGAGAATTTACTATGGACAATTTTGAATTAATTATCAGGATACTGCTTATTTTCTACATAGTCGTATCAAATTTCATTGCAGTCGCTGTTACAATTCACGACAAAAGAGCTGCAATGAGACATAAGGAACGTATTCCCGAATCTGTTTTGCTTCTCACGGCAGCACTCAGCGGATGTGTTGCTGAATATCTCACCATGAGAATAATGCATCATAAAACCAAGCACCCGAAATTCATGCTCGGTATCCCGGCAATATTTATTGTTGAGCTTATCCTGATAATTGTGCTGCTGATCGTAATACCTCACTGATGATTTACAGCCGTCCTGACACGTTTATTGCATCAGGACGGCTGCGTTTTTTTATATCAGCTTTCAGGCATTATTACAGAAATGCCTTCAGGTTATCAATATGTCTCTGCTCTGCACGGATAAATCTTTTTGCAAGTCGCTTTGTGCTTTCAGACGCATTGCTGCATTCGCTTATATCCTTTGTGAGATCTACAATTCCCATGGTTGTGCCGTTTATCATTATCTCTGCAATATGGTCTGATGAGGTCTGAGCCAGAGTATTCATCTGTATGGAGCCCCACATAAAGGCTTTCTGAATAGGTGAATTGCCCTTCGGAAATGCTCCTGCGTCGATCAGTCCCTGCTCAGAACTTGCCTTTGCCTGGGAATAATCATTGTACTGCTCTTCAAGCTCCTCTTTCAGGGCTGCGTCTTCTACCTTCGGCAGCACTGTTCTTGTGGCTTCAATGCCGGTTTCGGCAAGCTGATAAATATCCCCGAGTAGCTGCTTGTCATCAAAATTCATAATAATTCTCCCTTCACTTTACTTGTTCCGGAATTCATTCGCCGGATTGTTTATTTAATCCTTTCAAAGATATTATTGACAGAATAGCATTAAATATGTATATTACAGTATTCTCCTGAAAATAATTCAAGGTTTAATTTACAAACCTTTAATCTGAAGATAATAACATCTTCCATTTTTCTCATTATTATTAATACAGACAAAAACAGATACA
>ONDB01000148.1 GCA_900316485.1 uncultured Eubacteriales bacterium
CGCCTGACTATTTTACTGCCCGCGGTGCTGCTGTAATTGCTAAGTTTACTTAGACTTACGCTGCTAGTCAGAACAGGGAGTCAGTAATTATCTCACGAACAATAAACCGCAGTTGAAGTTTCGCCCCAGTGAAAAGCGTTCAAAAGCTGCCTACATACAAATACGCTCAACCCCAGGTTTGATTGTTAACTTGAATTTAAAAATAACGGTTGACAATCAAAGTGCAGCGTTTTATAATAATATCACCGGAAGAAAAAACGGTAAAAAGGGAATCAAAATAATAAGTTTCTGCAGAAACGGATGTCCCCACCAAAAGGAAAAGAAGGAATATTAATGGAAAACAGTATGAATAATGAAAAACAGAATAAGCCCGATAGATCAACAGCACACAGACTGCTGCTTGACAGCATCTATGTAGCACTGTTTGCGGCTGTTATTACTGTCTGCTCTCAGATACAGATACCCCTTGGTCCTGTACCCTTTACACTGCAGACTCTGGGAATATTTACAGCAGCCGGTCTGCTGGGCACAAAACGGGGAACACTGAGCACAGTAATATATGTTCTGCTGGGTGCTGTGGGAGTACCTGTTTTTGCAGGCTTCAGCGGCGGAATTGGTATACTCACAGGTGCCACCGGTGGTTATATTATTGGCTTTATCTTCACAGCCCTTGCAACAGGACTTATGAGCGATATTTTCGGAAAAAAACTCTGGTCTCTTGCTGTGGGCATGGTTGCCGGTCTTTTGATCTGCTACATTTTCGGAACGACATGGTTTATTATTGTCAGCAACAGCAGCGGAAATACTATGGATATCATGACAGCTCTGGGATATTGTGTTTTCCCCTTCCTGATTCCTGATGCTGTAAAGATTGTGGCAGCAGTAGTGCTTGTAAACCGTCTTGGAAAAATTCTTAAGATATGACGGAACCCATAAGACTCAGACCTCATCATATGCTTTGTCTGCGTTTTTTCAGCGGCAAGGGCTACAGCAGCGAGTTCATAAGCAATATGGCACAGATAAGTGCCGCTCTGCAAAATGACAGCAGTAAAATAGTGCTTATAGACGGCTGCGATGACATATGCACAGCCTGCCCGAATTCAGACGGTGAAAAATGCGAAAGTCATGCAAAATCGGGGCTTTATGACAGCCGTTGTCTTGCACTGACCGGGTTCAGCCCCGGTCAGGTGCTCACATGGAGGCAGCTTTGCGAGTCAGCGGAAAAGAATATACTCTCTCCCGGCAGACTCAGCGAAATATGCGGTGACTGCTGCTGGAGCGGTATCTGCGGTTCTTTGGTTTAAGAAAAAGAAAGGCTGCCCCAGGGCAGCAAATCAAAAAGCAGAACGACTACCTCCTTGACAAATAAAAACATAAGCCGATGAACCAAAAATTCATCGGCTTTTTTGTGTTATTATGAGGTATAATGCATTATTGTAATGCGACATCCCATTTTTATATTCAGTTATTTACAGGTGAAGCATGTTTATAAAATATCATTCCTGTACAGACCTGCACAGTCCGATAAGGTCGTCAAAGCTCGAAAGAGTCCCTGCCTGCCGTCTCAGTGAGGCTGCACCCTTCATACCCTTGAAATACCATGCGGCGTGTTTTCTGGCCTCTCTCATGCCGATTTCTTCGCCTTTGTATTCACACAGTCTCTGTATGTGCCTCAGCAGTACAGTTATTCTCTCTGCTGCTGATACCGGAAGCGAGGGTCTGTCATAACCGATAAGGCTGTTTATCTCACGGAATATCCATGGATTGCCCAAAGCCCCCCTGCCTACCATTACCAGATCACATCCGGTATGCTCATACATCCTGGCAGCATCCTCTGCGGTATTTATATCACCGTTTCCGATAACCGGTATGCCTACCGACTTTTTTACAGTCTTTATTATATCCCAGTCTGCACTGGGCATATACTGCTGCTGTCTTGTTCTGCCGTGAATGGTTATGGCTGCTGCTCCTGCGCTTTCGCATATCATAGCTACCTCAGGTGCATTGACGCTGTTTTCGTCCCAGCCCTTTCTTATCTTTACGGTAACAGGAACATCCACCGCTGCGGCTACTGCCCTGACTATCTCTCCGCAGAGCTGCGGATCCTTCATCAGTGCGGCACCGGAACCGTTTCCTGCAATTTTGGGCGCAGGACAGCCCATATTTATATCAATGATATCAGGAGCATACCTCATTGCAAAAACAGCAGCTTCTGCCATTGTTTCAGGTTCATAACCAAAAAGCTGAACTGCCGCAGGCCTCTCCTTTTCCGAGATTTCCAGAAGCCCGGCAGATTTTTCGCTTTTGTAGGTTATGCCCTTGGCACTTACCATTTCACCTACAACATAGGCTGCTCCGAAATCCACACAAAGCTCACGGAAGGCTCTGTCAGCTACTCCAGCCATAGGCGCAAGAGCAGCATAGCCGTTTATCTCTACATTTCCTATTTTCATCTGAAAAACTCCGTTTGATAAATAACTCAGTTTGTTACAGTTACCTTACATTTTGATTCCTTGCCGTTGTATGTGCGTACTGTTACCCAGCATACGCCCGGACTTACTGCGGTAAATTCTCCTACCCAGCTTGTTTTTGTCATTTTTACAACTGAGTTGTTGCTTGAACGATACTGTCTGTTCCATGAAGCCGAACCGTCCGGAACAGTTGAACCGATAGCTCCGGTTTCGCCTACCTTAAGGGTCATTGATGATCTGCTTATCTTTACGCTGTCGGGAGCATTCATTACGGTAACTGCACATTTTGACTCCTGACCGTTATAGGTTGATGCTATAACATTCGCTGTTCCCGTACTGTTTCCAGTGAAGCCGCCTACCCAGTCTGTTTTTGTCATTTTGACAACCGATGTATTGCTTGAACGGTATTTACGTGAAGCAGAAGCCTCTGTACCCAGAAGAACACAGCCCACTGTAACACTTTCACCCTTGCCTATTGTAACAGCTTCCTTATCCAGATCAAAGAATCTGGGAGGAGCCTTTACTGTAACCTTGCATTTAGCTGTTTTTCCGTTATATGTCTTTACGGTGATGATTGATGTACCGGGCGCAATGCCTGTAAAGGTACAGTTCCAGCTGTTGGGGTCGATATCTACTGCGTCAGTATTTGAGGATATATATTTTCTCATTGCAGACGCTGAGCCGTCATTGAGAATGCTCTTAATTGTATATGTTTCGCCTGCACCTATAGATATCTGTGACAAAGCCATAGAAACGCTTTCAGGCGCATTCTTTATTGTTACTGTACATACTGCCTTTACGCCGTTATATGTTTCGGCTGTAATAGTTGCCTTTCCTGCCTTGCGTCCCTTGATAAGGCATCCGCTGTTGTTTTCGGACACAAGAAGAATCTTGCTGTCAGAGCTTTTATAGCTGATAACCTTTGATGCAGTACCTGCCGGAAGAACAGATTCAAGAGCATATGTTTCGCCTGCACCTATGGTCAGCTCAGACCTTGAAAGTCTGAAGGAAGACGGTGCACTGCATACAGTAACAGTACATTCAGCCTTTTTGCCGGTGCTTTCAGAAGCTGTTACCACTGCCTGACCAGGACCTGCGGCTGTAATTCTTCCGCTGCCGTCCACGGTGACAACAGATTCGTCAGAGCTTGACCAGCAAACAGTGTGGTCTGCAATATCAGGAGAAACCTGAGCCTTAAGCACAGCGCTTTCACCTGTGCCCAGAGTCATCTCTTTAATATCAATGCTGATTCCGGATTCAAGATAAATCCTGTTTACATCGTCATCCTTTGCTGCCTGAGCTGCTGCTGAGCCTTCCATGCAGACAATATTTCTTTCGGAATCACCGTTGTTAAAGGGATTTTTTCCGTAAACTACCGCATTATTGCCGATAATGATACTTTTTATATTGGTATTGAATCTGAATGCAAAATCACCTATTTCGGTTACATCAAATGGCACCTTATAGGTTTGTGAGGATGTGACAGCCGGAGCACAGATAAGCTTTTTGCCGTCCTTGCTGAAAAGGAATTTATCCTTTGAGCTGAAACAGGGGTTGTCGCTGCTTACAACGAATTCCTTCACATTATATGCAGGATAGATATCCTCTGTTGTCAAATATGTCACAGATGCAGGTATAGTAAGCTTTTCAACATTTGCGCCGTAGAAAGCGCCCTTTGCTACTGCTACTGTACCTTCCTTTATTGTCACCTGAATGGGATTTGCCGGGTCGCCGTAACCGTCCTTGCTGTCATATGCAGTTCTGTATGCATAAAGCACATTGCCTGCATATACAAAGCCTCTGTTCTTATTGAGAAACCAGCCAGTATCAGCAAAGGCACCTGCGCCGATATCAATAAGAGAATCCGGGAAGGAAATCGAAACCAGATTGCTGCAGCCTTTGAAAAGATCTGCAGGAACAGACTGTATTCCCTCAGAAATAACAGCATCGGTAAGACCGGTGCAGGCTTCAAAAGCACCCTCGCCTATCTGCTGGCTTGTGCTGGTTATTGTAACTCTGCCGAGATTACCGCAGCCTTCAAATGCATGGCTGCCGATTTCAGATACATTGCCCAGTTTTACTGTCTGAATCTTTGAATATGCAAAAGCATAGGGGGCAATCTTTTTTACCGTTGAGGGAAGGCTGTAATCAGGCTCTCTGCCCTTGGGATATGCAAGGAATGTTGTTTTTGTTCTGTCAAGCACAGAACCCTTTACAATGCAGAAATTCTTGTTCTTGCTGTTAAGGGTAAACTTCTTTACACCTGTGCAGCGCAGAAAAGCATCCTCGGGGAGCTGTTCTATATCATGTCCGATATATATTTCGTCGATACCGTCGGAGCTGAAGGCATCCTCACGGATAAAATGAGCGCCTGTTGCAATAGCTGCCCTGCCCTGGAAATTACTGGGGCAGTATACAAGGGTTTTCATATCTCCTGTATAGAGCATATTGCCAGCCTCTGTGAAGGAGCTGTTTCCTTCTGCAACGGAAACATTATCTATTTTAATACCGTCAAAGGCATATTCCTCGATAGTGCTGATATTTTTTCCGATAACCACGTCATATGATCCTTCCGAGGTATAGCCGTCAAACAGTCCTGAGCGCACAGCTGTTACAGGTACACCTGCACAGGTATCAGGAATAACTATTTCACTGCCCTGTATTCTTGTAAGGTCACATGAAAAAACGGAATATGTACCGTCATCATTTTCCTTGAATCCGAAGGTTTCGGAAAGCTCAATATCACCTGCGGCAGCAGATGCACTGAAAAGTCCGCTGTCACTTACGGATACCACACCGGCACCGCCGGCCACAAGGGCAAGAATCAATGCAGCAGCAGTTATTTTTTTTGCAATAGACTGTTTTCTCATCTTTTGTCCTCCGATATATTATTCAGTCTTCTCAGCAAGAAAACTGATGCATTTTTGAGTCTGCCGGAGAAACACAGTATCAGACCGGGTTTCCGCGGCACATCTTTTGATATTATAACACATTTGTAACAGAATACAGCCGTTTTTTAATATTTTGTTACCATAAAAACCAATTTTTTACCTTTTGCCTAAAAATAATTTTTCTCAGCTAAGTTAAATTCATGAAATGACGAAAAGTGGCTTCATAACTGGGGTATTCTGAGAAAGTGCGTAACGCTGCACCCATACAATTTTAGTTTTGCCCGCCTTTTCAAAGACGGTGTTGTCCATGGGGCAAAGCTCTGACCTCACTTTTAGAGTAAGAAATCTCCTGTATCTCAATTTCCCGGCATGGAGTGAATCAAAAAATTAAAGCCGATGAATCCGGAGATTCACCGACTTTTTGTGCCTTTATCATCTCTGATGCATTGTTTTAATTCCAACACCCAGAATCTTTTTATTCTGCTGATGCTTCAGCACTGCTTTCTGCTGATGCTTCGC
>ONDB01000185.1 GCA_900316485.1 uncultured Eubacteriales bacterium
GATAATAAATCAGGGCTGAGGGGGTAAGCTGTTTGAAAATAGTAATTATCAATGGTCAGAATCATAAAGGTTCAACCTATCATATTGCAGATAAGCTTGCGCGCAAGGTGGGCGGAGAAATAACTGAATTTTTCCTGCCGAAGGATTTCGGGGAATTCTGCCTGGGCTGTACACAATGCTTTACTACAGACGAAAGAAAATGTCCCCATTACAATAAACTTAAACCAATAACAGACGCTATGGATGAGGCGGATCTGATAATTCTTGCAAGCCCGGTTTATGTATATCACGTCACAGGCTCAATGAAGGCGTTTCTGGATCATTACGGATACCGCTGGATGGTTCATCGCCCGGAAGAAAAAATGTTCAGAAAACAGGGAGTATGTATCAGTACGGCAGCGGGCGCCGGAATGAAATCCGCTAACAAGGATATGGCGGATAGTCTGTTTTTCTGGGGGATTCCAAAGGTATATAAATACGGCAATGCGGTTGCGTCAATTGACTGGAATCATGTCAGCGATAAAAAGATGCAGGAGATAGAAAAGAAAACGGATTCGCTGGCAAAGGCTATTATCAGAAACAACGGCAGGGTAAAAGCCGGACTGAAGACAAAAGGCTTTTTCCATATTATGCGTGCTTTGCAGAAAAAAGGCTGGAATGAAAGGGATGTGGAATACTGGAGGGAAAAGGGCTGGAACGGGAAAAAACGTCCCTGGAGATAACAGGCTTTTGCAGTAAAAGCTCCGCAGTTAAGCTTCTTGTGCTTGGCTGGAAAATGTTTTTGCGGAATATTGACTTTTCACAATTAATATGATACAATCAGGCTGTAGGTTAAATTACACATCCGGTTTGTGCTGCATACAGAAAAGGAGGTAGCAGTTATGGATTGGGAGCTTATTGTAGGTGTTGTTCTGGGGATTGCATTACTGATTATTATTGCGGTTGTTGCAAAAAGAAATATGAATCACAATTACACAATCGGAAGCGGTATGTTCAAAATGAGTGATGATAATCTGGAAAAGGACAAGCATGTAGACACTGCTGATTATAATTATTATGACAACGATGGTATCATGAAATAAAAATGGAGCTGTCGCATAAAAATAACGCTTTGTAACTTAATAATAACACAAAAAGTCGATGAATATTTTGATTCATCGACTTTTATTTTTATTTTGTTTGTAAGGAAATCAGTCAATTATAGAGGACCAAAGGTCTATTATCTTTCCGTCTGATGCTCTGATTATCAATACATTATCTTTTCCGTGTGCAATATATGCCGGAGTGGGTTCGGATTTATATTCCTTCACATTATATAAGACCAGCTCCTCTGTTTTCAGCCCCGGCCATTCAGATTCATTTTTTCTGATTATCTCTGCTTCGCTCATAAGGGGCGTATTTTTTATTTTTGCCAGAACATCAGTGCCTGTGATATTTGCATTTACATTGTATATCATTCTTGTATCGGCATCAATATTCACTGTCACCTGAGAACCGTACAGACGCAGTCCGGCATGATACTGGGGAAAAACACATCGGTCTTCGCTGCTTCTTCCGGGTGAGAATTCAAGCTGCTGTTTCGGATTAACAAGTCCCAGAACAGAACGTATCATACAAAGCTGTTCAAGTACTCCTTTTTCATTTGCTGCAGGAGACCTGCTTATCCTTCCGCTGATAAAAATGCTGCCGCTGTTATCTGTTTCAATTTCAAAATCCTCATTATCCTCGTTCATTTCATAAAGCATATCCTTTGTATATTCAAAGGTTATCATAGGGTCATAGCTTTCTTCGAGGTTTATTTCACCTGCTGCTGCGGCTGTGCCTGTCTGGGATATCTGACTGCTGACAGGTGACGACTGGCTTTTATTCTGTTCCGGGCCGGCTTTTGTCTTATCAGCAGAAGCACAGCCTGTCAATGATAATGACAAAACAAGAAACAGCATCAGAGCGGACATTTTTCTTTTCATATATATCATCTCCGTTGAAAACAAAACCTCAGGTCCATCTGAATATATAATCCGTTTTTTTTCATTTGGTTACATAAAAAATCCGGAAACGCTATCAAAGCCTTAAAAGCTCATTGTTCCTGACCGCTGTTTCTGCGCTTGTATAATGGTTGTACTGTATGATCTCCATTTTTGCTTCTTTCCGGGTGCGCCGTAAGGAATCTGAACAGGGCAGCCATTCCGAAAAGCACTGCAGTGCCTATGGCAAGACCTACAAGAACATCCTGCGGTGTGTGAACGCCGAGATAGTTGCGCGAAAATGCTGTAAGTCCGAGACATATAAAGCACAGCACCGATATCCAGCGCAGCTTCTTCCATGTACTTACAGCAAGTCCTCCGTAGATCGGAGCAGCTGTCGTGGTGTGACCGCTGGGAAAAGAATAACCGGTGGCTGTAGTTATAGCGTCGCCTGCGGGAAGTACACGGCTGTCGCGTATCCACGGACGATAAACACAGAACGTAAGCTTTACAACAGCATTGATGGAAACGCTAGCATGATAAGAGGCGATAGTGTAAAGCCCGCTGCGCTTATCTATGCACCAGTAAACAAATGCCGGAACTATGATAAGATAAGTTACGGCAAACAGCGAGATTCTTTTTATCGTTTTACTGACAGGTGTGACAATATGGATGTACCTGATGTATAATGCCTTTTCCTAATGGGACTTTTTAAAAACTACATCAGTCAGACAAGAAAGCCGGAAGGCGTTCTCGGAAAAATGATGATAAAGGGAATGAATTCCGGTCACGCAAAAATGGCTGACTGGGGCATGAGCCATCTGCAGGTGACAGCTCCAAAGGAAATTCTTGACATCCTCAACGCACTCGAAGTGTCTGCGGATATGGTTTTGTGTGATGTCCTGAAAACAGGCTACAATGTCAAAAGCTCAGTGTTCAGCGAAAAGATTTCAGCACTTCCGAAAAACGAACAGGAACGGATTTATGATGTGGTTGATACATTGATCAGACACGCACAATAAACACAGTTTCAAGAACATCAAACCAGCAGAAAAGAAAAACAGTAATCA
>ONDB01000194.1 GCA_900316485.1 uncultured Eubacteriales bacterium
CACATATCCCGGGAGATAAGTAAAAATGCCGGAAAAGGCACAAATACCCTTTCAACAGAAATATCCTATACTATACATAATATACATAAACAGGCAATTATTCAAGTACTAATTACAATATTTTACAAAATCCTCCGGAAATCAAACTATTTTCAGCCGTTTAACACCGACTGTTTTACCGCTTTTTTCATCAACATCAAAGATAATGCAGTCCATGCAGCATTCGCCGCCTGCCAGATCGAACCGCACAGGAAGCTTATCCCTGAATTTGCTTACAGCAAGCTCAGGCTTCACACCCAGAACAGAATTGATAGTTCCGGTCATACCCACATCGGTAATATATCCGGTGCCGCCTTCAAGAATCTGCTCATCAGATGTCTGCACATGGGTATGGGTTCCAAACACGGCGGAAACACGGCTGTCAAGATAAAAACCCAGTGCACGCTTTTCTGCGGTTGCCTCTGCATGGAAATCAACTATAGTTATCCTGGTATCAAGCTTTTTTACAAGCTCATCGGCAGTACGGAACGGATCCTTAAGGCTGTCAAGAAACATACATCCCATTAAATTTATTACTCCTACCTGAAAGCGTCCCATATCATATATGCAGCAGCCGTTTCCGGGAGTAGTTTCCTCCGGATAATTAGCAGGTCTGAGTAGAAAAGGAGAATCCTCATAAAAAGGATAGCATTCACGCCTGCGAAAGCTATGGTTTCCTCCTGTAATAATATCCACTCCGCTGGAATACAGATATTCAGCAGAGCTGGGTGTTATACCGTTGCCGTCCGCAGAATTTTCGCCGTTTGCAATTACAAGGTCTATTTTCTCGGATTTTTTCAGAGACGGGAGTTTCGATCTGAGAAACTTACATCCGATCGTACCCACAACGTCACCAATAGCTAATATTTTCATTTGTCGTTTCATCCTATCAATAATCCAGGAAAGAAAGCATCTGTTTCATTGATTTCCTGATTAATATTATATATTTATATGCAGCAATTGTCAACCTGACCATGTTTAATTCAGGATGACATTATTACGACATTCAGGCGTTTTTGTCATATAACTGAGATGTGAGAAATTCCTTTATCTCAGCAGAAGTAGTCATTTCATCCACTGCCCGTGCAAGCTCGTCCGCACGTTCCTTTGTATAATGTGATATTTCTTTGCGAAGCATAAGCACAGACGACGGGTCAACGCTGAATGTATCCAGTCCGTAGGACAGCAGCAGCGGAGTCATAAGTCTGTTTGCAGCAGCCTCACCGCAGATTTCAACCATTATTCCCTGTTTTTTTGCACAGGCAACAGCGTACTTTATTGACCTGAGCACAGATGGCTTGAAAACAGAACACAGATAGCTGACGCTCGGGTCATCTCTGTCTGCAGCCATTGTATACTGTGTAAGATCGTTTGTACCGATACTGAAAAAGTCTGCTTCTTTTGCAAGCATATCTGCTATCATACAAGCAGATGGTGTTTCTATCATAATTCCCAGCCATATATTCTCATTGAAGACAATTCCTTCACTGCGCAGGCCGTCCTTGAGCTGCTCAAGCATTTCACGTACAAAGCGAAGCTCTTCTATATCCGATATCATAGGCACAAGGATTCTGACATCGCCGAAGGCTGATGCCCTGAGTATTGCCCTGAGCTGTGTTCTGAGCACCTCGGGATGGTAATTAAAAAATCTTATCGCTCTCATGCCAAGGAAGGATATTTTTTCGTCCAATTCAAGGCAGGGAACCTCCTTACCGCCGCCCATATCAAAGGTACTGATAACAACAGGTCTGCCCTTCATTTTTATTGCAGCTGCACGATATGCTTCAAACTGCTCCTGTTCTGAAGGACGTGTCTTTCTGTCAAGAAAAAGGAATTCCGTTCTGAAAAGACCAATGCCTTCGCCGTCTCCGTCCACAACTCTGTCAGCATCCCCTACGCTGCCCACGTTGCAAAACACAGAAAGCTTATCGCCGTCCGCATTAAGTGTAGGACTGCCGCGGTAGCTTCGCAAAAGCTCTCTGCGGCTGTAATAAGCTTTTTTCTTCTGCTCGTATTCTTTTTTTGTCTTTTCATCCGGCAGATGGATTATTTCTCCGCTTTCGCCGTCAAGAATAATATCCTCACCATTTTTTATAATGCTTGTAATACCCTTTGCAGCTACCACTGCCGGGATATCCAATGCTCTTGCAAGTATAGCGCAGTGTGAATTTTCTGCGCCTTTTTCGGTAATAATACCGGCAACATTTTTTCTGTCAAGACTTGCCGTCATACTGGGCGTCAGTTCCTTTGCACAGACCACCGTACCCTCAGGCAACGGAGAAAGCCTTACCTCATCCATTCCAATAAGATGCTTTATCAGTCTGGATTTCAGGTCCTCCAAATCAGCAGCTCTCTGCCTTGTCAGCTCGTCATCAACCGCAGAAAAAACGCTTATGAACATATTGCATATCTGCTCAACTGCAGCTTCTGCACATTCTCCGCCATTTATCAGCTTTTCCACTTCGCTTATCATAACCGGATCTTTCAGGAGAATGATATGTCCTCTGAGTATCCCTGCTTCTTTTTCTCCGGCTTCTTCCATAACCTTATCTGCAAGCTCTTCCGTGGCCTTGACAAAGCTTTCCACTGCTTCTCTGAGTTTTTTAAGCTCAGCCTTTGTATCTCTTATACGCCGCCTCTCATAAACAGGCTTCTGCTCCCGCACAAGCATAACACGACCGATTCCGATTCCGCCGGATGCACCTGTTCCAATGACCATTCCGTACTCCTCCTGATTTCTCACAAAAGACCTGCAAAACCTGTTTCAATAAGCTCAACAGCCCTTGCTATTGCCTCATGCTCCTCGGGACCCTCACACTCGATATCAATTTCATCTCCGCACTTAATGCAGGCCGCCAGTATACTGAGCAAGCTTTTTCCATTGACTCTTGTACCCTTATACCGTATTGTGATTTCACAGTCAAATACATCCATCTGCTGAGCAAACACACCTGCCGGACGAAGGTGCAGTCCTTCGGGATTATGTATTATTATTTTCTGTCTGACCATTTTTCCTTCTCCTGCCTTTCCTGATATTATCCATTTTTGTTTCTTAAATAATATTATACCATTATTATACAACATTTCATCCCACTATTCAACCCCACCGGCGAGCCGCCGGTGCCATAACGCGCCAGTGTGACGCTGGACCCTTAACGCGATGGCCAGTGTGACGCTGGACCCTTAACGCGATGGTGTCGCTTCACTACGTTGCGCTCTTAATGCGCCTGACTATCTTGCTGCCCGCGGTGC
>ONDB01000149.1 GCA_900316485.1 uncultured Eubacteriales bacterium
ATAAAATTTTCCTCAGTGTTTTTGATTTTTTCATGTTTTCATCCTCCTTGAACATAATAAACATCTGAATATAATTTTATCACTATTTTTAAAAATTGTAAATATCCGATTCATCATATTAAAATGATTTTTTAATAAATACAATTGTACAGACAGAATTTTGTATAATATCCTTACCTGAAGCCTACTCTCCCCATTTTAACCCTATACAGCTCCAAAAGCTCATTTCTGAACCTCTCTGTCTGAATTTTAAAATGACTTTCACCTCATAAAAAAATCAGAGACAGCTTATTTCATACAAACCAGATTACTACAGCAGCACGAATAATAAAGCGATACCAATGCATTATGATATAATCGCTTAATGACAACTTTTATGTAACAATTGACATATGTCGGGAAAATAGTATATAATTGAAGTTATAATCAATTTGCCGGGATGCTTTCGGCTGAAGGCAAAAAAAGGAGAGATATCAAATGGTAAAATTATTGGAGCTACTTAGTCAGAATGCTGAATTCACAGCTGCTGAGCTTTCCGTTATGCTCGGAAAAAGCGAAGCGGATGTTAAAAAAGAAATCGAAGAATATAAGGCGGCAGGTATAATCAAGGGTACAAAGGCAATTATCAACTGGAATAAGGTGCCCGACGCTGAGGTCAGGGCTATTATTGAGCTTAAAGTCACACCAAAGCCTGAAACAGGCTTTGATGATATTGCCGATATCGTTATGTCCTATGACAACGTTGAAGATGTTTATCTTGCTGCTTCCTCAAGATATGACCTTATCGCACTTGTAAAGGGCGGCTCAATCCAGGAAATAGCTGAATTTGTTTCAAAACGCCTTTCAACGCTTGATAATGTTATCGGAACAGCCACAAGCTTCGTTCTTAACACCTATAAGCAGGACGGCGCAGTTTTCGGCAACGAAAGCGAAGAGGAAGAGCAAAGGAGTATGATACTGTGATAGATTATTCCCGATTACTTAATGATAAGGTTCAGGAGCTTAAGCCCTCGGGTATCAGACGTTTTTTTGATATTGCAAATGAAATGGATCATGTTATATCCCTGAGCATCGGCGAACCTGATTTTACTACCCCCTGGCACGTTCGTCAGGAAGGTATCGAATCTCTTAGAAGAGGACGCACCTGGTATTCACCAAACAAAGGCTTTGCTGAGCTGAGAAGTCAGATCTCAAATTATTATGCAAGGCGCTTCAATGTTGAGTATAATCCTGACCAGGAAATACTCGTATCTGTCGGCGGTTCAGAAGCTATAGACCTTTGCATAAGAGCTTTGGTTCAGCAGGGAGACGAGGTACTTATTCCCCAGCCCTCCTTTGTATGTTATGAACCCATGACCATTATGGCTGACGGTAAACCTGTAATTATCCGCACAAAGGCTGAAAACGAATTCCGCCTTACCTCTCAGGAGCTTGAAGAAGCTATTACACCAAGAACAAAGCTGCTTATCCTTCCCTTCCCCAATAACCCCACAGGTGCAGTTATGAGAAGAGAGCATCTCGAAGAAATCGCCGCTGTAATAGAAAAGCACAATATCCTTGTGCTTTCTGATGAGATTTACGGCGAACTTACCTACGGAAAGGATCGTCATGTCAGCTTCGCAGACATCAAGGGCATGAAAGAGCGTACAATCGTTGTCAGCGGTTTTTCAAAGGCTTATGCTATGACAGGCTGGCGTCTTGGCTACGCTCTCGGACCGGAGCCAGTTATTACCCAGATGACAAAGCTTCACCAGTATGCAATAATGAGCGCGCCTACAACTGCACAGTATGCTGCCATTGAGGCTCTTAAACACGGAGATGCAGATATTGAGCGCATGAGAGAAGAATATGATATGAGAAGGCGTCTTATTGTAGATTCCTTCTGCAAAATGGGACTGACCTGCTTTGAGCCGGAGGGAGCCTTCTACTGCTTCCCCAGCATCCAAATTTCCGGCAAGACCAGCGAAGATTTCTGCGAAGGTCTTATCTATGACCAGCATGTTGCTATCGTTCCGGGTACTGCCTTCGGTGAATGCGGCGAAGGCTTTGCAAGAGTGTCGTATTCATATTCACTGGGACACATCAAGGAAGCTCTTGTCCGCATACAGAAATACCTGGATAAGATAAAGCCATAATTCATTCATGAAGTATGAGAATAATAATGAAAGGTGGGATATAAATGAAAATGACTGTACAGTCACCAGCCAAGCTTAATCTTTTTCTGGAGATAAACGGAAAAAGAAGTGACGGTTATCATCTGATCAGCACCGTCATGCAATCGGTATCCCTGTATGATTATGTTACAGTGACAACAGATGATGACGGAAAGGGTATCCGCCTTTCCTGTACAAGGGATGATATCCCCTGTGACAGCAGCAATACCGCTTATAAAGCTGCCGAACTGTTTTTTGATCATACTGGACTGCCCAGGTCCGGGGTGAATATACGAATAAAAAAGCATATTCCGTCTGGAGCCGGAATGGCAGGCGGCAGCACTGATGCAGCAGCTGTTCTATATGCACTCAATGAGCTTACCGGAGCCCAGCTTTCAACAGATGAACTGGCTGAAATAGGAGAAAAGATCGGCGCAGATGTTCCTTTCTGTGTATACGGCGGCACAATGACTGCTTCCGGAATAGGAACCATACTGAGTCCTATTACAGATATGCCGGAATGTACTATTGTAATTGTTATGCCGGAATTCCGTATCTCTACGTCAGAGGCTTACAGTGAATCAGATAAACTGGGATATGAAAATATTAAAAGCATGGATTATATGACAAACAGCATCTGCGGAGGTAATCTAAGACAGATTTCTTCCGGACTGTATAACAGATTTGAAGAGGTGGCAGGCATAAAGGAAATAGATGATATAAAAACAGCTATGAAAAACTGCGGTGCACTTGGTGCGCTTATGACCGGCAGCGGCTCCGCTGTTTTCGGAATATTTGATGATAAGGACAAAGCAGGTGACTGTGAGGACAAGCTGCAAAAACAGTATGATGAGGTATTTGTCACCCATCCTGTCAACACAGGTCCTTCAAGATATGTTCCCGGCGGAATAATCGGAGATCTTCTCGGCTGATTCCTTTATTGTCCCAGACTTGATCTAATCTGTTCTATCCATTCCATAAATTTGAATTTTACTACATATTTATCACTGTTTTTAACAATATCGGTTTCCTCTTTTGTAAGAGCGGAGCCGATATCTTTTTTTGCTGCACTTATGCATACAGCAGGATAAAGCACACACCACCAGTTGTGTCCCTCCCCCTTGCCGATAGTTATTCTGAGAGCATCGTAGGTTCCGGCAGGAAGGGTAAAATCATCATATACCCGTGTATCAAAATGCATTTTTGTCAGGCTGGCAGCAGTTTTAAAGCTACAGCCCTCGTCTTTGACTATCTGCTGAGCCTTATTGTTTATATCGTCTATCCTGTCCCTGGTTATCTGCATTGCTTCTTCCTTGCTGTGACAGCTCCTGAAAAGCTCATCGGTATAACGGGTTATGCCGTCCCTGACTTTTTGCTTGAGTGCCTGATCTTCTTTGCTGTCGGAATTAGCAATAATATGAAACCGCAGCAGTCTGTCCTCAATATCCCTGCAGCTTCCTGAAAAACCTGCAAGAGAAAAGATAATGCAAAGTACAAGTCCGCAGCAGACTGATTTTAATACAAGCTTCAAATTCATAAAGCAATACCTCCGTTTGATATATTACAAATAATTTTTTCTTATCGGAATTATTGCCTGAAAAACACCACTTATTCAAACAGCCTGACCATAAAATATATTATCAAAAGTCAGTTTCTGTTTACAGCTTAAAAAAAAAATAATTATGCTTTCCAAATTGTAAATTTAGTGTATAATATGAGTATGCAGTTGCAGAGAAAAACGGCATAATTAATCTTTAAAGGAGTTATTATGAGTAATCTTACAGATATATCCTACGTAAAAGGAGTGCTCAATAAGCATGGATTTACTTTTTCAAAAGCACTCGGTCAGAATTTCCTTGTCAATCCATCCGTATGCCCTAAAATGGCAGAGCTTTCAGGCTGCTCGGATAAGGTCGGCGTTATCGAAATAGGGCCCGGCGCAGGTGTGCTGACTAATGAGCTTGCAAAGAAAGCATATAAGGTTGTTGCCATCGAGCTTGATAATAGGCTGCTGCCGGTACTTCAGGAAACACTATCAGAACATGATAATATAAAGGTTGTAAATGCTGATGCTATGAAGCTGGACCTTCATGCTCTTATTGCAGAGGAATTTGAGGGTCACGACGTTGTTATCTGCGCAAACCTTCCCTATTACATAACTTCTCCGGTAATTATGCGTATTCTTGAAGAAAAGCTTCCGATAAAAGCACTTACTGTTATGGTTCAGAAAGAGGCTGCAGACAGAATATGCGCTCTTCCGGGCACAAGAGAGTCCGGCGCAATAAGCGCTGCAGTTAATTACTACAGCAAACCCGAACTGCTTTTCAAGGTTTCAAGAGGCAGCTTTATCCCTGCCCCCAAGGTAGATTCTGCAGTAATCAGACTTGATATTCTGGAAGAACCGCCTGTGAAAATTGACGATGAAAAGAAATTCTTCCGTGTAGTAAAGGCTGCTTTTTCTCAGAGGAGGAAAACTCTGCCCAATTCGCTCAGCTCGGGGCTTTCGCTGCCCAAGGCTCAGGTCAGCAGCATACTTGAATCCGCAGGGATTAAACAGAACGCAAGAGCTGAGGAAATGTCAATGCAGGATTTTGCTGATATTACCCGGGCTTTGCCATAATATACTGGAGATGATCCTATGAAAAGAAAGGCAGTATTAGTCTGCTGCTCCGATCCAAGAAAAGAAGCCGGCAGACAGATTATTATCAGATCTGCCGAAAACCTTGAAAAAATGGGAGTAAGGACAAAAATATCAAATTACCTGGGAAGTGAAACACCAGTTGATGCCTGTATTATTGCACAAGAGCTTATGAGCTGTTTTGCTGATGATAAGGTAACTGATATTTTTGATGTTTCCGGCGGAGATATAGCAAACCGTATTCTGCCCCATCTTGATTATGAACTGGTCAGACACAGCAATGCCTGCTTTTACGGCTACAGCGATCTTACTACCATCATCAATGCCTTATATGCACAGACTGGAAAGGAATCTGTATTATATCAGGTAAAAAATATTGCATCGGATCAGGACGAAATACAGTGCAGAAGGCTTGATAATTATCTGAGTGGAAATGAAGCGGAACTGCTGGATATCAACTGCTGCATGATAAACGGCAGAAGAATGAGCGGTACTCTTATAGGCGGAAACATCAGATGTCTGCTGAAGCTCGCAGGTACACCGTATATGCCCGACCCTGAAGGAAAGCTGCTTCTGCTTGAAGCTCTGGGTACAGATATGTATCAGCTGCAGACCTATGTTTCTCAGCTTTCTCAGCTCGGTTTTTTCTCCAGAATAAAGGGTATACTTCTGGGCACATTCACAAAGCTTGATAATTCCGGCTTAAGCGATGATGTTATCAATCTGATACTGAAAGAAACCAATTATTCGCTGCCAGCAGCCAAAACAGAAGAAATAGGTCACGGCAAAAACAGCAAAGCAGCCGTTATCGGCAGGAAATATATTATTGATTCTGATATAACAGAAAATATAATTACTTCCGATAAAGTATGTATCCATGCCAGCAGTGCAGCCAGACAGTCAGGCTCATTAAGAGCATAACACTGGCGGCTTGCCGGTTTTATTATGTTCCTGTAGTATGATTCGGGAAGCAGGTTATATAAAAAGCGTGCCTTCCGGCACGGGAAAAAAGAGAACGACCACAAGAAAGAGGGCAAAGCCCCCTTTCTTAAGGTCTTCCCCTTTTCAAATCCCTTTTCCTTAACTATCCCCCTCGCTTCGG
>ONDB01000150.1 GCA_900316485.1 uncultured Eubacteriales bacterium
ATAAAATTTTCCTCAGTGTTTTTGATTTTTTCATGTTTTCATCCTCCTTGAACATAATAAACATCTGAATATAATTTTATCACTATTCTCAAAAATTGTAAATAATTATATAACTTTTTGTGCTTTTTCGTTAAAAGTCACAATTTTAATTATATGATTTTGTGTAATGGTTTTGCTGAAAGGTCGAAAAAAAGGCAGGACACCAAAGCGGTATCCTGCCCTGTATATATTTGATGATTTTCAGAAAAAACTGAATCAGACTACACCCTGAGCAATCATTGTGTCTGCAACCTTTACGAAGCCTGCAATGTTTGCGCCGACAACATAGTTGCCTTCGTAGCCGTACTTCTTGGCAGCTTCAGCAATGTTGTGATAGATGTTAACCATGATTCCCTGGAGCTTCTGGTCAACTTCCTCAAATGTCCATGAAAGTCTCTGGCTGTTCTGTGACATCTCAAGAGCAGATGTAGCAACGCCGCCTGCATTTGCAGCCTTGCCGGGAACGAACATAACGCCTGCATCCTGGAACTTCTTTGTAGCCTCAAGAGTTGTAGGCATGTTAGCACCCTCGCATACAGCAATTACGCCGTTCTTGATAAGGTTCTCAGCACCCTCAACATCAAGCTCGTTCTGTGTAGCGCAGGGAAGTGCGATATCGCAGGGGATAGTCCACATGAACTTGCCCTCGTGATACTCAGCATTGGGACGATAGTTCTTGTACTCAGAAAGTCTTGCTCTCTTGACTTCCTTGATCTCCTGGACAGCAGCAATATCAATGCCCTCTGCATCGTAGATCCAGCCTGTTGAGTCAGCCAGTGTAACAACGTTAGCGCCCAGCTGCTGAGCCTTCTGTGTAGCATAGATAGCAACGTTGCCGGCACCGGATACGCATACTGTCTTGCCCTTGATGTCGATATTGTGATCCTTAAGAAGCTCCTCTGTGATGTAGAGAAGACCATAGCCTGTAGCTTCTGTACGAGCGAGTGAACCGCCGTATGTAAGACCCTTGCCCGTGAGAACGCCCTCATACTGGTTCTTGAGTCTCTTGTACTGACCGAAGAGGTAGCCGATCTCTCTTGCGCCTGTACCGATATCACCGGCAGGAACGTCTGTATCAGCTCCGATATGTCTGAACAGCTCTGTCATAAAGCTCTGGCAGAAAGCCATAACTTCTCTGTCGCTCTTGCCCTTGGGGTCAAAGTCAGAACCGCCCTTGCCGCCGCCGATGGGAAGACCTGTAAGAGAATTCTTGAAGATCTGCTCAAAGCCAAGGAACTTGATAATGCCCAGGTTTACTGAGGGATGGAGTCTGAGACCGCCCTTGTAGGGACCGATAGCAGAGTTGAACTGGATACGGAAACCGCGGTTAACCTGAACGTTACCCTTATCGTCTACCCACGGAACTCTGAACATAAGCTGTCTTTCAGGCTCTGTGATTCTTTCAAGTATAGCCTCCTTCTGATACTGGGGATTAGCCTCAATAACAGGCTCAAGGGATTCGAGAACTTCTTTAACAGCCTGTACGAATTCGGGCTGTGCAGGGTTTTTTTCAATTACTTTTTCAAGTACGTCGCTTACATATGACATGACAGTCACTCCTTAATTCTTTTTTATTATCAACAATTCCTGATAATGCAACTTTTATTCGCTTCATTATCACGTAATAACTATTTTAGCATACTATTTCCGTATAATCAAGTAAATTTTTTTGATTTTTGCAACTTTTTTTTCAAAACTTGCATTTTTAGCTATTAGTATCCCTGAAAAACCGGATACCCCGAATTAAAAATGAACAAATATAATTTTCTTTTTCATTTCTGACTCATTTCAGAGGGATAACAAAGAGTTAAAGGAGTAAAAGCTAAAAATATTTTCCAGATAAGAATTAAATTCTGAAACGAATGAAATAAAGCTACCCAAGCAATAACAGCAGCACCGCGGGCAGTAAAATAGTCAGGCGCATTAAGAGCGTAACGTAAGTGAAGCGACACCATCGCGTTGCGGCTCCGGCGGCTCGCCGGAGCCGGTTGTTTTAATCTTCGCAGTGTGGTAAAATCAGTTATAGAAAGGTCGTATAAACGTATAAATAAGTAAGGAGGATCATTATGGACAATATTCAAAGACGTGACAATGAAATGCTTTACCGGACTGATGAACAGCTCATGAGTCAGCAGGCAAGGGCAAGAAGACTTACCCAGCAGCTTAATACCATGGACAGGTCGGATTTTGAAGGTATTGCTGCACTGGTTAAACAGCTGATTTCCTGCGGAAAAAATGCATTTATCAATCCGCCCTTTTACTGCGATTACGGATTCAATATCCAGGTGGGGGATAATTTTTTCTGCAACTATAACTGTACCATACTGGATGTTGGCAGGGTAAGAATAGGAAATAACTGCCTGTTTGCACCGAATGTGTCAATCTATACCGCAGGACATCCTGTCCACCCGGCTATGAGAAATACCCTTTACGAATACGGAATAGATGTTAACATCGGCAGCAATGTATGGCTGGGGGGAAATGTAATTGTATGTCCGGGTGTGACCATAGGTGATAATACTGTTATCGGTGCAGGTTCCGTGGTGACAAAGGATGTGCCGTCCTGGTGTGTGGCAGCGGGAAATCCCTGCCGGGTGATAAGGGAAATTACCGATGAGGATATGGAGTATTATTTCCAAAGAAGAAAGCCGGACAGCGAAGCTGCCGGAATAATCCGGGAAATGATAAAAACTGATAATGAACCGGAAAAGTATCCTTTCCGGGGAAAATAAGTACTGAGAAAAGGAGGCGGTACAGTGGGACTGTTTTTCTCTGATATTCACATAAGAAAAAACGGGAATATCAGCTCAGACAGCCTGAAGGATTATTTCATACCGGAGCTGCAGAAAAAGGGCTTTGCTGTTTCAGACGAAGAAAATGAAAATACAGTAAGCCTGTGTATATGCTGTCCGGAAGAAAGCAAATGGATATCTGTATGCACTGAGCTGTATGATTTCAATACATATGAAGAAATGAACCGGACAGCGGGGAAAATATCTGCAGACCTGTGTACAGCAGTGCTTGCCGCAGCCTGCTTTGACAGTGATTTTCTTATGCTGGATCTTGTATCTCCCGGTTCATCATCAGACGGCTTCCTCAGATCCGGCATACCCGCCGGCATGAAGATATCAAAGCGTACAAGCCTTGCAGGATTCAGAAAATATGCGTCTGATTTCCATAAGCTGAAAAAAGCTGCTGCCTGTGATCAGACCTTTGCAGAGCAGACCTTACTTGACATTGCGCCGCTTATAGGTATGACGCAGCGCCAGTGCCTGCTTTCTGGTGATGAAGCTGAGGGGAATGATATTATCCGCATAAGTTTCAGTCCGCCGGAGTCTTATGTAAAGGAAAAGCCGGAATTCAGAATATGGCATTTTGAACTTATGCCCTGTCAGATAGACCGGCCCTTCTGTGACGAAAGTGTATTTGCAGTGAATTACGGAGGAAGCTCCAGGGGTATCGCAGTTATGATAACAGGAGATTTCATAGAAAAGGATGAACTGGTGTTTGAAAATGTGCGCTTTACAGCAGACAGGTACGAAAAAGCCGTAGACTTTTCCAAAGTAAGGGATAAAGAAGGCAGAAGCATGCTTTACTGGGAGGACAGGGATTTCAGGATTCCGCCTGCAGTGCCGGAAAGTCTGCCGCTGAAAAAAAGAATGGATACGGAATTCCGCCGTATATTCGGAATACGCTTCAGACTAAAGGGGAATCCCCGTAAGCTGCTGGATATCAGGGTATGGTTCGTACCCCTTGAAAACAGACAGGGGGCAGACTGCTGGTATGTATACAGATACAGCTCCACAAAGCAGGCGTATATTGCCGAAAACAACAGCGAATATCCGCCCGGCAGCGAGTTTTATCTTGACCCGGCAGATTATGACCTGTAAAATAAAAAAGAATCCCCCGGTAAACCATCGTTTTTCCGGGAGTGAATATAAGAGGTGAAAACATGGAGCAGCCGCTTGCAGACAGATTAAGACCAAAGACAATTGATGAAATAGTGGGTCAGCATCATTTGCTTGATGAGGGCAGACCCCTCAGGAATATCATAGAATCCAAGAGAATACCTAATATGGTATTTTACGGTCCTTCGGGTGTGGGAAAGACCACTCTTGCATCCATTATCGCAAAGCAGACCAACCGTTCCTTCCGCAAGCTTAACGGTACTACCGCATCAACAGCGGATATCAAGCAGCTTTTTTCCGAACTGGAGGGCTTCGGCGGAATCAACGGTATATTGCTGTATCTGGATGAGATACAGTATTTCAATAAAAAGCAGCAGCAGACCCTGCTTGAATATATTGAAAACGGAAGTATAACCCTGATTGCGTCTACAACTGAAAATCCTTACTTTTATGTATACAGCGCAATACTCAGCCGTTCTACAGTATTTGAATTCAAGCCGGTGGAAAAGGAGGATGTAACAGCTGCGGTCATACGGGCATATGATTATCTTTCCGCAGAGCTTGGCAAGCCTATAAATGTCGACCGGAAGGCTGTTGAGCATATCGCATATGCCTGCGGAGGGGATGTGCGCAAAAGCATAAATGCAGTGGAGCTTTCCGTAATAGCCGCAGACAAAAGGGGAGAGAGCATAGAGATTACTCTGGAAAGCGCTGCCCAGCTGACTCAGAAAAGCGCAGTAAGATATGACAGGGAAGGAGACGAGCACTATGACCTTCTGTCAGCCTTCCAGAAATCTATGAGAGGCAGCGACCCGGACGCAGCTATACTGTATCTTGCCCGGATACTTGCCGCCAACGACCTGCCCTCTGCCTGCCGGAGGCTGATGGTATGTGCCTGTGAGGACGTAGGTCTTGCCAATCCCCAGATAATCCCCATAGTGAAGGCAGCGGTAGACGCAGCTATGATGGTAGGCTTGCCGGAAGCCAGAATACCCCTTGCAGATGCAGTAATACTAGTAGCCCAGTCGCCGAAATCCAATTCCGCATATATGGCTATAGCCAGAGCCATGGCGGATATTGAAGCAGGAAAGGCTGGCGGTTTTCCCCGTCAGCTCCAGAACAAGCATTATGATGGAGCTGATGCAAAGGTAAAAGGGCAGTTTTATCTGTATCCCCATGATTACCCCGACCATTGGGTAAAACAGCAGTATCTGCCGGACGGGGTAAAGGATGCCGTCTACTACGAGCCGGGGGACAATAAAAACGAGCAGGCATACAAGGCATACTGGGACAGCATCAGGAAGAAAGCCGGGAACTGACAGTCTGTTATCATTCCAGGGGAATGGTAAGTATGAACGAACTGCCCTTGCCCACTTCGCTTTCAGCGGAGCAGGTTCCGCCGTGCTGAAGCGCAATCTGCTTTACTATTGCAAGACCAAGACCGGAAACACCCTTTTTATCTCTCTGGCGGTATGTGTAATACCTGTCCCAGATGTTTTCAAGCTCTGCTTCGGGAATACCGTTTCCGTGGTCTGTTATGCACAGTCTTGCCTGAGAACCGTCTTTTTTAAGATAAACATTGATAAGCCTGCTTTCTCCGTTGTGGCGCACAGCATTGTCAAGGAGATTGTAAGCGGCTCTTTCGAGCTTTCCGGCATATCCCATAATTCTTATGCCGTCTGCAATATCCGTTTCTATATGACCGCCGTCACGGCTGTAAAGGCTTTCAAAATTTCCGCAGACACGCCTTACAACTGAGCTCATATCCACGCTTTCAGCCTCGGGGGTGCGTTCTGCGCTCTGCATTTCGGAATATTCAAGTATCTCGTTGATCATAGCGGAAAGCCTGTCTGCTTCCCTGATTATTACCCCGATATCCTCACTGCACTGCTGTTCGTCTGTGCGTGAGAAATCCCTGACCATTTCTGCATATCCCTTTATCATTGTAAGGGGGGTACGCAGGTCGTGGGAAACATTTGCCAGCAGTTCTCTCTGGAAGGTCCGTGACTTTATAAGCTTGTCCGAGGTTTCGTCAAGAACATCGCTCAGCTCGTCAAGCTCGGAGCAGAAGCCTTTTTTGTAATCCCTGGGGAAATTGTCCTCGCCGATATGCTCTGCCTTTTCCGTCAGTCCGGCAACAGGCTGTGAAAAGCTTCTTGCAATGAACCATGCCAGAATAAAACCGGTCACAAGGGAAATAACGGTACCCCATACAAGCTGGAGCCTGATGATATCCACCGCAGGCCCCACAGCGTCAAGGGTAGTGCTGATATAGAGCACATTCTTTTCCCCGTCATCACCGTCTATATATGTGCCGTAAATGTAAAGACCGTCGGAAGTGCTTTCGTATATGCCGTTTTCTGAGGCTTCAAGGGATTTCAGAAATTCATCATAGCCTTCGGGAAGGCTTCTGTATTCGCCCCTTGGCCTTATTCCGTCACCCATATGCCTGTTCTCCGAAAAGGAGGATTTATCATCCTGTTTTTTTTCATCGGAAAGGTGTTTCATATGGTTTCTGGCTGAAAGCCCTTTGAACTGGTCAGAACTGAAAATAATACTTCCGTCGGTTTTTGTGATATATACAAGTATTGAATTGTTAAGTGAAAGCTCATCAAGGATATCGCCGAATTTTTCATCGCCGGAACATTCCGTAATTTTGGCGGCGGCTTCCTTGGTGTTTTTTATCAGCATATCATTATAGAAGCTCTGGATAAAAACCGTCTGCAAAAGCCAGAGCACGGTGAAAATCACTGCTGTGAACAATACAAAATACAGCCAGAGCCTCAGCTTAAACGACTTAATTTTCAGCTTCAAGCTTATATCCCGCCCCTCTTATGGTATGTATGAAATCCCTGTATTTTCCCAGCTTGCTTCTCAGAAGCTTTATCTGCCAGTCGACGGTTCTGTCGTCGCCGAAGTAATCATATCCCCATACCTCGCTGAGTATCTTGTCTCTTGAAAGAACTATGCCTCTGTTGCGCATAAGATAGAGAAGTATTCCGTATTCCTTGGCAGTAAGCTCAGTTTTTTCTCCGTCAATGAAAACCTCATGTCCCAGGGTATCCAGCTCTATTCCGCCGCAGGTAAGCCTGCCTTCCTTTTTTGGCGCAGCAGAAGAATGGCGCCTGATAATTACCTTTATCCTGGCCATAAGCTCCTTTGGAGAAAAGGGCTTTGTAACATAGTCGTCCACACCGGATTCAAAGCCGAAAAGCTTATCGTATTCAGACCCTCTGGCGGAAAGCATCAGCACCGGGATATCCTTTTTTTCACGGATCCTTCTGCTTGCAGTAAAGCCGTCCGTATCGGGCATCATAACGTCCATTATAATGATATCGAAATCTTCCCTCATGCATATTTCAATAGCCTGCTGTCCGTCCTCTGCACAGCTTACTTCAAAGCCTTCACGCAGGGCGTATCTTTTAATAAGCTCTACGATATCAGGTTCATCATCTACAATAAGGATTTTTGACATAACTGTTCATCTCCTGACGTTTAGGATAATATGCAAAAGCCTGTTCACATACATCTGTTACATTCTATTATACACGATATCCTTCTCTTTTCATAGGTAAAATTATAAAATCAGGAGCAGGGAAAGCTCTGCATTTTACGCTGAACCGCTGACGGCTGAGCCGGTGGCGGTTTTTATGATGCTATTATAAAGCCTTTGTTAGGAAAGAGTAAGGAATAGTTTTGGAATCTTTGTGGAATTCTTAATTTATTAAACCTGGGGGACTATACATTTTGCGAATTTGACTTACAATTGACCGGGGGAATGAAGCAAAGAGATTTCGCACTCTGCGGAGCGGGACCAGAGGCTTTGCACCATGGACCCACCGCCTTTGAAAAGGCGGGCGCATTAAGAGCGTCACGCTGGCTATCGCGTTATGGCACCGGCGGCTCGCCGGCAAATTTTCCGTTTGGCGATTGAATAAGGCTTGAATTTATGTTATAATATCATCACTATAATTAGGAGTTGATAATATGTCTGAAACAGTGACAAAATCTGTTATCTGCCCTAAGTGCAGACAACAGTCGGCAACTAATATCCTTATCAGCGCTAATACGGTTGAGGAACCTGATATCAGAAGCGCTGTGCTCAATGAAGAAATTTTCCGGTGGAAATGTAAAAAATGCGGATTCTCTACAAGATTTCAGCACCCATTCCTCTATAATGATATAGAAAGAAAATTTATGGTCTATTTCATTCCTCAGGTGGGCAGACAGAAGGTCGTGGATCAGAAGCTGGAGGCTCAGTATTCGGATCTCAAGGATATCAGAAAACGTATTGTACCTGATATAAATTCTCTTAAGGAAAAAATCGTTATCTTTGAAAGCGGTCTTGATGATATGGCTGTGGAGCTTACCAAGCTGGCTGTGTCTGAGGTGGTTGCAAAGGATACGGGGTATAATGTGTATTCCGGCTATTTTACTGAAATAGATGAGGAAAAAAATACCATCAGCTTCCAGTTCTTCGTGGGCGGAGATAAACGCTCTTATATACAGTCCACCAGACTTGATATCTACAGACGCTCTGCCGGGATCGTGAAAAAGCATCTTGCAGGCTCAGAACTGCAGGCAGGCTTTCTGAATATCGGCAGGGAATGGGCAAGAGAATCACTTGACGCGTATAAGAATTCACGCAGATGATAAAATGCTTTGGGTGAAAATACGGCTGTTTATCGCGGTTTAATGCCTTTTTCACTGCATAATCATTAAATAATTGCTTCTTTTTAAAAAAAAATTATGATTTTTTGCAAAAAACAATAGAAATTGACAGTGATTTATGTTATAATATACGCAACCGACCTAAGTCGATAATTTTTATTCTCAGGAGGTAATTCCAATGGCAAAAAAATGGGTCTATTTGTTTAAAGAGGGCGACGCTTCAATGCGTGAGCTTCTCGGTGGTAAGGGCGCTAACCTTGCTGAAATGACCAATATAGGTCTTCCTGTTCCCCAGGGCTTTACTATTACTACAGAGGCTTGTACTCAGTATTATGAGGACGGCAAAAAGATCAATGATGAAATTCAGGGCCAGATCATGGAGTACATCGACAAGATGGAAGAGATCACCGGCAAGAAGTTCGGTGATAAGGAGAATCCTCTCCTGGTTTCCGTTCGTTCAGGTGCTCGTGCATCCATGCCCGGTATGATGGATACTATTCTTAACCTCGGTCTTAACGAGGAAGTTGTTGAGGTTCTCGCAGAGAAATCAGGCAACCCCCGCTGGGCTTATGACTGCTACAGAAGATTCATCCAGATGTTCTCCGACGTTGTTATGG
>ONDB01000171.1 GCA_900316485.1 uncultured Eubacteriales bacterium
CCGGCGTCACGCTGGCGGCACGCTGGCGGTTGAAAAAAGGGTGAGGGTATGCTATACTTTATGTAATGTGGGGGAGATTGTCCTCCTGGAAAAAGATCCGAAAGAGAAAAGGTGAGAAAATGGCTTTTGACAGAGATAAAATAAGAAATTTCAGCATCATAGCACATATAGATCACGGCAAATCAACACTTGCCGACAGAATCCTTGAACAGACACAAAGCGTTGCTATCCGTGATATGGAAAATCAGCTGCTTGATAATATGGATCTTGAAAGAGAAAGAGGCATAACTATAAAGGCTCATGCCGTAACTCTTCTTTACAAGGCAGATGACGGGGAGGAATATATTTTTAACCTTATAGATACCCCCGGTCATGTGGATTTCAATTACGAAGTGTCCCGTTCGCTTGCTGCCTGTGAGGGCGCTGTTCTTGTTGTTGACAGCTCCCAGGGTATAGAAGCACAGACACTTGCAAATACTTATCTGGCACTTGATGCAGGTCTTGAAATAGTACCTGTGATCAATAAAATCGACCTGCCCAGCGCTGATCCCGACAGGGTAAAAAAAGAAATTGAGGATGTGATCGGTCTTCCGGCTGAGGATGCACCATGTATCTCTGCAAAGGTGGGTATCAATATCCATGACGTTATGGAACAGATTGTAAAACTTGTACCTCCTCCCGAGGGCGACAGCGATAAACCCCTTCAGGCGCTTATTTTCGATTCATATTACGACAGCTATAAGGGCGTAATCATTTATGTGCGCCTTAAGGAAGGTCAGCTCCATGTGGGCGATACTATCCGCCTTATGGCTACAGGATCGGAATTTACTGTTGTGGAGCTTGGCTTTATGAGAGCTACTACCCTTGAACCGACAGAAGCTCTTTATGCCGGCGAGGTAGGTTACATTGCCGCTTCCATCAAAACTGTCAGCGATGCCCGTGTGGGCGATACCGTTACTCTTGCGGACAGCCCTGCCCTTGAACCTCTCCCCGGCTACCGTCAGGTACAGCCTATGGTTTTCTGCGGTATCTATCCGGCAGACGGAGCAAAATACGGAGATCTGCGGGATGCTCTGGAAAAGCTTGAACTCAATGACGCTTCTCTCTCATTCGAGCCTGAAACATCCGTCGCCCTGGGCTTCGGCTTCCGCTGCGGATTCCTGGGACTTCTCCATATGGAAATTATTCAGGAAAGACTGGAAAGAGAATACAACCTTGACCTCATCACAACCGCTCCCAGCGTTATCTACCGCATAACCAAGACTGACGGAACGGTTGAAATGATAGATAACCCTACCAACTATCCGGATACAGGTCTTATTGCTATGGCAGAGGAGCCTATGACTCAGGCTCATATATACTCCCCCAGCGAATATGTTGGCAATATCATGGAGCTTTGCCAGGACAGAAGAGGCATATTCAAGGATATGACCTACATTGATGCAGACCGTGTCGATATACATTACGAAATGCCGCTGGCTGAAATAATATACGATTTCTTTGATACGCTTAAATCACGCACAAGAGGCTATGCATCCTTCGACTACGAGCTTTCAGGCTATGCAGAATCAAAGCTTGTAAAGCTTGATATTATGCTCAACGGTGAAGTTGTGGATGCGCTTTCATTTATCATCCACGCAGACAAGGCTTATCCTCGTGCAAGAAAAATGGCTGAAAAGCTGAAGGAAAAGATTCCGCGCCAGCTTTTTGAGGTTCCGATTCAGGCGTGCATCGGCGGAAAAATAATAGCCAGAGAAACCGTTAAGGCAATGCGTAAGGACGTTCTTGCAAAATGCTACGGCGGCGATATTACAAGAAAGAAAAAGCTTCTTGAAAAACAAAAGGAAGGCAAAAAGCGTATGCGTCAGCTGGGTTCTGTTGAGGTTCCGCAGGAAGCATTTATGGCAGTGCTGAAGCTGGACAGCGATACCTGACAGGCATTGCCGGGAGATTATATTATGAAAAAAACAGTTTTACTTTATAGCTTTACCGATGAAGAACTGGGAAGACTCAGAAGGGCAATCCTTCCGCTTAAGTTTTCTCCGAAGGCTGTTACCGAACAGCAGCAGGATCTGAGCGTCGGCTTTCTGGCAGGCGTCAGTGATGACGACAGCCCCAGAGAAAAAACAGAGACCTGTCCCGGCAGACTTGTTGTAATGTGCGGTCTTGTGGGCGGCGAAGTCGATAAGCTTCTGGCTGCCCTGAGAAAAGCCGGATTTCCAAGGGATGTGCTCAAAGCGGTACTTACCCCCACCAATGCAGAGTGGAGCGGCGCTCAGCTTTATTCGGAAATACTTGCTGAGCATATGCTTATGCACAATTCCTGATGGCTTACTATACATATATCCTGCGCTGCTGTGACGGCAGCCTTTATACCGGCATCGCTTCCGATATCAATAAGCGTATGGCTCAGCATTTCGGCAGAACAGCCCGATGTGCCAGATATACCCGTTCACACAATGCCCAGAGGCTTGAAGCAGTATGGGAAAGTACAGACCGCTCTGCTGCTTCCCGCCTTGAATACAGGATAAAAAAGCTTGATAAGTCTAAAAAACAGCGGCTTATCGACAATAACGAGCTGTGCCTTATCAAAGAGTTTGATATAAGTCTCTATACAAGAATCCCCCTGCAAAATACCGGAAATGAAGCCGCAGCAACAATATAATACATTATGTATATTATACCGTTTGTATATTATAATGCATACAATTACCAATAGTATATATCTTCTAATCACTACCGACAGTATAATACATATTGTATTTTATTACATTTGGTATATTGGTTTTTAAATACAAATTGTAGTATATTCTATAAAATATACTTTTAGTTATATACTTAATGTATATTATACGTTTGGTATATACTATACGCATTGTAATATATACTATCCGTAGAATACTATTTGTATATTATACATATTGTATTATTATACTTTTTATTCTGCAGGAGGTGATATTAATGAAAAAAGAAATAAGGGAAAAGCTGGAGACTATGAGCGACAGGAAAAACAGTACGTTTTCCTCAAAAATAGTCCCGGGAGCAAAAAATATACTTGGTGTCAGACTTCCCGTGCTGAGGGAATATGCCAGAGAGATAGCCAAAACAGAAGGCCTTGCCGCCCTCGAAGGCGAGGATTTCTATTTTGACGAGGTAATGCTGAGAGGTATGGTTATCGGATACGTTAAAATAACTCCCGAACAAAGACTCCTGCTGATGGACGATTTTGTTCCCAGAATAGATAACTGGAGCGTATGCGACAGCATATGCTGTACTCTTAAATTCCCGAAAAAAAGCAAGCCCCTTGTGTGGGAGCATATTCAGAAATACGCAGACTCTGATAAGGAATTCTATCAGAGATATGCAGCCGTAATGCTGCTTGATCACTTTGTAAATGATGAATACATAGACGCAGTACTGGAAACCCTTACAAAAATCAATACGGATGCATATTATTCATCTATGGCTGTTGGATGGGCAGTTGCGGAATGTTATACCAAATTCCCTGAAAAGACCCTTCCCTACCTGCAAAACAAAAGCTTCGACGCTGATACCCACAACAGGGCTATAGGAAAGCTCTGCGATTCATTAAGAATAGATGCAGAAACCAAACAAATGCTTAAGACATTGAAAAGAACAGTCTGACGCAAAGTATAATATTTTATAATTATACTGTTTGTATAACGAGGCATAATTATGACAAGAGAAACTGCAAAAAGAATGATAAAGGGACATTCCCTTTCAAGACGGGAGCTGGCAAAAAAGGATATTGATGAACGGGATTATATCAGCATTGAAACAGTCCCAGTTTTTGAAATAGACGGAAACAACTACCAGTTTACCGTAATATATAAATTCCGCATAGACGACGGTGAATATATATACGGCAGAGCAATGTCAATAGATGAGCTGTGCCGGATGCAGGAAATGGCTGCCCGGGGCCAGGTATTTTCTGTAACCTTTCTTAAACGCTCAAGAATAATTGTGGAGATAGAAGAAAAAGACGATCTGTAAAGGCGGCGATATTATGGAATACATTTTTCAGACAGAAGATCTAACCAAAAGATATTCCAAGGTGAATGTTGTTGATTCTGTCAGCCTCCGTGTAAGGCCCGGAGAAATTTATGGCTTTGTAGGAAAAAACGGCGCAGGCAAGACAACATTTATACGCATGATATTGGGTCTTACACGTAAAACCGGCGGAATAATCTCTTATTTCGATGGTATCCAGGCTCATATGGCAAGAAAAAGAATAGGCAGCCTTGTAGAAAGCCCTTCCTTTTATCCTAATATGAGCGCAAAGGAAAATGTAGAAATATTCTGCCGCATGATCGGCGAGAATCCGAAAAAATCCGGCGAAATTCTGGAAACAGTAGGTCTTGCCGATACAGGTAAAAAACGTGCAGGAAAATTTTCCCTGGGAATGAAGCAGCGGCTGGGTATTGCACTTTCACTTGTGGGTGATCCGGAACTGCTGATACTCGATGAGCCTATCAACGGACTTGACCCTACCGGTATTGCGGAAGTAAGAAAGCTTATTATTTCACTTAACAAAGAACACGGAAAAACCGTTTTTATTTCAAGCCATCTGATAAGCGAGCTTGAAAAAGTAGCAACCCGCTATGGCATTATAGCCAAAGGCAGGCTTGTAGAGGAAATCACAAGTGCTGAGCTTGATGAAAAATGCCGCAGCAAAACACTTATGATAACTGATTCTCCGGAAAAAGCAGCAGAACTGATTAAAAAGCTTCTGGACAGCCAGGATATTGAACTCAACAGTGAGGGCGGAATAATTATCGGCACAAGGATTGATAATATCGGAAAAATTACCAATGAACTTTTCAACAGTGGTATCACAGTCAATTCCATATCCTCTACCGAAAGTACCGTTGAAGCATATTTTATTGAAAAAATGGAGGGCGAATGATTATGGGCGGTCTTTTGATTGCGGATATTAAAAAACTGATAAAAACTAAAAGTCTTTATGTCTGTATGTTCATTACGGCAGCCCTCGGAGTAGGTATGTCCCTGCTGTATAATTTTTTCTGGCAGGAAAGAGGTCAGAACATAGCCCTCTGGTATGCTATGATGAATCAGTACGGAATGAGCACTGATATTATTGACGACGCTTTTTCACAGATACCTTCCCAGAATCTGCTTTCCTATGTGAATATTTTTCTTTCAGATGGTGCTCTGTGGCTTATAGGCGCTCCCTGTATATGCGCTTTCTGCTCTGCTGAATATAATGCAGGAACCTATAAGAATACTGTTTCAAGGGGCTGCAGCAGAATAAAGCTCTTTATTTCAAAGCTTCTTACGGCTCTCATAGAGCTATTGATAATTACCTTTGTATATGTTGCAGCAGGCTGCATAACAGCTTTGCCCCATGTTGAGCTTACAAGCAGCATCTCTGCAGGTCAGCTTGTATTTATGCTGATAATTTATCTTACACTGCTGATCGCTTCTGCATCGGTTTTTATACTGCTTACCACAATTTTCAGACGCAGCGGCTTTGCAGTTGCTGCAGCAATAGCAGCCCCTATGCTCATAGCTTCACTTATTCAGATAGCATCAATGGCAGATCAGTCATTGTCAGAGCTGTCACGCTATGTGCTGATGAATACATTTGTAACCGTTTCAAAAAGCGTAACAGACGGCTCCGGCTGGACAGAGCTTCTTACCGGCATAGGATATATAGGTGTATCGGTGGCAGCAGGTGCTGCTATTTTCTATAAAAGAGAAATAATATAGCAGACGTACATATTTTTTTCAACTATAAATGCAAATAAGTACCAATTTTTCTGAATTTGTGTTATAATCTAGGTATATTGACTTTCTGTCTGATAATTCAGTTGCTGCGGCTGGGGCTGTTTTTCAGGGCTGTTGCTATCAGACTGAAATCAGATAATTGAGAAAACAGCAAACGAAAGGTGTATTGAAAATGAGCATGGGAAAAATTCTTATTGTAGATGATGATATAAATATCTGTGAGCTGCTCAGGCTTTATATCGAAAAGGAAGGCTTTGATGTGGTCATAGCAAATGACGGCGGACAGGCTATTACTAAATTCAAAACAGAAAGACCAGACCTGGTTCTGCTTGATATCATGCTGCCTGTATTTGACGGCTGGCAGGTATGCAGAGAAATAAGAAAAACCTCTCAGTGTCCTATTATAATGCTTACAGCAAAGGGCGAGGTATTCGATAAGGTTCTGGGTCTGGAGCTTGGCGCTGACGATTATGTGGTAAAGCCGTTTGAAACAAAGGAAATTGTGGCAAGAATAAAGGCTGTACTCAGAAGAGTAAACGATCAGGTTCCTGTTGTTGAGGCTCAGACAAGCAAAAAAGAAGTAAGCTTTGACAAGCTTGTTATAAATCTTACCAACTACGAGCTGAGAGTAAACAATGAACAGATAGATACTCCTCCCAAGGAAATGGAGCTTATTTATCACCTTGCTAGCAACCCCAACAGGGTATTTACAAGAGATCAGCTATTGGATGAGGTCTGGGGCTTCGATTACTACGGTGATTCACGAACCGTGGATGTTCATGTAAAGCGCCTCAGAGAAAAGCTTGAGGGCGTATCTGATCAGTGGGCACTCAAGACCGTATGGGGAGTAGGTTATAAATTTGAAGTTAAAGAATAAATTCTACGCCAGAAGATCCCTGGCGAGAAAATACATCAATGTAAGCGTTCTTATCGTATTCCTGAGCTTTTTTGTACTTGGTTCCATTCTTACAGTTGCCATTACAAATTACTGGTCGGGCGAAAAGCTTAACCTTCTTGATGCCCGTGCAAGAAATATTGCAAACTACATGAGATCGAACATTGCTGTAAATAAACCGCTGGATGACAGATACCGCACCACCTACACACTGACGGATTCTCAGACCATTGAGGCTATCCTCAGTTTTTTTGCAGGTGAGGTAAACGGTGATATTGCCATTACCGATACAAACGGCAATACCAGAATAGCGGTCAATGTCGCAGACAGCTATAATAAGCTTCCTATGATGGGTCAGCGCATTGATGACGAAAAAAGTGCGGAATCATCAGACGAAGACAGCAGCCCTGAAAACAGCGGCGGCAGCTCAAAAAAAGAAAAGGAAGAAAAAAAACCTCCTGAACCGGTGCAGGAATATAACACCGAAATTTCACCGACTCCGGAGGGAAACGAACAGCCTTCAAAAGACAGAATACTCAAAGACGAAAAGATACCTATAGACGTTGTAAATGAAACGCTGAAAAACGGCAAATATTTTGCACGAACAACTCTTGACGGAATCTACGATAAAGAAAAATATGTGGCAGCCTATCCTATACATTACAACGAAACAGATGAAATATTCGGTATAGTTATAGTATCCGCTGATACAAGCGACGTTTCTGTTTTTACCGATATGGTACTTAAGCTGTTTATCCTTTCTGCTATTGCTGCACTGGGCGTTTCAGTTCTTGCCATAGGTCTGTTTTCACATAACCTGGTCAAGCCTCTCAAGCAGATGGCTCAGGCTGCAAGACAGTTTGCAAAGGGCGATTTCAGCGTTCGTGTAAGCGAAACAAGCAACGACGAAATAGGCGAGCTTGCAGTATCGTTCAACAATATGGCGGAATCCCTTTCCTCGGCTGAGGTAACAAGAAGAAGCTTTATCGCGAATGTATCCCACGAGCTGAAAACACCTATGACAACTATTGCCGGCTTTATTGACGGTATTCTCGACGGTACTATCCCCCCTGATAAAAATGAATATTATCTGCAGATAGTAAGCGAAGAAATAAAAAGACTTTCAAGACTCGTTAAATCAATGCTTGACCTTTCAAGACTTGACAACGGCGAGCTTAAGCTGAATTATAAAAGCTTTGACCTGCTGTCTACTCTTGTTACGATACTCATAACCTTCGAGCAGGAAATAGACAAGAAAAATCTGGAAATAAGAGGACTTGAAAATATCAGTCCGAAAAAGATCACCGGCGACCGGGATCTTATACACCAGATAGTATATAATCTTATAGAAAATGCCGTAAAATTCACGGATGAGGGCGGATATATAGAATTCGATATTACTGAAAACAGTACCCGCACTGACTTTTCGATCAAAAACAGCGGTATGGGTATCAAAAAGACAGAAATACCCCTGGTTTTCGATAAATTCTATAAGACAGATAAATCACGAAGCAAGGATAAAAAGGGTCTGGGTCTCGGACTTTACCTTGTAAGAAGTATAATAAGGCTGCACGGCGGAGATATTACTGCCGACAGTGTTTACGGTGAATATACCGAATTCCGCTTTTACATTCCGAAAAAGCAGGACAAATAAGCTGTCTGTGACAGCAATTACCTTATACGGAGGTGTCTGATTTGCCCGGAATAAATTTAAACAACAGTCCTCAACAGCAGGACGGATTCTATAACAGACCGCCTATGCCGCCTCAGCCGCCGTTTGCACCCGGCTTTTACGGATTCGGTATGCCGCCCCAGAAGCCAAAAAGCAACAAGGGCAAGATTGCTTTGATATGCATTATCTCTGCGGCTATCATCATAGGTACAGGCATTCTTATCTACGCACTCAGCGCAGGAAGCCGTCAGCTGTCTGACAAGGACAGTCTCCCCCCCGACAGCAGCCGTGTTGAAGAAAGCTTCGGAGAAAACTCTGAACTGACCAAAGCTCCTTCAGTTACAGCAAACCCGGACGGTCCCCAGATATCAGCTGTGGAAACACCAGGCGACCACACTGCAGAAACATCTATAGCTACCAGCGTATATGAAAAAGCGGCACCCTCAGTAGTATGCATAACCTCATATGACCAGAATGGCGATTATATCACCTCGGCAGACGGTCAAGGCTCCGGTATCGTTATTTCTGAGGACGGCTATATTGCTACCAACAGTCATGTTGTAAACGACAGCAAAAAAACAGGCGTACTTGTCACTATGTACGATAAAAAGGAATATCTGGGTACCATAATAGGTATTGATAAAAAAACCGACCTTGCTGTTATAAAAATAGACGCTAAGGAGCTTACTCCGGCTGAATTTGCTGATTCTGCATCAACAGTCATCGGCGAGCTTTGCTTTGCGCTGGGAAATCCCGGCGGCTCCGAATTTTCAAATTCACTTACCAAAGGCGCCGTTTCCGCTGTTGACAGAGCACTTTCCGGAAGCGGATATCTGAAATATATACAGACAGATGCTGCCATAAACCCCGGCAACTCAGGCGGAGCACTTCTCAATGAATACGGTCAGGTTATCGGAATGAATACTGCAAAGCTTGTAGCCACCGATTACGAAGGAATGGGCTTTGCAATACCCAGCAACACCGTGCTTGAAGTAATAAACAAGCTTATCCGCTACGGCTATGTAAACGACAGAGGCACTATCGGCGTGGAAGGAAAGACCTGCACTCTCTATATGTCAAAGGTCAATAATGTACCCCAGGGTATGCTGGTAACAAAGATAGAACCCAAGGGTCCCGCAGCAAAAACAAGCCTCAGAACCAATGATATTATTACTGATATCAACGGCGTAAGAGTTACTTCCGCTGCAGAGCTTATTGATGAGCTGAAAAAGTATAAGCCTGACGAAACGATTAAATTGACAGTATTCCGCCCGTCAGGAAGCAAAAACGTCAAGGGACATGAGTTTGAAATAGAAATCAAGCTTAAAGCAGATACCGGCGATGAAAGTTCCGGTTCCTGAATAAAAACTGATTGAATAATTAAACCGACCGGCTGCGGTCAGGACTGTACGAAAGCGCCTGATCGTTTCCGGTCGGTATTATTTATGTATTTTATAAATCAGCCGGC